>JBKPLC010000121.1:0-31110 GCA_046731495.1 Actinomycetota bacterium | reverse complement strand
AGCCACGTGGTCGCGGACGACCGCGCCACGGGCGACCGCGAACGGACCGCGGTGCTCAGCGAGCTGCTCGCCGCTCAGACCGGTTAGTCGTTCTCAGCGGGTGGGACCTTGCCGGCCTCGGTGCCCGGCTCCCGCGCCGGTCCAGCCGGCGAGGCGATGCCCAGCACCCGCATCGCCTTCAGCCCCAGCCCGAGCTTCTCGCGCCCTTCGGTGGAGGTCACGTCGTGCCCGCAGAGCTCGCGGGCGCGCTCGAGCCGGTAGCGGATCGTGTGGCGGTGCGTGAACAGCTGCTGCGCGGTCTGGGCCACGTTTCCGTCGTTGTCGAGATAGGTCTCGACGGTCGTGACCAGCTCGGTCTCGTACTGCTCGTCGTAGGCGACCAGCGGCTCGACGGTCTCCGAGTAGAAGCGCTCGAGCTCGGCGGGGTCCTCGCTCATCGCCGGCAGCAGAAGCCGGTAGGCGCCCGTGTCCTCGAAGGCGAGCAGCGTGGCGCCCTCGGCGACCCCGACGTTCGCGGCGAGCAGGGCCTCCTGACCGGCGCGGTAGAGGTCGACCGGGTCCGAGGCGACCCGGCTGCGCGAGACGGTCAGGGTGAAACCGGTCAGGCCGGCGTCGAGCTCGTTCGCGAGCGTCTCCGCTGCCCGCGCGAGCCCGTGATCCTCGCCGACGGGCACCACCGCGACCACCTCCGCCAGCTCACCGTCGTTCTCGCCATCGGCTGCGAGCGCCCCGCGACTCACCGCCCGAACCGCCCGCAGTGCAATCGCCAGCACCCGAGCCCGCCACTCGCCGCTCTGCGCGACGTGCGGCACCGCTCGGGCGATCAGCACGCCGGCGCCGTCGGAGAGGTCGGTGCCCAGCTCCGCCGCGCGCGCCGAGATGTCGCCTCGATCGGTGATCTCGCGGCGGAGGAGCGCCCTGACGAAGTCGCCCGCCGCCTCCTCGGTCGCCCACTCCGGCGAGCGGGAGCGCTCCAGCTCCAGGCCCAGCAGCGTCCCGACCATCCGCAGCAGTGCGGCGTCCGGCTGATCCTCCTCGCGCGGCCGCCAGCGCAGCTCGCCGACGGCGTTGTCCGCGACCCGCAGCTCGACCGTCTCCACCCCGGTCCCTCCGGCGAGCAGCTTTCGCTCCTCGTCAGGCGAGGCCGCTGCGACGGCGAGCACGTTGCTCGCGCGGTCGATCAGCGCGACGCTTGCGCCCAGCGCCCGGCCCGCGGCCCGGGCCACGGCGGGCATCCCGGCGCCCGACTCGATCGCCGCCGAGAGCTCCTCGAGGCTGCCGGGGTCGGCATGTCGCTGCGATTGAGAGGTCCCCTTCGCGTTCATCCGCACATGGTAGGTGCGGCCCTACAACCAGTCGTGAATGGAGTCCCAGTTGAGGAAGATCACCACGCCGATCACGAGCCCCACCAGCACCAGTGCCGCCAGCACGAACAGCGACAGGAAGCCGGCGACCGCCTTCTCCCAGGCGCGGCCATAGGCGCCCAGCGCCGGCGTCAGGATCAGCCAGACGAAGGCGATCACCGACAGCAGCGCTGCGCCCGCGAAGAGGTAGTACTCAGTCCCCAGCGCCAGCACTGGCGCCAGGGCGGAGCTGATCAGCCCGTTCATGACGCGCCGGATTGTCGCGGATGTAGCCGATCACGAGCACGACGGCCGCGACCGTCGCGAAGCAGGAGAGCCCCAGCGCCCACCCTGCGGTCACGTCGCTGAGCCAATGGACCCGCAGGTAGACGCGGGTCAGGCCGATCAAAACCGTCAGCGCGATGCCTGCCGCGATCACCAGGCTGCGGCGTGTGATCCCCGGGACCAGCCGGAAGGCGAGCGTGGTCGCGAGCCAGGCGTAGAGCGTCGCCTGGGCGGCGTGACCGCTGGGGAAGGCCGACCCGCCGACCGAAATCAGCGGATCGGGCGGCCGCGGCCGATCGGTCCAGGCCTTGATCTCGGGGACGAATAGGACCGTCAGCGTGTAACCCACGACGAGCACCCAGAACTCGGCCCACCGCCGCCGGATCGCGAGCGCGATCGCCGCCGCCACGGCAAGGGGGATGGTCACCCAGCCGGAGCCGAGCCAAGTGATTACCTTCGTGACGTCCACGAGCCAGACGGCCTGCAGGCCTTGGGCGACGTCGAGAGCGGTCTGATCTACGGCGGTGGGCCCCGGATCGCCGTCGACCACCGACCAGTACGCGATCAGAACGAACAGTCCGACCGCAAGTGCCGCAAGCACCGACGTGAACTCGAGGCCGAGCCCGCCACCCGGCGTCAGCCGCCTCCACATGAAGGCGAGTTGCGGCCGCAGGCGCCGCGCCAGGGCGAGCACCGGCCGCAGCACCCGCCTCTTCTCCATCTCCGCCGCGAGCTTCCCCCGGTTCTCCGGCTCGCGCAGGAAGCGGAACGCCCCCACCAGCCCGACGATGACCCCGACGACGATGCCGAAGACCAGCAGGCCCTTGCCGATCGTCTTGGTAACCGTGTCGAGGCTCTCGGCCGCGAAGTAGCCGGCGAGGATGAGACCGGTCGACCAGAGGCCGGTCCCGAGGATGCTGAACGGTGCGAAGGCGCTGTACCGCATCTTGCTGCTGCCCGCGATGAAGGGCGCGAGTGCCCGAACCAGCCCGATGAACCTCCCGATCAGGATCGTCCGGCCCCCGTAGCGGCTGAAGTAACCCTCGACCTTCGCGAGCCGCTCACCGCTGATCCGGAAGCGCTCGCCGTGCTTCACCAGGAACTCGCGGCCCAGCTTCGCGCCGAGCAGGAAGCTCACGGAGTCCCCAAGGAAGGCGCCGAGCCAGGTGATGCCGAGGATCAGCGGCAGCGAGATGTCGCCCTGGGAGGCCACCGCGCCGCCGAGCATCACGGTGAACTCGCCCGGTGCGACGAGCCCGACGAACGCTCCGGTCTCGAGGAAGGCCAGCCCGCCGACCAGCAGGTAGGTCCACGCCCCGAGGCCCTGCGAGAGGTCCTCGATCAGCTTGTCGAGGTCGAGGCCCGGAAGCTGGTCACGGAAGACGAGGAAGAGGACGATCGCGGCGAGGACCAGCCCCCGCAGGACCCACTTGTGGTTCTCCCGGGCCCAGGTCACGTCGTCAGCGGCGCCGTCGCGATTACCGCCGGGAACCGCTTGCGGAGCGATTCCGCCGCCGCGTTGGCCTCGTCGAGCGAGGAATACAGCCCGACCGCCGTCGGCCCCGAGCCGGTCACCATCGCGTGCGGCGCCCCCGCCTCCACCAGCGCGCCGAGCGCCTCCTCGATCTCGGGGCGCAGCGAGATCGCCGCCGGCTGGAGGTCATTCACGAGGTTCGCGCGATAGGAGAGCGGCGAGCCGCCCTCATCCACGGCATCGCGCAGGCGCCGCCGGATCGCCTCGAGCTCGTTCTCGCCGCGCGGCGTGCCAAGCCGGTCCGCCTCCGCGTACACCTCCGCCGTGGACAGCCCCTTCGCCTGGGGGATCAGCACCACCCCGTGATCGGCCGGCGGCGAGGCGGGCTCGATCACCTCGCCCGCCCCCGCGACCAGACAGGGGCGCGGCTGAAGTTGCGACGGGACGTCGGCGCCGATCGCGGCCGCGATCGAGCGCAGCCCCTCCACCTCCCCGCGCGCGAGCCGCAGGACCGCCGCCGCGTCGGCGCTGCCGCCGCCCAGGCCGGCGGCAACGGGGACCCGCTTGGTCACCTCGATCCGCAGCGGCGGCCCGCTCCAGCCGTTGTCCCGCAGCGCGGCGAGCGCCTGGGCGGTCAGATCCGGGCCCTCGATCCCCTCAACCACCACCTCGTCCCGCTCGGCCTCCGTCACCTTCAGCTCGTCTGCCAGCTCAAGCGGCTCGAAGAGGGAGCGGATCTCGTGCAGGCCGTCATCCCGCCGCGGTCCCACGTACAGACAGAGGTTGAGCTTGGCCGGGGCGAGCATCGTCCCCGGCAGCTCGACGACGTTCACGACCCCCCGCCGTCGTCGTTCGACAGCGCCTCGGCGAACCGCTGGAACTCCTCCGGCGAGAGCGTCTCAGCCCGCGCGTCCTCCGGCTTGCCGATCGACGCCAGCGCCCGGCGCGCCGGCTCCAGGCTGCCCGCCCGGGAGAGCTCGAGCGAGCGCGCCAGCGACTTGCGCCGGTGGGCGAAGGCCAGGCGCACCAGGGCGGCTAGGTCCTCGGAGGCGCCCGGAGCAACGCGGCGCAGGCGCAGCAGCGCCGACCCGACCCGCGGACGCGGCACGAAGACCGCGGGGTCGACCGCCCGGAGCATTGTCACCTCGCAGGCGAGCTGCACGAGCACGCTCGGCGCGGCGTACTCCTTCGTCCCGGGCTTGGCCATCAGCCGGTCGGCGATCTCGCGCTGCACCATCACCACCCAGAGCTCGACCGATGGCAGCTCGGCGATCGACCGCAGCAGGATCGGGGTGGCGATCGAGTACGGCAGGTTCGCGACGAGCTTGTTCGGCTTGGGGTGGAGATCCCCGAGCACAACCTTCATCGCGTCGCCCCAGACGACCGAGACGTTCCCGGCCTCCTGCGCGAGCGGGCGGAGCTGATCGCGCAGGCGCTGATCGATCTCGATCACATGCACCCGTTCGACCGACGGTGAGAGCCGCTCGGTCAGCGCCCCGCCCCCGCCGCCGACCTCGAGCACGACATCCGACGGCGCGAGCTCGGCGTCGCGGACGATCACGTCCAGCAGATTGGGATCGGCGAGGAAGTTCTGGCCGAGCCGGCGGGGGGAGCCCGCCGGCGGCCTGGCGGCGCCGGTCATGACCAGCCGAAGACCCTTGCGGCGTTCGCCTCCACGATGCGCTCGAGAGCACCGTACGGGACTCCGCGGACCTCGGCGAGGCGCTCGGCCGTCATCACCACGTTCGCGGGCTGGTTCGGCTTCCCTCGCACCGGCTGGGGCGCCAGGAAGGGCGAATCGGTCTCCACGAGCAGCCGGTCCTCGGGCACGATCGCGGCGGCCTCGCGAATCGACTCCGCCTTCGGGTAGGTCAGGTTGCCGGCGAACGAGCAGTACCAGCCTCGCTCCGCCGCCCGCTCGGCCCACCTTGGGCCCGCGGAGAAGCAGTGGAGGATCACCCTCACGCCCTGGGCTCGCTCCTCCAGCGTCGCGAAGGCCTCGGAGAACGCTTCCTCCGAGCCGTCCTTGTCGCGCAGGTGGATCACCAGCGCCTTGTCGGTTCGGGATGCGATCTCGATCTGCGCCGCAAAGGCGCGCCTCTGGTCCTCCGGGTCCGAGCGGTCGCGGTAGAAGTCGAGACCCGTCTCGCCGACCGCCACGACGCCCGGCTGCTCGCAGAGCTGCTCGATCGCCTCGGCGGCCCCCTGTGCGAATCCGCCCGCCCCGTTCGGATGCCGGCCGACCGACGCGAAGACGCCCTCGTGGGCCTCGGCCGAGGCGACCGCGTCCGGGTTCGAGTCCTCGCCGAGCCCGACGGTCAAGATGCGGCGAACGCCGCCGGCGCGCGCGGCGTCGACCAATTTCTCCTCGCTGGGCTCGCAGAGACCCAGATGCGCGTGGGTGTCGACCACGCGGGCGAGACTAAGCCCTCGGGCTACGGCAGATTCCCCTGGATGAAGTCCAGGTAGCTCGCCGCCCGGTTGTGCAGTGAGGGGAATCCCTTCAGCCCGCAGATCACGAAGAAGAAGGGGTTGGGCTTGCGGGGACCGGAGCTCGCCTCGGCGATGCCGATCAGGCGCGCGCCGTTCGGGGTCCTCGCCACCAGCGGCCCGCCGCTATCGCCGGAGCAGACCGCCTTCTTGACCTTACGCTTGATGGTGTGGCCCTTGAGCTTCCGGAGCACCGCGCCCGCCCGGCCGCCCGAGTCGCAGATCGCCCAGGAAGGCAGCGGGCAGGGCTTCACGCGCACGTCGGTGGCGGTCAGCAGGCCGATCTTCTGCTTGCCGAGGATCGGATTGCGGTTGCCGAAGCCGGCGATCTGCAGCGGCGCGCCGACCCGCGTGTAGGCGGCGTCCTCCGCCGCATCCGCGAGCTGGATCGGCGGCGCGGTGGTGGGAGCAGTCAGGGTGAGCACGGCGAGGTCGTTCTGGAAGCTGTGCGCCCAGCCGGGCGCGATCGCCGCCGAGGCGACGCCCGAGGCCAGGCCGCCGGTGAACGCGCTGGTCGTGTTCGTGCGGACCACCATCGACGGCAGGCTGACCACGCAGTGGGCCGTGGTCAGCACCTTCGTGGGAGAGAGCACGATCCCGGTGCAGAGGGTGTTCGGCGAAACCACCGCGGCGGTGAAGCCCCAGTCCGTCAGGCTCGCGGCCCGGCCGCCGATCACGCTGGTGTGGGCGCGCTGCTCCTTTGCGCTCGCCGGCCCCACCGCGATGCCGAGCATGGCCGCCGCGCAGACCGCGGCGGTCGCCAGCCTCAGTGCTCGAGTCACCATCAGGCCCGGTATCGACCAGCCGCGTCTAGCGCTTGAACCTGAACGTCCTGCTGATCTGGTCCACGGCACCCGTCGTGGGATCCGTGGCGACCAGGGTCTCGGTGAGGCGGAACCGGCCCGGGTACTTCTTCATCAGCTTGAGCAGGGCTCCCTTGACCGTCACGTAGAGCCCGAAGAGCTGACCAGCGGCGAACGTGCCCGAGTCGGAGAAGTGGGCCTTGCCCCCGAGCCCCTTCAGCGTGCCGTTCCCGGTGACGTTGCAGGTGACGGCGCAGGAGGCGAGTGGCTGAATCTTCTTGGTCACCCGAAGCTTGAAACCGGATACCCAGTTGACGATCGCCCCCGACTTCGTCGCGACCGGGCCGTGGCCGGCGCTCGCGATCTCGGCCCCGGACGCCGCCGCCTGCGAAGCCGGCACCAGCAGTGCCGCCGTCACCGCGAACGCGGCGATCGCGGTGCGCTTCCCTGCGGTCCTGCTCATCCGATCCTCCCTTTCAAGCTCGTTGCTTACCTGGCAACCCGACCCTAGCACGGGCCGTGGAGCTCCTAAAGATCCCGAGCGGCGAAGAAGAACGAGGCGATCGCGAGGGTCGCGGCGAGGTAGAGAACGGACCACAGCACCAGCCCGGGACCGGCGCTCTGCGGGCCGCCGAAGGGGCCCAGGCTGATCGCTGTGCCGGTCAAACCGGTCGTGTCCGAGGTGAGCGCGTGCAGGCCGCCCTGATAGAGGGCCTCGAAGGGCAGGATCCAGGAGGCCACCTTCGCGATGTCGCTGAGCGAGTCGGAATCGATCGCGTCGCCGATCTGGCCCAGGAGACCGGCCGTCAAGCCCGCCCCGAAGACCATCAGGATCGCGATGCCCTGCGCCGTGGAGGTGAGAAAGACCGAGGCGAGCAGGGACATCGCCGCAACGATCACGAGGCCCGCCGCCAGCCCGAGCCCTGGAGTCAGCACGTGGTCCGGCCACCAACCCCCGATCGCGGCGGTGATCACCAGCGCGCAGAGGTAGACGACCAGCCCATATGCCCCGGCGAAGGCCGCAGCACCGGCGAAGCGCGCCAGGAGCATGGTGCGCCGGCCGAGCGGCCGCACCACCAGGGGCTGCAGGAGCCCGGTCTCGGCGTCGCCGCGGACGACGCCCATGGTGAGAAACACCGCCACCACCGCCCCGAGGAAGAGCGTGGCGAACATCGCCAGGCCAAGCAGCGTGGCCCCGGTGAAGGCCTTGGTGTCGATCACGTCAAAGCCGGCGAAGCCCTGGGTGTCCCTGAAGGCGAAGTGGACGCCGAGCGCATAGAGCGCCAAGAAGCCCACGGTGAGGATGAAGACCACGGCCAGCACGCGGCGGCGGACGCTCTCCCGGATGGCGTAGCCGATCACCGTCAGCACGGCCTCGCGGGAGTCCGGCTGAGCCGCGCTCACTCGCTCGCCTCCCCCAGCACCTCAAGGTAGGCGTCCTCGAGTGTGCTGCCCAGCGGACGCACCTCGTAGATCCGCTCCCCGGCGGCGATCAGCTCCGAGACGATCCCCGGAATCTCCTCCCGCGAAGCCTGTGCGAAGCGGCGTGTCCCGTTCGCCGTGATCACCTCAACGCCGCCCGGATGCGTGAGCTCGGCCGGGGTGCCCGCCGCCACGACCTGCCCCTTCGACAGGATCGTCACCCGATCGCAGGTCCGTTCCACCTCGGTGAGCAGATGGGAGTTGATCAACGCCGAGACCCCCTGCTCTCGCAGCCTGATCAGGACCTGACGGACGATCCGGCGCCCAGCGGGATCGAGCGCGCTGGTCGGCTCGTCCAGGAGGAGCAGCCTCGGCGAGCCCACCAGCGCCTGCGCGAGCCCGAGCCGCTGTTGCATCCCCTTCGACATCGCTCCGACGCGCGTGTCGGCGGCCTCGGGAAGCCCGACCAGGTCGAGCAGCTCCGCCCGCTCGGTCTCGCCCCCGGGCGAGCCGGACAGCTTCTGATGGAGCGCGAGCAGCTCGTCGGCCGTCGCCCAGCTCGGAAAGCGGAAGAGCTCGGCCAGGTAGCCCGTGATCCGGCGGGCAGGAGTCGACCCCGCCGGATGTCCCATCACCTCGGCCTCCCCGGAAGTCGGCCGGACCAGGCCGCAGGCGATCTTCGTGAGCGTGGACTTGCCCGCTCCGTTCGGCCCCAGCAGCCCGACCATCTGACCGGGCTCGACCTCGAAGTCGACGCCGCGCAGCGCGTCCGTCCTGCCGTACCTCTTCGCGAGGCCGCGGACCGCCAGGGCCGCCGGCATCAGGCGGGCGCGAGCTTCGGGAAGAGCGGCGCGAGCTCCCCGAGCGGCTGGCCCCCGCCGCGGGAGCCGAAGTCGGCCAGTCCGCGTTCGGATTCGCCGAGCGCCTCGAGCAGGCGACCGGTGGTCTCCGGCATGTAGGCGTGGAGCAGCAGCGTGGTCACCCGGAGCCCCTCGGCCAGGCCGTAGAGGACCGAGTCGAGCTGCGCGCACTTCATCGCCCGTGCCGGATCGTCGGAGTCGGGCTCCTGCTTGGCGAGTTCCCAGGGCTTGGTCTCCTCGACGTACTGGTTGAGACGCCTGACCAGCTTCCAGATCTCCTCGAGCGCCTGCGTGAGCTCGGCGTCGTCGAGCTTCGCGCGCACGCGATCGGTGGCGCCCTCGAAGTCGCCGGAGAGCTCCGCCTCGGCCTCGGCGTCGGGCACGGTGCCGTCGCGGTAGCGACCGATCATCGAGAGCACGCGGTTCGCGAGGTTCCCGTACTGGTCGGCGAGCTCGGTCTCGTAGCGGCTCTCGAACCCGGCCGGTGAGATCTGTCCGTCCTGTCCAAAAGAAACCTCGCGGGTGCAGTAGAAGCGCAGCGCGTCGGAGCCGAACTTCTCGACCACCTCGTCCACGTCGAGCACGTTGCCGAGCGACTTGGACATCTTGTGGCCCTCCATCAGTAGGTAGCCATGGATGAACATCCGCTTCGGCACCTCGATCTCGGCGGCCATCAGGAACGCCGGCCAGTAGACGGCGTGGAACTTGAGGATGTCCTTGGCGAGGATGTGGAAGGGGGGCCAGAACTTCCCAGTCACGTCCTCGGCGGTCCCGTAGCCGAGGGCCGTGTAGTAGTTGAGCAGCGCGTCGAACCAGACGTAGATCACCTGGTCGGTGTCCCAGGGGACCGGAACGCCCCACTTGAGGGTGGGCCGGGAGAGCGAAACGTCCTGGAGCCCCTGCTTGATGAAGGCGACCGCCTCGTTGCGGCGGAACTCCGGGATCACGAAGTCCGGGCGCTCCTCGTAGAGCGTCTCGAGGTCCTTCTGGAACTTGGACAGCGCGAAGAACCAGTTCTTCTGGCTCTCGCGCGTAAGCGGGATCTTGTGGATCGGGCAGGTGTTGTCCGGCCCCAGCTCGGACTCCGTCTTGAAGTCGGCGCAGCGGGGGCAGTACCAGCCCTCGTACATCCCCTCGAAGACGTGTCCGTTGTCGTAGACGCGCTGGACGATCTCCTGCACGCGCTCCATGTGGCCCTCGTCCGTGGTGCGGATGAAGAAGTCGTTCGAGGCGTTGATCTTCGCCGCCATCGCCTTGAACCGCGGCGCCAGACGGTCGCCGAGCTCGCGCGGAGTGACCCCCTCGGCCTCGGCTTGCTGGGCGACGGGCTCGCCGTGCTCGTCGGTGCCCGTCAGGAAGAAGACGTCCTCGCCGCGCTGGCGGTGATGGCGAGCCAGGATGTCAGCGGCGATGTTCGAGTAGGCGTGCCCGAGATGGGGCTCGCCGTTGACGTAGTAGATCGGGGTTGTGACATAGAAGCTCACGGGCGGCTGAGCATAAAGGTGGCCCGAAACGAGACCGGCCGGCGGGTCGCCCCGCCGGCCGGCTGAATCGAAGCCTGCTCGTCAGGCGAGGCTTACGCCTTGCCCTTCTCGCAGCCCTTCGTCTTGTCCTTGCCGGCGCCGCCCTTGCACTTGTCCGTGCCGCCGCCGCCGTTCAGGACGTCCTTGCCCTTCTTGCCGATCAGCAGGTCGCTCGCCTTCCCGCCGAGCAGCTTGTCCTTGCCGGTGCCGCCGACCAGGATGTCCTTGCCTCCGGCTCCGGTCAGCTTGCTGCCGCCGTTGTTGGCGCAGACCACGTCCTTGCCGCCGCCGGCGTTCACGGTGTCGAAGCCGTCGAAGCCGACCACCACGTCAGCGCTGGGCGTGCCGAACAGCGCGTCGTTGCCGAGCGTGCCGACGATCGTCGCCCGCTTCCCGCGGCAGCTGTAGACCGACTCCCAGTCGGGCTGGACATCGCCGACGGTGTTGTTCTCCGACGTGAGGTCGACCGGGTTCGAGCCATCCGGATTGATCAACCACACGTCCTGGGTGTCGCTGTTGCTGCTGGTGCCGGCGTTGATTGCAATCCGCTTGCCGTCGGGCGACCAGCCCGGGTGCACGATCCTGTTCTGCGTGAACCCTGCGGTGATCACGCTCCCGGCGCCACCCGTTGCCGGAGCGACGGCGACGTCCTCAGGACCGGTGTCGTAGACGTACGCCACCTGCTTGCCATCCGGCGAGTAGGACGGCGCGAAGTTGTCCACGTCATTGGGATCCTGGGTCAGCTGGGCTTTGCCCGAACCGTCCGCGTTCATCGTCCAGATCGTGCAGGGCGACCCGGGGAGGCAGCGCGTAAACGCGATCTTCATGCCATCCGGTGAGTAATTCGGCTGGGAATCCCATTGGGTCTCGTTGTCCGGCGTGAGATTGGTCTTCGCGCTGCCGTCCGTGTTCATCACGAACACGTCGCCGCCGCCCACGCTCTCGTCCGTGTACGCGATCTGCTTGCCGTCGGGAGACCAGGCCGGCAGTTCCTGCGCGCCGCTGACACCAGTCGTCAGGTTCACCGGGTTCGAACCGTCCGCGTTCATCACCCAGATGTCGGTCCCGGTGCTGTCCGGACGGTTGCTGGCGAAGACGATCCTCTTGCCATCCGGCGAGAAGGCCGGGTTGTACTCGTCCGTCGAGTCCGTGTTGGGCGTCAGATTCGTCTTGCCGGACCCGTCGGCGTTCATGGTCCAGATGTCGAAGCTGGCGTCGTTGACGACGTAGATGACCTTTCCGTTGCTTCCCGTTGGGAAAGCCGCATCGGCCGAGCCCGCCCAAAGGAGCGTGCCGGCCAGTGACGCGGCCCCGATCAACGCCAGTCGCAGTAGCGATCTCGCCCTGCCGGCGCTCGTTGTGATTCCACTCACGTGGATTACCTCCAGTCTCGGTTTCAGATTGCGGGTCTTCCCGCCTTCCTCCCGCGTCCCTGCCTACTTGGCCTTCCCTGTGAGGCCGATGTGATCGTCGTTACCCGACGATCAGAGCGCTAACCGAGCGGCGCGCCCAAAGTTGCGTGCTCAGAGGAGCTTTTCCTGGCCCTTCGCGCCCGTCCGCCGGCGCCGGCGCGGGATGCCCGCGGCCTCGGTCAAAGCCTCCTCGACGTCGCGCAGGATCGCCCGCTCGGAGCGCGAGGCGACGATCGGGTCCGCCATCTCGTCCACGTGCACGTAGGTGCGGCGCCCCTCCCCGCGATCCTTGGGATCCAGGGGGACGAGGGCGTAGATTCGGTCCGCTCGGGCGAACTTGCCGTAGCCCAGCGAGACCATGCGTGGCTCCCGTTTGGCCATCTCGCTTCGCCTTCAAGGTAGCGGGGGTCGCGGTCGGCTAGGCCTTGACGCAGGAATTAGGCGTTTCCTCTACAACGCGCGGGCCGCGTACCTCGCGCGGCCCTCTGAAGTGCTGACAAGACCTCGGAAAAGACACGGCGCAGCGATCGCGCTGATCGCCGGCCTACTCCTGATCTCCGGAGTGGCCGGCTGCGGTGGCGGATCGAAGTCGACCACCTCCACCACCACCCCCTCATCGACCCCGAGCCGGCCCAAGGTGGAGACCACCGACTGGCCGACCTACGGTTTCGACCCGCAGCGGGCGCGGCAGCTGCCGGCGGACCAGGTGAAGCCGCCCTTCCAGGTCGCCTGGCGCTACGACGCCCGGCACCTGATGGAGTACTCGCCGATCGTCGTCGGCGACACGCTCTACGGGATCGACAACAACGGCGAGGCGTTCGCGCTCAACACGCGCAACGGCAAGCCGCGCTGGCGCCGCGACGTCGCGACGCTCAACGCCTCTGCCCCGACGTACAGCGACGGGCGGCTCTACGTCTCGAACCTCGAGCCGGGCCAGGTGCAAGCGCTCAACGCACAGAACGGGAAGGTCGTCTGGCGCCATCCCCTGCCAGGCCGGACGGAGTCGAGCCCGCTGGTCGTCGGCGACCAGGTGATCGCCGGCTGCGAGTGCGGTTCCGTGTACTCGCTCGACGCCAAGAGCGGCAAGGAGAACTGGAGCACCTCGGTTGGCGGAGCCGTCAAGGCCTCGCCCGCCTACGACAAGGGCACCGTCTACGTAGGCAGCTATGGCGGTCAGCTCACCGCGCTCCGCGCCTCGAACGGGGCGGTCCGCTGGACCGCTTCGACCAACGGGCGGATCTACGGGACGGCCGCCGTCGCCTTCGGTCGGGTCTTCGTGGGAACGGTGGCCGGCACGATGTACGCCTTCGGAGAGGACAGCGGGAGCCTCGACTGGAGCACCACGATCGGCGGCTACCTGTACAGCGCGGTCGCGGCCGCGAAGACGCCCGACACGCCGCCGAGCATCTACTTCGGCTCCTACAGCGGCTCGGTCTACGCGCTCAATGCGCAGACCGGCGCCACTCGCTGGTCGCGCTACGCGGCCGGGCCGGTCTCCGGCGCCGGCAGCGTGATCGGCGACGTCTTCTACGCCGGCGACCTGAGAACCACCGAGACCTTCGGCTGGCGCGTCAGCGACGGCAAGCCAGTCCTCCAGGCGCGCGACGGCGCCTACAACCCGGCGATCTCCGACGGCCGCCGCCTCTATCTGACCGGCGTCCGGGTGATCTACTCGCTCCATCCGGCCAAGGGCCGGTCGAACCAGGGCTTCGTGAAGAAGAGCCGGGCTCTCGCCGGTTAACGGCGCGGCTCGCGCCCCGTGATCCCCTTGTAGAGATCGTTCGCCGGGACGCCCGTGAGCGCGGAGACCACGCTCGCCGCGGCCCTCGGCCGGGCGCCGGCGCGGATGAGGCCGCGGAGGGCGTCCGTGGCGAAGCCGATGTCGGCCGTCCCCCGCTCCGCCGCCGGCCCGATCACGACGACGATCTCGCCGCGCGCCTCGTCGCGGAAGCGGCGGGAGAGGTCCCCGAGCGTGCCGCGCGCGATCTCCTCATGGAGCTTGGTGAGCTCCCGGCAGACCGCGGCCGGGCGATCGGGTGCCAGCTGCGCGAGCACCCGCAGCGACTCGGGCAGCCGCCGGGGCGACTCGAAGGCGATCAGCGTCTCGGTCGACTGCAGGACTCGCTCGAGCTCGCCGGTCCGCCGCGGGAGGAAGCCCTGGAAGCGGAACCGGTGCGTGGGGAGGCCCGACGCGACCAGCGCCGTGATCACCGAGGAGGGGCCCGGGAGCACCTCGAGATCGAGGTCGCGGTCGATGCAGGCGCGGACCAGGCGGTAGCCGGGGTCCGAGATGCCGGGCGTGCCCGCGTCGCTGACCAGGGCGACCGTGTCCCCGCGCTCGATCCGCTGCGCCAGCTCCCGGGCCCGCTCCGTCTCGTTGCCCTCGTGGTAGGAGACGAGCTGCAAGGGCTGGATCTCGATGCGCTCGAGCAGCAGCCCGGTCCGGCGGGTGTCCTCGCAGGCGATCACGTCGGCCTCGTAGAGGGCACGACGCGTCCGCAGGGTGATGTCCTCGAGGTTCCCGATCGGGGTCGGGCAGACGACCAGCTTGCCGGGCATCCCTAGTGCTCCTTGTCCAGCTCGATCAGGGCCATCGCCGCCGCCCCGATCATGCCCGCGTCCGGGCCGAGCTCGGCGAGCTTCACCGGCGTCTTGTTCATCGGAGGCAGCGCCCGTGAGCGGAGCTCCTGCCGCGCGGGCTCGAGCAGGAGGTCGCCGACCGCCGAGACACCGCCGCCGATCACGAAGACGTCCGGATCGAAGATGTTCGCCAGGCTGACCAGCGCGACCCCCAGGTGCCGACCCGCCTCGGCGACGACCTCGCTCGCCAGGGAATCACCGGCCAGCGCCAGCTCGGTGACCACTCGGCCGGTGATTGGGCCCTGCGCGAGCGCTTTGCCGAGCGCGGAATCGGGCTCGCGCTCGGCGACGCCGGTGCCCTCCCGCGCGATCGCGGTTCCGGACGCATAGGTCTCGACGCAGCCATGGTTGGGGCAGTTGCCCTGGCACGGCAGGCCGTCCTCCACGATCACGATGTGACCGAGCTCGGCGCCGGCGCCGGTCGACCCCCTGTACACCTCGCCGCCGAGGACAAGGCCTCCCCCGATCCCGGTCCCGACGGTCAGCATCACCACATCATTGGCTCCGCGGCCGGCACCGTAGAGATGCTCGGCGAGGGTCGCGACGTTCGCATCGTTGTCCACGAAGACGGGCAGCCCGAGGCGCTCCTGCATCAGGTCGCGGATCGGGACGTCCGTGATGGTCAGGTTGACCGCGTGAATCGCGAGACCGCGGTGGCGGTCGATGGTCGCCGGGATGCCGAGGCCGGCCGCGAGCACGTCCGGCCTGGCGTCCTTCGCCTCCTGCAGCTCCTGCGCAAGCTCCTCGACCAGCCGGTCCTCGCTCAAGCCCGTCGACGGCTCCCGTCCCTCGTACTTGATCTGCCTCTCGGAGTCGACCACCCCGACGGCCATCTTCGTGCCCCCGAGGTCGACGCCGATCGTCTCGCGCGCGCTCACTTCCGGGGGCGATGACGGTCCGGCGGGGGCATGCGTAAGTATTGATATCCCATGTCTCCGGCAGGAGATGATCGGCCGTCGAAGCGGTCAGGCGGCTCCGAGGGCGGCGGGAAGCCCGAGAAGCCGAAGAAGCCCGGCGGCAGCGGGGGTAAAGGCAAGCCTGGATCGGGCGGGAAGCCCGAGTACACGGTCTACGGAAAGGGCGGCAGCGGCGAGAAGCGCCAGGCCCCGCAGCGGCGCAAGCCGCCGGACAAGCGGGAGAAGCCGCCCTACCGCGTCTACCGCTCGCGGCCCAGCCTCCGCGACCGCATCCGCAAGCCGAGCCTGGAGAGCCTGCGTCGCGGCGGCGACGACGGCGGGATCCGCGGCTGGTTCTCGCGGTTCACCGGCGGCCGGCGCCCCTGGCTGCGCTGGATCCTGATCTTCGTCGTCGGCTGGCTGCTGCTCAGCTTCATCACCTTCGCCATCTCGGCTCAGATCCAGAAGGGCAAGCTGCCGCAGTCCGCGAAGGACGCGCTCGAGGGCGGACCGGACGTCCTCGTGGGACAGAACATCCTGATTCTCGGCGGGGACCGCCGGGGCAAGACGCAGCACAACGCGAGCGGCAGCGAGGGACAGGGCCCGCCGCGGGCGGACACGATCATGGTGCTCCACGCGTCCCTCACCTCGTTCCGCAAGCTCTCGATCCCCCGCGACAGCTACGCGGCGATCCCGAACTGCGGCACGCAGAAGATCAACGCCTCGCTCGCCTGCAACACCAACAGCACCAACGGCAATCCCGCGGAGACGATCAAGACCGTCGAGAACTTCCTCGGGATCGACATCAACCACATCATCATCGTCGACTTCGACGGCTTCGCCGACTTCATCAACACGCTCGGCGGCGTGAAGCTCGACATCCCGGACACCAACGGCTCCAACGACGACAGCGCGGTGGTCTGCGGCGACGTCGACGGCGGCAAGAAGCAGGGCGGGGTCTCGCTCAAGCTCCCACCGGGCGAGGTGACCCTGCAGGGGGACAAGGCACTCGCCTACGCGCGCCTCCGCCACAACAGCTGCGACACGGGCGATGACGACCGCGACCGGGCGGCACGCCAGCAGCAGGTCCTGAACGGGATCAAGGACCGCCTCACCAGCGTCACCCGCTTTCCCTACAACTTCATCAAGGGCCCGTTTATCGGCTGGGACGCGCCGAAGGCCTTCATCAGCGACATGGGCGGCTTCACGCTGCCGCAGATCGCGATGGCAGCGATCCTGGGCGGGAGCGGTGAGACCAACGTCCTCGGCGGAACCGGCGCGAAGAAGGAGGCGAGCCCTGGCCCAGGCGGCAGCTTGGTCTATCCGGACAGCGAGTGCACCGACGCGGTCAAGGAGCTGACCGGCGGCGATCCGCCCCACGATCCAGCCTGTTCGCCGTAAGACTCAGTCCGAGCTGGTGCTCTTCGACGCCTTGTCCGTGCCGTTGGCGGACTTCGCCTCGCTCGAGCCGGAGCTATCGGAGCTGCCGGTGTCGCTGGAGGACTCACCGTCCTTCGCCGCGCCCGCCTTCGACTTATTGGCGTAGTCGGTCGAGTAGAAGCCCGATCCCTTGAAGTGGACCGCCACGGGGTGGAAGACCCGCTCGACCGGCGCGCCGCACACCTCGCAGGTCGCGACGGGATCGTCGGACATGCTCTGGATCACCTCGAAGGTGTGTCCGTTGGTGCAGCGGTACTCGTAGATCGGCATGGGCGCGCAAGAGGGTAGTGGGCGGCGTGCCCGGGCACCGCACGCGACCGTCCGTACAGGCGTCCCTTTACGCTGACGCGCATGAGTGAGGTCACCCTCGAAGAAATCGTCGCGCTCTGCAAGCGGCGGGGATTCATCTTCCCGGCGTCGGAGATCTACGGCGGGTTCCGGAACACCTACGACTACGGCCACTACGGCGTCCTGCTCAAGAACAACGTCAAGAGCGAGTGGTGGCGCTCGATGCTGCAGGAGCGCGACGACATCGTCGCGCTCGACTCGGCGATCATCCAGAACCCCAGGGTCTGGGAGGCCTCGGGACACCTCGCTGGCTTCACCGATCCGCTCGTCCAGTGCCTCGGCGAGTGCAAGCAGCGCTTCCGGGAGGACGACCTCCGGGAGGAGCAGCTCGGCGCGGAGGACGCGGAGGGCGAGATCCGCTGCCCCGTCTGCGGCGGGGAACTGAGTGAGCCGCGCCAGTTCAACCTGATGTTCGAGACCTACGTCGGTCCGGTGCAGGAGGAGTCGAACAAGGCCTACCTGCGACCCGAGACGGCGCAGGGGATCTTCATCAACTTCAAGAACGTCCTCCAGTTTTCCCGCAAGAAGCCGCCCTTCGGGATCGCCCAGATCGGCAAGTCCTTCCGCAACGAGATCACGCCGGGCAACTTCATCTTCCGGACCTTCGAGTTCGAGCAGATGGAGATGGAGTTCTTCGTGCCTCCCGCCGAGGCCGGTCAGTGGCACCAGTACTGGATGGAGGAGCGACTGCGGTGGTACAGCGACCTCGGCATCCGCCCGGAGAAGCTTCGCCTGCGCGCCCACGGGCCCGACGAGCTCTCGCACTATTCGAGCGCGACCTCGGACGTGGAGTACGACTTCCCGATGGGGTGGTCCGAGCTCGAGGGGATCGCGAACCGAGGCGACTTCGACCTCACCCAGCACGCCAAGTTCTCCGGCGAGAAGCTCGAATACGTCGATTCGGGCTCCGGAGACCGTTATGTCCCCCACGTCGTCGAGCCGGCCGCCGGCGTCGACCGGGCGATGCTCTCGTTCGTGATCGACGCATACGACACCGAGGAGGTCGAGGGCCGCCAGCGGACCGTGCTGCGCCTCCACCCCAAGCTGGCCCCGGTGAAGGTCGCGGTGCTGCCCCTGGTCAACAAGGACGGCCAGCCCGAGAAAGCCCGGGAGATCTACGAGGAGCTGCGCCCGCTGATGCCCGCGGAGTACGACACCGGCGGCTCGATCGGCAAGCGCTACCGCCGCCAGGACGAGATCGGCACCCCGTGGGGCATCACCGTCGACCACGACACGATGGAGGACGACACCGTCACCCTCCGCGACCGGGACTCGCTCGAGCAGATCCGTCTCCCGATCGGCGAGCTCGGAGATGAGCTGACCAAGCGCCTGGCCGAGCCCTGGACGACGCCGAAGCTCAAAGCCCCCGCCTGACCAGCGGCTTACACGTCGAAGACGCCATCGATCGTAAGCACCACCCCGGAGGCGATCAGCGCCGCGGCCAGTAGCCGGCTCGCCCAGCGGAGGGCCCGGCCCGCTGGTCCGTCGACGTCCCACCAGGCCGTCAGCCCGGACAGCAGCGCGATCCCGATTGCCATCGCGCCCGCGGCCACGAGGGCGCCCCGCTCGGCCCCCGCGCCCAGCGCTACCACCAGCAGGGCCGGGCGCGCCACCAGGGGGATTGCGACCGGTACGAGCGCGGCGCGCCAGCCTGCGAGCGCGGGCTCGGGCGCGGGTGGCTGCCGGAAAAGATCGGCGATCCCGCTAAGGCCGGCCACGACTCCGGCGGCGATCCGGAACGAGGGCTCGCTGACGTCGAGCGCCTCGAGCAGCGAGCCTCCCGCGGCCGCGACTGCGCACACGCCAAGCCCTCCGAGCACCGCGCCAAAGGCTGCCACGCCGACGATGTCCCGAGGCAATCGCCCGGCGCGCGGGATCCCGAAGGCGGCCCGGGCGGGGTTGAGCGCGAGCACGAGAACGAGAGCCCACAACCAGCTCGATGGCGTCTCATCGTCGGGACCGGACAGCGAGGGGGACCCCCCAACCGCCTCCACAATCGGGATCGTGCGCAGGAGAGCGGTCAACGCGTGTTGCTGGTCGTCCATCCGAGTCTCACCGTCGCGGAACCAAGCGCCCTCGACCCGCTCCGGATTCGCTGCACCGGCTGCCTCCTCGGGGTCGGATTGAGCTCGCACCGCCAGCGCGGCGATGCAGGTGGCGCGCTCAGCGATCGGCGCTCGCAGATCGGCCAGACGCGGCTCCTCCGCCGCCGTCAACCACCACCCCGTCAGGGCCTCGCCGATCACTCCGTAGCCACCGCCACGCGGCACGCCCCCGGGACGGACCACACCGCCCCACGGACCGAAACGCTGGCTCACCCACCGTGTCTGCCCACCGAAGAGCTCAGCCTGCCGGCGCGCGTAGCTCAACTCGTCCTCGCTCAGCGGCGGGCGGCCACGCTCCGGGACGCTGACGGCCTCCGCCATGCCGTACGCGGCCCAATGGTCTGCGATCGGGGGCCAGTGATCCTCCACGTCGTCGCGTGAGGTAGCCAGGTAGGCGCCGACACGGTCCGCCGCCTCGCCCCAACCCTCTGCCGGGAAGGCCCGGTCGAGGCGCGTCAGGGCCCAATAGGTTTCGCCGGTGTAGTACCTCGAGTACTCGCCGGCGACCGGCGCGCCGCGCGCCGAGTCGTATGAGGCCAGCACTGCGCCCGACGGTTCGATCTGCGCCAGCAGGAAGCGACCGAGGCGGCGCAGCAGGTCGTCGTAGCGCTCGTCACCCGTGGCCTCCCGGCGAATGGTCAGCCCGGCCGCCAAAAGCGCGCTCGCGCCGGTAGGGATCGGCCCCACCGAGGCGGCGAGCGCAGCCCAGCCATCGTGCTCGATGACCCTGTCGAGCGCCCATGCGGTACCTCTGTCGGCGGAGCTCTGCGCGCCGGGCAGACCCACCGCGGCGGCCTGGTAGAGGCCCATGGTCGCCCCCGCGTGGCGAACGGTGTTGTACTCGGATGCAATCGAGTCCTCGTCGGCGTCGTAGAGGTACAACCAGGTTCCATCCGCTTCCTGGTTGCGGACGAACCAATCGACCGCGGCCTGGGCGGAGCCTCGAAGCTCCGCGGCGTCTACCGACGGGCAGCGTTCCGGGGGCGCCACCACGGTGAACGCCAGGGCGAAGAGAGCGGCCAGGACGAGGACGGCCCGCCAGACGCGCGTGGCGGCCAGGCGGTTCCCGGAACCGCCCACCCCGCTCAATAGCTCGGTTTGTAGCCCCGCAGCCGGCCGACCGCCGCGAGCAGGGGCAGCGAGAGCTTCTGGATCCCGACCGGCGGGAAGGCGCCGTAGGAGCGGCCGTTCGTCGCCTGCGCGATCACCAGGATCTGCAGCAGCGGCAGCTCGTCCTGACCGTTGAGGCCGCCCTCCTCCAGAAGGTGGGCGTAGGCGGAGGCGTAGCCCTCGATGAAGTCGTTGTTCGGCTGGAAGGTGCCCCGAAGGTGAAGCTCATCCGATCCCGTGTTCCAAGGGTCTCGGTGGCGGGTTCCGGGAGGGAGCTCGACCCGATCGCCGGTCCGGAGCTCGCGGGCGCTGCCCTCGACTTCGGCCATCCCGTCGCCTGAGAGCACCTCCCAGGTCTGCGTCAGGTCTTCATGCAGGTGCGGATCCGCCCTGCCCTTCCCGGGCGCGAAGCCGCGTTCCAGGGTCATGGTGTCTCCGAAGCGCTCGACCACCTGCGCCCAGCTGCCGGTCCTGGGACTCGTGTAGCGCTTGCCGACCTCGAGCACGAGGCGAGCCTACCCCGCCCAGCGCTGCCCCTGGCTGATCCGCTCCTGGCCGATCCAGGCGAAGTCCATCGCCGCCTGGATCACCTCCTCCTTCGGAACCTTGCGATGGAGGTCCCACCAGTCGGCGAGCGACTGCATCGCGCCGACCATCTGCTGGGCGATCATCTCGACGAACTGCGGGAGCTTGGGGAAGTCGAGCCCCTTCCGCTCCGCCTCCTCGCTCATCAGCTGGACGATGGCGGCGGCGACCTCGTCGCGGAGGCGGTCGAGCCGGACCGCGACGTCCGGGTCGCTCGCGTTCCGGAACATGATCCGCCAGGCGCCGCGGCGCTCCGCGACGAAACCGAAGAAGGCCTCGAGACCGGCGCGCATTCTCGGCTCGCCCGGCTCCGCCGTCGCCACCGCCCCGCTGATCCGCTCGACCAGCTCGTGGACGTGCATCTCCAGCATCGCGATGTAGAGCTCGCGCTTCGACGAGAAGTGCTCATAGAGCAGCGCCTTTGAGACGCCCGCCCGCTCGGCCACGGCATCGAGCGAGGTCTCGTGGTAGCCCGAGTCGGCGAAGGCGAACCGGGCGGCGTCGAGGATCGCAGCGCGGCGGTCGGCCGCCGTCATCCGGGAGCGCGGGCCTCCTCGCTCCCCTCGTCTTGTTTGTGTGATCGGACTCACGCTACTAACTGACTGGTCAGTCAGTTACTATACGGCAGGAACCCGCGGAACGAGGAGGCACCGATGTCGGTCGCGCAGCACAACGTCGCCGGGCAGATCACCTACAACGACCTCTACCGGCGCTGGGAGGAGGGCAACTGGAAGGCGACCGAGCTCGACTTCTCGAAGGACCGCGAGGGCTGGGAGTCGCTCAACGAGATCCAGAGGAAGTCGGCGCTCTGGATCTACTCGATGTTCTTCTACGGCGAGGACGCCGTGGCCGACGGCCTCTCCCCCTACATCGAGGCCGCGCCCAAGGAGGAGCAGAAGTATTTCCTCGCCACCCAACAGGTCGACGAGGCCCGTCACGCGGTCTTCTTCCACCGCTTCTTCAAGGAAGTGATCGGGGTCGATGGCGACATCGCCGCCGGCCTCGAGTTCACCGAGTCACAGCTCGGCTGGGGCTACCGCAACGTGTTCGGCCGGCTCGAGCAAATGGTGGAGGAGCTCCACCAGGACCGCTCCCTCCCCAAGTTCGCCCAGGCGATCACGCTCTACCACATGGTCGTCGAGGCGACCATGGCCCAGCCGGGTCAGCACTTCATCGAGGACTTCTTCGCGAAGGCCGGGACCATGCCCGGGTTCAGCGCCGGGATGGAGCGCGTCTCCCGTGACGAGCAGCGGCACATCGGCTTCGGCGTGAAGGTCCTCTCGGAGCTCTTTCAGGAGTCCGAGGAGTGCAAGGAGGCGGCGGCCGAGCTGCTCCGCGAGGTCCTGCCCTACGTCACCGGCGTCTTCGTCCCCCCGGGCTGGGACGAGCGCTATACGACCGAGTACGGCTTCACCCTCGAGCAGATCTACGCCTTCGGGATGAAGTCGGTGGAGATGAAGTGGAAGGCGACCGGCTATCCGCTCTCGGAGATGCCCGGCGTCTACCCCTTCGATCCCGAGATGGCCCACGAGGAGCGGGCGCAGCGCCAGATCAAGCTGTTGCGCGCCGGTGTCCTCGGGGAGCCGAACGGCAAGCCGGAGGTGAACCCCGAGGTCGAGGAGATCCTCTTCGACGTGGTCGCCCGCTCCGCCCGCACCGACGCGGTCGATCGGCCTGTGACGATCCAGTGGAAGTTCAAGGACGCCGAGCCCTGGCACGTGCGGATCGACAACGGCTCGACCAGCTCCGGCCAGGGGCTGGCCGATCATCCCGACGTCACCCTGCGGACCAGCTGGGCGGACTGGGTCGACATCTCGATCCGCGGCAAGGATGCCCGCCGGGCGATGCTTCGTGGCAAGCTCCGGCCGAGCGGCTCGCTGCGCCAGCTGACGCGGATGCAGAAGATCTTCCCGCCCCGGCCGCAGCCGGTCGCCTAGTCAGTCGCGCTTCTTGGGGATACCCGCGCCGATCCCGCCGCTGTTCGGGCTGGTCTTGAACAGCACCTTGAGCAGCGCCTCCCGCAGGCCTGGCACCTGCGAGGCGTCGATCGTCTGACCGGGCTTGTCCGGGTCGACGCCGTGCTCGCGGAGAACCTCCTGGATCTCCTCCCGCTTGCCCGTTCCCCCCAGGTCGACCGTCTGGGAGGAGCTGGGCTGTGTCCAGCCTTCCTCCCCCATCGAGACGCTCTGGGCGTCCGGGATCGCCGAGCCCTCGACCATCTCCTCGAACTCCGGACTGCCCGGCTCGGGCATCGCCCGCTCTTCCTTGCGCCTGAGCAGTCCCACGCGCCGAGCTTACGCTCCCGGGTCGTCCTCCGGGTCGGACGAGCCCGAGCCGAGCTCGACGCCGATCAGGTTTGCCGGGCGGCCCGGCAGGTACATCGAGGAGCCGGTGGCGAGCGCGACCTGCTTGCCCTCGGCGTTGGTGATCTCCACCCCGACGATCGCAAGCGTCCGTCCCCGGTGGAGGATCCGCGCCTTCGCGACGACCGGCTCGCCGTCGGGGAAGACCGGCCGCAGGTAGTTCACCTTCAGGTCGAGGCTCGCAATCGCGGTGCCGGCCTCCACCGTGCTGAAGGCGGCCGCGCCCATCGCGCTCTCGGCCAGCATCGCGGTGAAGCCGCCCTGGATCGTCCCCGCGGATGTCGAGAGCCACTTGCTGCAGGGCAGCTCGATCGTCGCCTCGCCCTCGGCGACCTCGGTCAGGCAGAGACCGGTGAGGTGATAGATCGGCGGCCGCGGAAGCTCCTCGGCGATGATCGCCTGCAGAAGCTCCAATCCTCCTCGTCGCTCGAACTCATCCTGCGGCAGGACCGCGCCCTCGACCTCGCGGCGCAGCGGATCGGCCGAGTCGGTGCCCGGCTCCGGCATCTCGATCGGCGGAGCGTCTGGATCCGGCGGGTCGGGCAGCGGCTCGACCGGCGGGAAGACCGTGCAACGGGTGGTCCCGTGGGAGATCAGCTGGTCGTCGTAGTCGAACAGGAAGGCCTCGGAGATGCCGAGGGTCCGGCTCCGGTGGATCAGCTGTCCGGACCCGGTCACGGCCGCGCCCTGCTGTGGGAGCACGGGCCGCAGAAAGGACATCGAGAGCTCCGCTGTGGTCATCCCCTGCCCCGGCCCGACGTCCGAGTGCACCACCGAGCCCAGGGCCGCGTCGCCGATGATCGCCAGGACCCCGCCCGAGATCAGACCGGAGGAGTTCGAGAACCAGGGCGAGGCCGGCATCGAGAAGGTCGAGTGGCCGCGCGAGCCCTCGGTCATCTCGAGCTCGGTCAGGTAGCCCATCGGGGAGTACGGGATCAGCCCCCGCCGCGCCGCCCCCATCCGCTCGTGACCGGGCAGGGCGATGAAGGAGCGGTCCGGATAGCCGCCCTTCGCGGGCTCCTGCCAGATCATTGGCCCATCTTCACGGCTTCGCAATCAGATCGCGGCGACAAGCGGCCGCCCCACACAACCGCTCGGGACTTCGCCCCTCGCTCATGACGGTGCGGCCTGGTCGCCGCTAGCCGGCCAGGATGTGGCGCGCCGCCTGAGTGCCCGCAGCGATCACGTCCTTGTGATCTCGCTCGGGATCGGAGAGCAGCTGGAGCGCGATGCCGTCCGCCATCGCGAACAGGAGCGCGACGACGCCGTCGATGTCGAAGCGGGGCGCGATCACGCCCTCGGACTGCTTGGCGCGGAGGATGTCCGCGACGTGCGCGCGGGTCTTGTTGAAGAGCTCGGCGACCTCACGCTGGATCTCGGGGTTGCGCCGGCCCGCGGTGAAGAGGTCGAAGAGCAGCACCCAGAAGCCCGGGTCATTCTGGATCGAGTCCTCGAGGTCGGCGACCAGGATCTCGAGCAGCTCGTCGACCGAGCCGGCCGCGGCCAGCGGCTCGTCCATTCGGGCGATCCGGTGCTCGGTGTCCCGCCGGACGACCTCGACCAGCAGGGCCTCCTTGGTGCCGAAGTAGTAGTGGAGCAGCCCCCGGCTGACGCCCGCCTCGCGGGCGACGTGCTCGAAGGTGGAGCCGGCGATCCCGCGACGGGCGACGCTGGAGCGCATGGCCTCGACGATTCGCTGCGCCTTCTCCCCACTCAGCTCCCTCGTCTTCGTGGTGGCCTCCACGGCCCACCACTCTAGGTGTTTGGCTGGCTGGACAGCTTGCCCGGTCGGAGCGCTGCTAGCGGAGTTTCACGGGCGGGTTGTGGCCGGGGATCACGACCGCCGGATCGAGGTCCCGAATGCGCTCCCACTGCCGGAGGAGCTCCTCGCGCTCGGGCCCGAAGTCCTCGGGCAGGTCCATTTGCTCGAAGTACTCGGGCAGCGGCCCGACACAGTCCGAGGCGATCACGACCAGCCCGTCGTCGGTGTCGACCAGCAGCGAGATCAGGCCGTCGGAGTGTCCTGGAGTCAGGAGCCAGCGGACGCCCGGCTCGATCTCCCCTTCTTCCCCATCGAGCACCTCGAGGTTCGCCATCTCGAGCTGGCCGGAGACGATCTGCGCATAGGGCGCCTCGGTCTCCTTGCGGTGGACGTAGGTGCGGCGCATCGGCCAGCCCGCCAGGCCCTCGGCGTGGTCGAAGTGGAGGTGGGTGAGGATCACGTCCTTGACGTCGTTCGGGTCGACGCCCAGCTCTCCCATCGCCCCGATCAGCGGCGCGCCCTGCATGATCAGCCCGGGGTCGACCAGGTAGTCGCGCTCACCGCGGATCAGAAGGGTGTTCGGAAAGGCGACCATCCCGGCCGTCCGCCCGCCCTCCTGCAGGGCCTTGTAGCGCTGGAAGCCCTCGGCGGAGCTGTCGATCGTCGCCGCCTCCGCCTCACCGTTGGAGACGGCGAAGACGTAGCGCTGGGCGGGCAGCAGGACGTGGACGCTGGCCATCGCCGCCCAGACTAATGGCGCGTGCGACCCGCGTAGGCTGAGTTCTTGAGCGCGCAGCAGCCGGACAGCTCCTTCACGGGCAAGACCGCCTGGGCGCGGAACCTCGCGACTCCGGTCCGGGACTTCCTGAGCGCCGAGACCGGCGGCGCTGTGGTCCTGGTCGCGGCCGTCGCCGCGGCTTTGATCTGGGCGAACTCGCCCTGGTCCGACTCCTACGAGTCGTTCTGGACCACCAAGCTGGCGATCACGATCGGCAGCGGTGGAATCTCGCTGGATCTCCGGGACTGGGTCAACGAGGGCCTCATGACCTTCTTCTTCCTGGTTGTGGGCCTCGAGGCAAAGCGCGAGCTCGACACCGGGGAGCTGCGGGAGCGCCAGCGGCTGGCGATCCCGGTCTTCGCGGCGCTCGGCGGGATGGCCGTCCCGATCTTGATCTTCACGGCCTTCAACGCTGGCGGCTCCGGGGCGCACGCCTGGGGAGCCGCGATGTCCACCGACACGGCGCTCGCGCTCGGCGTGTTGGGGCTGCTTGCGCCGCAGGGGACCCGGCTCCGGCTCCGCATACTCACCGTCGCGGTGGTCGACGACCTGGTCGCGCTGGTCGTGATCGCAACCGTCTACACCGACGAGGTCGAGCTGCTGCCGCTTGCACTCGGGGTCGGGTTCTTCGTGTTGCTGCTGGCCCTTCGGTACGCGCCGGACACCTGGCGGAGGCAGGCGGCGGTGCTGCTCGGGGTCGCGCTCTGGGTGGCGCTGTTCGAGTCCGGAATCGACCCCGTCGTCGCAGGTCTCGCGGTCGGGCTCGTCACCAGCGCCTACCCGCCGGCGCGGCCCGAGCTCGAGCGCGTCACGGAGCTGACCCGCTCGTTCCGTGAGCAGCCGACGCCGGAGCTCGCGCGCTCGGCTCAGCGCAGCGTGGCGTCGGCGGTCTCGGCCAACGAGCGCCTTCAGTACGCGCTGCATCCCTGGACGAGCTACGCGATCGTGCCGGTGTTCGCGCTGGCGAACGCGGGCCTCCACGTCGACGGGGGGCTGCTCAGCGATGCGGTCGGTTCTCCGATCACGCTCGGGATCCTGTTCGGGTACGTGCTGGGCAAGCCCCTCGGCATCCTCACAGCCGCCTGGCTCGGGTCCCGTCGCTGGCTACTCGGCCTTCGCCGTGGGCTGAGCTGGCCGGTGACCGCGGGCGGCGGCGCGGTCGCCGGCATGGGCTTCACGGTCTCGGTGCTGATCGCCAGCATCGCTCTCGACGGCCGGCAGCTCGAGGAGGCGAAGGTCGGCGTGCTGGCCACGTTCGTCGTCGCCCCGACTCTCGCCTGGATCACCTTCCAGGTGATCAGGCGGATGCCCGCCGAAGTGAGGGCGAGGCAGATTGCCGGCACCTACGACGATCTGCTCGACCTCTCCGAGGACGTCGATCCCGAGCGTGATCACATCAGGGGGCCCCACGACGCTCCGGTGACACTGGTCGAATACGGCGACTACGAGTGTCCCTACTGCGGGCGGGCGGAGCCGGTGATCCGCGAGTTGCTCGACAACTTCGGCGACGACTTGCGCTACGTCTGGCGCCACCTGCCGCTCAGCGACGTCCACCCGGACGCCCAGAACGCGGCGGAGGCGTCCGAGGCGGCGGCGGCCCAGGGCGCCTTCTGGGAGATGCACGACAAGCTGATCCATCACCAGGACCAGCTGGGCGCTCCCGATCCGGAGCGTCACGCGGAGGAGCTCGGCCTGGACGTCGAGCGGTTCCGGGACGAGATGCGCCGCCGGGTCTACGCGCCGCGCGTGGCGGAGGACGTCGCGAGCGCC
Organism: Actinomycetota bacterium; assembly: GCA_046731495.1. Classification (GTDB taxonomy): domain Bacteria; phylum Actinomycetota; class Thermoleophilia; order Solirubrobacterales; family 70-9; genus DASUPK01. The sequence continues at coordinate 3,701 of JBKPLC010000121.1, read as the reverse complement.
GACGAGAGCGACGTGGCCGGCACGCCCGGGTTCTTCATCAACGGCCGGCGCCACCGCGGGGCATACGACGTCGACACCCTCACAAGCCTCGTCCGCGCCGCCAGGAGCCGCGCCCGAGCCCAGGAGGCCGCCGCCCGCGCCGCCGAGGCGGAGCCGGTCGGCTGATCCGAGTAGTGCGCTACCCTGTGCGTACTAACTACGGAAACTGGACCTTGCCTTTATGAGACTTCTTCTGATTCCCCTTGACGAAGCACTGGTCTTCCCGGGCGTGACGGCGAGCCTCCCGGTCGACACCCAGGATGAGGACCGCATCTTCCTGCTCCCCCGCCAGAACGGCGAGTTCGGCCGCATCGGCGTGGTCGCAGAGGTGATCGAGCGCGGCCAGCTGCCGAACGGCACCTGGGTTGCGACCGTGGTCGGCCTGCACCGCGGGTTGGCCGGAGCCGCCGAGCCTGCCGGCGACGGTCTCCGCATCGAGGTGCAGGAGATCCACGACGGGCATCCCGAGGACGAGCGGGCCGCCGAGCTGATGCAGGAGTACCGCGCCGTCGTCGAGGAGATCCTCGAGCTGCGCGGCGCCGACGAGCGGATCGGCGCGTTCCTGCGCTCGATCGACGAGCCCGGCGCGCTAGCGGACACGACCGCCTACAGCCCCGACCTCACCCGTGAGCAGAAGCTCAGGCTGCTGGACACGGTTGAGGTGAAGGCGCGCCTGGAGCTCGCGATCGAGCTCCAGCGCGAGCGCCTCGCCGAGCTGCAGGTCCGGCGGAAGATCCGCGATGACGTCGAGTCCGGAGCCCAAAAGCAGCAGCGCGAGTACTTCCTGCGCCAGCAGATGGAGGCGATCCGCAAGGAGCTCGGCGAGGACGAGGGCGACCTGATCGCCGAGTACGAGAAGAAGATCGCCGAGGCCGAGATGCCTGAGGCGGTCGCCGAGCAGGCCGAGCGCGAGCTGCGGCGGCTCGAGCGCCAGGGCGAGCAGTCCCCCGAGTCATCGATGATCCGCAACTACCTCGACTGGCTGCTGGCCGTGCCGTGGTCGAAGCGCTCCGAGGAGCGGCTCGACCCGCAGCACACCCGCGAGGTCCTCGACGAGGATCACGCCGGCCTGGACGACGTGAAGCGGCGGATCACGGAGTTCATCGCGGTTCGCAAGCTCCGCGAGGAGCGCGGCGTCGAGGATGAGAGCCGTGCCAACGGGGCGATCCTGACCCTGGTCGGCCCCCCGGGCACCGGCAAGACCTCGATCGGCGAGTCCGTCGCGCGCTCCCTTGGGCGCGAGTTCGTCCGGCTGTCGCTGGGCGGGATCCACGACGAGGCGGAGATCCGCGGGCACCGCCGCACCTACATCGGCGCGCTGCCCGGGCGGATCATTCGCGCCCTGCGCGATGCCGGGACGATGAACCCGGTGATCCTGCTGGACGAGGTCGACAAGGTCGGCGCCGACTGGCGCGGCGACCCGTCGGCCGCCCTGCTCGAGGTGCTGGACCCGGCGCAGAACCACTCCTTCCGCGACCACTACCTCGACGTCGAGGTGGACCTCTCCGAGGTCGTCTTCCTGGCGACGGCGAACCTGGTCGACACGATCCCCGCGCCGCTGCTCGACCGCATGGAGGTCATCTCCTTCGACGGCTACACGACCGAGGAGAAGCTGGCGATCGCGAACGGTTACCTCTGGCCCCGCCAGGTGAAGCGCAACGGCCTCCGCGACGAGGAGGTCGAGGCCTCCGATCAGATCGTCCGCAAGGTGATCACCGAGTACACGCGCGAGGCCGGAGTGCGTCAGCTCGAGCGCGAGCTCGGCAAGCTGCTGCGCCGGGCCGCGACTCGGATCGCCTCGGGCGAGGCGGAGGCGCCGGTCACGATCGACGACGCGGCCGTCGTCGACGCGCTCGGCCGCCAGCGCTTCTTCCAGGAGTCCGTCGAGCGCACCGCGATCCCGGGGGTGGCCACCGGACTGGCGGTCACCGGGACCGGTGGCGACGTCCTCTTCATCGAGGCGACCGGAACCGAGGGCGACAAGAGCCTGGTCCTCACCGGCCAGCTGGGCGACGTGATGAAGGAGTCGGCGCGGATCGCGCTCTCCTACGTGAGCGCCCACGCCGACGAGCTCGGCATCGACCCGGACGCCTTCAAGCGCGAGTTCCACGTACACGTCCCCGCGGGCGCGATCCCGAAGGACGGGCCGAGCGCCGGCACCGCCATGACCACGGCGCTGGCCTCGCTGCTCAGCGGCCGCCCGGTCAAGCACACCGTCGGAATGACCGGTGAGGTCACCCTGCAGGGCCGGGTGCTGCCGATCGGCGGCCTCAAGCAGAAGGTCCTCGCGGCGCATGCCGCCGGCCTCACCGAGGTGATCCTGCCGGAGCGCAACCGCGGCGACCTGGACGATGTCCCCGAGGAAGTCCGCGAGCAGATGACCTTCCATCCGGTGATGAGCATCGACGAGGTCCTTGGCCTGGCCCTCGAGCCGGCCGGACAGGGAGCCGATGTCGCCGCGGTGTCGTAGCTGCGATCCCGTTCCCCGCGAGCTCCGCTCGATCGCGAGCCTGCTGGAGCGCCGCTGGACACTGGGCACGATCTACGCCTGCTCCAGCGGCGCCTCACGTTTCAACGAGTTCCGCCAGTCCCTCCCCGGCGTCTCCCCGACGACGCTCTCGGAGCGCCTCGATCAGCTCGAGAAGGCGGGCATCGTCGATCGGGAGCTGATCGCCGGTCGCCCGCCGCACGCCGAGTACCGGCTGACCGCCAAGGGCCGGGCCCTGGCGAGGGCCGTCGGCGGCCTCCTTCAGCAGACCCGCTGAAAATGAAAGAGGGCGCCGGAGCGCCCTCGATCAAAGCCGGTGATGCGCCGGGCTACGCGCTTGGAACTGTCTCGGTGTCCGGTGCCGGGGTGGTGGTCGAGGTGTACTCGAACTCCTCCTCCGCGCCGAACAGCTTGTCCAGCACCATCTTGCGCGCATCCTCGCTCAGGATCAGGACCAGCGCCGCGCCGAGGATGGCCACCAGCAGGGCCTTGCCAAGCCCGAACCGCCGGCCGGTCCTCCGGCCGCGCAGCTGCTGCGATGCCTCCCGCAGCGACTCGGCGGCCGTGCGCAGATCGCGCTGCACCTTCTTGTCGTCCATCAGCGCCTTCGCGGGACCCTTCCCGTTCGACATCCGGGCATAGGCGCCCTTGGCCGCCTCGAAGGCGACGCGGATGTTCTCGCGCAGCTCCTCATCCTCGATGAGCCTTCGCACGTACGGGTTCGAAGCCACCGACCGAGCGGCGTCTCCGGCTCTCGCGCTTCTGCTCTGTGCCCCCATGGGTCTCCTCAGCTCGTTTCCAGGGTGCGAGGAGGACTCTACCCGCTCGGCGCCTTTGCAGCCTTTTTTGGCGCCCTTCCATCCGGTTCGAGCGCGGTTTGCAGGACATCTCCGATGTCGTCGGCGTAGACGAACTCGAGCCCGCGCCGCTCCTCCTCCGAGATCTCCTCGACGTCGCCCTCGTTCCGGTCCGGGACGATCACCTGCTTGATGCCGGCCCGCTGGGCCGCCAGCGACTTCTCCTTGAGGCCGCCGATCGGCAGGACCTGTCCGGTCAGCGTCACCTCGCCGGTCATGGCGACGTCGTTCCGCACCGGGCGGTTCGAGATCAGCGAGGCGAGCGCGGTCGCCATCGCGACGCCGGCCGACGGCCCGTCCTTCGGCACGGCGCCGGC
>JBKPLC010000120.1:0-10463 GCA_046731495.1 Actinomycetota bacterium | reverse complement strand
GCCCTACGCGGCCGCCATCCCGCAGTCCAGGTCATCCGCGCGCCGGCTGAGGATCTGCCGTTCGAAGGAGGCTGCTTCGATGCGACGCTCGCCCAGCTCGTGGTCAACGTCATGGACGATCCGGTCGCAGGCCTCCGCGAGATGGCGAGGGTGACGCGGGACGGCGGCGTTGTCGCCGCATGCGTGTGGGACTTCACCGACGGCGGCCCGATCGGTCCGTTCTGGGATGCCGCCCAAGCGCTCGATCCTGAGGTCGAGACTGGGTCGGTCTGCCCCGGCAGCAGGGCCGGCCACTTGGCCGACCTCTTTCGCGCGGCTGGAATCGGCGACATCGTCGACGGCGCCGTCGCGGTGGACGTTGAGCACGCCACGTTCGAGGACTGGTGGGAGCCGTTCACGCTCGGCGTCGCCCCGTCGGGTGCGCATGTCGCCGGCCTCGAGCCCGATCGGCGCACGGCATTGCGCGAGCTCTGCAGGGAGAGGCTGCCGGAGCCACCGTTCGTAGTCTGGGCGAAGGCCTGGGTGGCGCGCGGCGCGGCTTGACGCCTAGCCAGAGGGCTTGCGGCGCTTCCGCTTCCATCTGGATTTCGCACCCGATTTCGCACCCAACTCGCGACTTCCGGGCGAACTGAGGTCACCTTCCCGTACCCGAGAGGACTTGTCTGAGCCCTCAGACCCCTGCGTCCAGCCGATCATAATCCGCGTGTCGGGGGTTCGAGTCCCTCCTCCGGCATGCTTGAAGACCCCGGTGGAGCGCCAATCGTGGCGATAGGCTGCAGCCACCGCTCCAGGAGGTGAGCGATGGGTGACAGCGTCTTCAGCCGGTTCTTCGACGTCTTCACCGCCCGGCCTGGATCGAAGGTGGCCGATCAGTACGGGCGCTTCTCGATCCCTGGCGAACAGTCGCTGGACCTGCCCGAGGGCCGCGTCCGCATCTATTTCGACACAACCGCCGGCAGTCCGGGCGAGGACGCCTTAGGTACCCCGGACGATCTCTCGGTCAAGATCGTCGACGAGCAATCGGGCGAGGAGCTCCCGATTCGATACAAGCTCTCGGTGGGGGCGAGCTCTGCCGAGACCGGGAGCGGCACTCGGACGTACGTGGGCCGGATCGAGGTTCCGCACGAGGGCACCTACCGGGTGAGCGCGAGCCAGCCCAGCGGTGGCTACCCGGAACCACATCTGTCCCTCGGCTAGCCCCGCTAGAGAGGTAGGCGCCGAGGGACTGCCGCCAGCTGGGAAACCCGTCCGTCTCCGGGTCCGCGTGTTCGCGCACCAGTTATTTCGTCCGACGTCTCTTCCGTTTTCGACCAGACTGCATCGAGCTTGACAAGTGATCAAGAGTTCTATTGAATAGCAAATATCGCTAAGACGGACCGGACCAAGGCCGCCCTCTTCGAGTCGATCGCCGTGATGGGCAAGGCCTTCGCCAGCCCCCGCCGCCTCGAGCTCCTCGACCTTCTTGCTCAGGGCCCGCGCAGCGTCGACCAGCTCGCCAAGTCGAGTAAGCAGTCGGTCGCGAACGCCTCTCAGCACCTGCAAGCTCTGCACGCGGCCGGCCTCGTCAGCCGCGAGCGCGACGGCAACAAGGTCCGCTATGCGCTGGCAGGCGATGACGTTCTCCAGCTCTGGCTGACGCTGCGGGACACCTCGGCCCAGCAGCTTGCCGAGGTCGAGCGCTCGGCGCGCGACTACCTGGGCGAGGAGGTGGAGGGCATCGATCGCACGGAGCTCTTGAAGCGGATGCGACGTCGCGACGTCGTCGTCGTCGATGTCCGCCCCACCGACGAGTTCGAGTCCGGGCACATCGACGGCGCGCGGTCGATCCCGATCGACGAGCTCGAACAGCGCCTCGATGAGCTGCCCAAGAGCCGGGAGGTAATCGCCTATTGCCGAGGACCCTTCTGCGTCATGGCCCATGACGCCGTTCGCCAGCTTCGGGACGCGGGCCGCTCGGCGCGCCGGCTCGAGGAGGGTTGGCCCGAGTGGCATCTGCGCGAACTCGAGGAGAACGGCAAGCGATGAGCTGGACCGGGCGCATTGACGAACTTCTGCATCCCGTCGACGCTGCTCGGCATCTGGTGGCGGCGGCGGGGCACTTCTGCCCCGACCCAGATGCCGCGAACGACGTGAGGTGAGAGAGATGGAGGCGATTCGCAGCGCGATCGAGACGGCGAGTGGGAAGCTCGCCGAACATCCGGAGATGGCCGTCGGGACCGACGCCGCCGCCACCGCCGTGCGGGAAGAGGGCTTGCGCTTTCGCGTGGACGGGCCGAACGGCGCCATCACGACAGACATGTCGGAGTCGGTTGGCGGTGCCGCATCGGCGCCGACGCCCGGCTGGCTGATGAGAGCCGCCCTGGCGGCGTGCGATGCCACGACCGTGGCAATGGAGGCCGCCCGCGACGGGATCGAGCTCAGCGACCTGACCGTATCCGTTGAGAGCGACACCGACTTCCGCGGCGTGCTCGGCGTTGACGGCTCGCCCCATCCAGGCCCACTCGCGGTCCGAGTGCACATCGAGTTGGGCGCGACTGACGCCACGGAGGATCAGCTCCGGGAGATCGTTCGCCGCGCCGAGGAGCGCTCACCGGTACGCGATGCGCTCGTCCGCGAAATCTCGATGAGCACCGAGGTCGTAACCGGCTAGAGGGCAACAGAGGAGACCGCAGGTCGGGGTTCGAGTCCCTCCTCCGGCATGACGTCCCTGCCTGCCTGTCAGTGGGCGTCGTCGAGCAGGATCCGCGCCACGTCGTCGGGCCTCTCGAGTGCGGCGAAGTGGCCGGTTTCATGGAGGACGAGGTCACGCCCGCCGGGAACCGACTCGATGTTGGCCTGGCGATCCGAGGGTCGCGACCAGTCCTCGTCGCCATAGACCAGCGTGACCGGGACGTTGATCCGCGCGTAGCGTTCCCTCGCCGCAATCAGGCTGTCGAGGTTTCGGTAGATCGCCCTGGCCACCGTCGGGTAGCCGGGCCGCCGGCCGACGCGGAGAAGCTCATCGACATAGTGGTCGGGCAGGCGACTGGGGTCATGCAATCCCCCTCCCACCACTCCCGTGAACACCTTTCTGTTGTCGAGGCCGGCAACGATCGGGCCAATCACTGGAGCGCGGATGCTTCCCACCGCGATGCGCGCCAGCAGATTGGCTCGCTTGATGCCGTCGGCGAAGTCGTAGGTGTTGAAGGCGACGATGCGGCGCACTCGGTCCCCGAGCTCGACGGACGCGGTAAGCGACAGGGTGGCGCCCATCGATTCACCTGCCAGGGTGAGATCGGTGAGGTCCAGATCCTCGACCACCCTGACGACCGCGGCTCGCAGCGCCGGCTCCTCGTAGCTCGCGCCCGGGACAATGTCGGACCAGCCCATGCCGGGGAAGTCGACCGCGTAGACGGTGAACGCGTCGGTGATCCGCGGGATGACGAACTGGAAGTGGTCGAGCTGCGTACGGACCGTGTGCAGCAGAAGCAACGGGGGTCCGCTGCCGACGCGCAGGTAGCGGACGCGCCCGCCGCCGCTCAGCTCGACGTGGCCGATCTCCCCGCCCTTGCACCACGTCTCCGTGTAGTCGTGCTCACTTGTCGGGTCCATCAGCGGACACCGCCGGACCCGGTGAACAGCGAGTCGACGAACCTGAGGTCGCTCTCGCCGAAAACCTCGACTCGGTGGCCTCGGTCGCCGCTGCCCATGACGCGGACGCGTGGGCCTGCGTCCACTCCGCCCATCAGATACGGACCGGAGCTGGCGGCGCCCATGATCGGCACGCCGGGGGCGTGGTTGGCCCGGCCCATGATTGGCGTCAGGCCGGAGTTCTGCAGGGCTACGACCTGCGGACCGGGACTGGGCCGCGGACCGGGATGGCCTCCCCGCGTGTGGGGGCGGTGGACCTTCGTCTGCGCTGGGGGTGAGTGGAGCTGACTGATGTTGCTCATAGGTTCTCCTTGTTGATTGGGGGTTGGGTGATGGAGTCGGGTCAGTCGGTCGCGGTGGCCGTGGCGAGCGCGTCCAGTGCGTCAGCCTCGGGCGTCTCCTCGCCGCGGGCCGTGGGGTGTGCCGGGAGCAGGGCCAGCGCGACGAGCGCACCGGCGATCGCAACGCCGGCGGCGACCAGACAGGCGATCTCGAAGCCGTGGAAGAAGGCCGCCGACGCGGAGTCGCGGAGCGTGGTCGCCAGATCGCCGTGGCCGCCGGCAGCGAGCTGGTCGGCCGCGCCGAACGCTCCGCCAACCGAGCCCTTGGCGGCGTTGGCCGCGGGGCCGGGGAGATGGACGCCGAGGCCGTTCGCGAGCTGGCTGGCGTAGAGCGACGCGTAGATGCTGCCGATCACGGCGACGCCCAGGGTCCCACCGAGGATGCGGGTTGCGTCGTTGATGGCTGAGCCCACTCCGGCCTTGGCTCGTGGGACCGCGCCCATGATCGACTCCGTCGCCGGAGCGCTCGTCAATCCGATCCCTGAGCCGATCAGAACCATCTGACCGGCGATGGTCAGATAGGTCGTGCTCGCGGAAGCGGTAGCGGCCCAGGCGAGGCCCGTAGCCAGCGAGACGAGCCCGGCCGCAACGACCAGCTTCGCGCCCCTGCGTACCGCGAGGCCGGTGCCGAGGACGGAGGTGATGCCGGTCAGGGTCGCCACCGGCAGAAGCCGCAGGCCGGTACTGAACGGCGCGTAGCCCTTCAGGAACTGGAAGTACAGGGTGACGAGGAAGATGAACCCCATCAGCGAGAAGAAGCTGATGGTCACGGCACCGCTGGCGGCGCTGAAGCGAAGGTTCCGAAACAGCTCGACGTCAAGCATCGGATCGGCTGCACGGCGCTCCCAGGCGATGAAGGCAACGAGCAGCGAGGCGGCGAGCGCGAAGCCGGCGAGGCTGCGGGTTCCGCCCCAGCCGTGGTTCGGGGCCTCGATGATCGTGTAGATCAGAATCGCCATCGCCGCCGTTGAAAGGGCAAGGCCGGGTCGGTCGGCGCGAGGGGCCTCCGGATCGCGGGAGCTCGGGACGTAGAGGCTGACCAGGATCAGGCCGAGGGCGGCGATCGGGGCCAGGGCGAAGAAGACGCTCTGCCAGCCGTCGCGCTCCAACAGCCAGCCGCCGACGATTGGGCCCAGCGCGATCCCGATCCCGGTGGTCGCTCCCCACAACCCGATCGCCCGCGCCCGCTCGCCACGCTCGGTGAAGACGTTGGTGAGCAGCGAGAGCGTGGCGGGGAAGATCAACGCGGCGCCCAGCCCCATCACCGCGCGCGCGGCGATCAGCGCGCCGGGACTGTGGCCCAGCCCGCCCGCGACCGTGGCGGCGCCGAAGACTCCCAGCCCGGCCAGCAGGACGCCCTTGCGCCCCACCCGGTCGCCGAGGTTTCCGGCCGCGAGCACGAGCGCGGCGAAAACGAGGTTGTAGGCGTCGACGATCCACTCCAGCTGCGTGGTGGATGCGTGGAGCTCTCGTACCAGCGTCGGCAGCGCGACGTTGACGATCGTGGTGTCCACGTTGATGGCGAAGGCGGCGAGGAGCAGTGAGGCGAGGATGAGTGGCTTGCGTTGCATGGCACTGTGGTATACCAGAATTCCAAGCTTCTAGACCACTAAATAGTGTGAGGAGACGCACACTTGGTCTTCGCGCTAGGATTCCTGGTGAGACGCCATGGAACAGACCAAGAGCCAAAGGAAGAGCTACGAGCAGTACTGCGCCGTCGCGAGAGCGCTCGACACCGTCGGTGAGCGCTGGACCCTGCTGATCGTTCGCGATCTCTTGATGGGCCCCAAGCGCTACACCGACCTTCGTGCGGGCCTGCCCGGAATCGCGACCGACATTCTCACGGCGCGGCTGCGCACCCTCGAGGAAGCCGGCTTCATACGCCGCCGCGACCTACCCCCTCCAGCCCCCGCCACGGTCTATGAGCTGACGGAAGCGGGCAGCCGGCTGGGACCCGCGATCTTGGCCCTCGGCCAGGTCGGGCTGGCAACGCTCGCCGACCCCCAACCCGGCGAGGACGTCCGTCCGGAGCGCCTTGTGATCGGCCTTCGCGTCTCCTTCAAGCGCGAGGAGTTCGCCGATCTGACCGAGACCTACGAGCTCGTGATCGACGGCGAGCCATTCACCGTCAAGGTGAGCGACGGAGTCGTCGAAACGAGGCCGGGAGGCGCGTCAAGCCCCTCCATCAGGCTTGACACCGACGCCGATACCTTCGTCGCCCTGATGACCGGCCGGGCCTCCGCCGCCGACTCGCTCGCCAAGCACAAGGCGACCCTCCAGGGCGAGCGCTCAGTGCTCAAGCGCTTCATCGAGGCTTTCGGCTACCCCTCGGCGCCGCCGGCTGCCTAAGAAGAACGAGATGAAGCGCAAGGTCAGCTTCGGCCCCCCGGCGAATGCGCTACCGGACCGTGCGGGAGACACCGGGGGCATGGAACTGTGCGTCCAACTGTGCGTCGAACTTCGGACTTCGAGCCGAACTGAGCGCACATCAGCACGCCTAGACCGTCCTACCCGGCCTTAGAGGACCCCTCCTCGCCGTCATCATAATCCGCGTGTCGGGGGTTCGAGTCCCTCCTCCGGCATCCATCTTCTTCCTGCAAAGACCCGTTTTCCGCGCGGGCCGACGCAAGGTCTAGGAGTAGCCGCGCGAGAGGTCTGTGGTGCAGTGGTAGATGACCGTGTAGGACTCCGGGTTGAGCGACCAGTTGGTCGCGGCCCCCTCTTCGTTGCCCGTGACGCGGTCCCCGGTCCCGAACTGCGGGTCTCTGACGGGCTCGCCGATATCGACCGCGATCCACGTCAGGCCCTTGACCTCGATCCCCCGCAAGATGAGGGTCCCGGGTTGATAGACGTGGTTCACGAGAACCTGGCCCGCGACCGAGAGACAGCCGCCGGCGGGCACCCGGTCGGAGTCCCAGAGGCCGTCCAGGGTGCGGGTGGTAGCCGTCACGGTGCAGTCGCCGACAGAGCCTAAATTGCACTCGGCGGCCGCGTGCGCCCTCGCCGCCGAGGAGTGCGCGCTCAGCACCTTCGGCACCGGCGCGATCGTGTCGTGGTGGCCCTTGCAGCTCTTCGAGACTTGCTCGCCCTTGGCGACCTCGATCAGCTCGTGGGAGCTGTGCTTGGCGCAGACGATCTTGTCGTGTGCACCATTGGCGATCACCTCGTTGCTGGGGCTCTCCAGGATGATCGTCGCGCCCTTGGCGTGGGAGACGATCAGGTTGTGGCCCTTGCCGGTGACGACGACCTCGCTGTCGGGGCCGGCGGCGATATATGAGTGGCCGTGGTTCGAGGGCACGAGCTTGACGCCCTTGCCGATCGCCCCGATCTCATCGTTCGCCGAGGCGCCGTGGATCGTCTCCTCGTCGCCGAGGGCGATGATGAAGTTCGGCTTGCCGTGGACACCGTGCAGCTGCTGTCCCGGTTTGGTGCCGACGATCGACTTGCCGCCTACGAGCGCCGCGGGGTTGAGCTTGTGCAGGTGCTTGGCGAGCTTCTCGTCGTTTGCCTGGGCGACCGCCCCGGTGAGCGCGGCGAGCGCCAGTGTGGCGCCGAGGAGGCGGCCGGTGCTGAAGCCTCTCGTGATCTTCATCTGGGTCTCCGTTCCTCTCAGTCCGGGCCGTACCCGTGGCTCGGGTCGCTGGTGCAGTGCAGGATGACCTCGTAGGAGTTCGAGTCGAAGGTCCAATTGGTCGCGCTCGAGGCTGTGTCACCGGTGGCGGTCCCCGTGGTTATCGCCGTTCCATCGGAGAGCCTCTCGTAGACCGTGCCGGTGATGCTTACCCCGATCGGCCCGAGCCCCTCGACCTCGACTCCTCTGGGCAGAGAGGTGCCAGCCGGCGCGTAGTTCTGGTTCAGCAGGAATCGATGGTCGGGAGCCGGGCACTGATACGCGGGGACGGACTCGCGTGCCCAGAGCCCGGCGAGAGTCCGGGGGGCGAAGCTGCTGACCTTGCAGTCGACCTGCGAGGCGTCGTCGCAGTCGGCCGTGAACGGGTTCAAGCGACTGCCGTCACCCGTGACCGTCGCCGAGGCATGCGCGGTCGCCGAGGCCCGGTGCGCGCTGAGCGAAGAAGTCGTGACGTGCTCGATCTCATTGTGGTGGCCCTTGCAGCTCTTGGAGACCTTCTCGCCCTTGGCGACCTCGATCAGCTCGTGGGAGCTGTGCTTGGCGCAGACGATCTTGTCGTGGGGGCCGGTGGCGATCACCTTGTCGCCAGGGCTCTCCAGGATGATCGTGGCGCCCTTGGCGTCGGTGTAGATCAGGTTGTGGCCCTTGCCGGTGACGACGATCCTGGAGCCGGGCCCGCCGACGATCAGGGAGTGGCCGTGGGCGGAGGGGACGATCTTCACGTCCTCGCCGACGGCGCCCAGCTCGTCGTTCTTGGAGGCGCCGTGGATCGTCTCCTCGTCGCCGAGGGCGATGATGAAGTTGGGCTTGCCGTGGACGCCGTGCAGCTGCTGTCCCGGTTTGGTGCCGACGATCGACTTGCCGCCGACGAGCGCCGCGGGGTTCAGCTTGTGCAGGTGCTTGGCGAGCTTCTCGTCGTTTGCCTGGGCGACCGCCCCGGTGAGCACGGCGAGCGCCACTGTGGCGCCGAGGAGCGCACGCCTAACCCGCATGGGGTCCGAACTTTCCGAGGAACCTCATGCCGATTCTCGCTCCCTCCTGTGATGCCCGGACTAACCGGGCCAGCTCGACTCTCCCCCGATCTCAAGCGGGCGCACCCTATGCGTAGCGAGGTTCCAGCGTCAACCTCAGTTATGGGCAGCCGCGATGGACGGTCTGCCGGATCATAATCGTGCGTCGAACTGTGCGTCCAACTCGCGACCTCGAGTGGAACTGAGCGAACCTCAGCACGCCTGAGCCGCACCTACTGACCCTTCGCCGACCCCTCCTCGCCGTCATCAGAATCCGCGTGTCGGGGGTTCGAGTCCCTCTTCCGGCATGAAATCGCTGCAAATCGGGACGTTCGCAGACTGCGAACATGCGGATCCGCGGTCCGCCTCAGGAATCCGCGTGTGGTCGTCGGCTGAGTTCAGCTGTTTGCCGAGGCCAACGCTGTGCGCCGGCGCTGGCGCCTAGCATGACTCGCAGTGGATTACGCGGAAATCAGGCTCCTGAACGGTGAGGTCTTCGCGGTGGAGGGAGCTTTGGACGAGGTCGAGGGCAAGCTCTCAGATGCTGCTCGATCGGGTCAATCGCGTCTCGCCTGGTTCACGGAATACGGAACTGGTGATTCAGTCGGCATCAACCCGGCCCACGTTGCGTCCTTGAAGGTCAACGATCGAGCAGCTCCACCAGGAGGTTGACCACTTTCGCGCACGTTACGGAGCGAAGCGGTTTCTAAGCCCAACTTGTTGCACTTGGCACTGGATTGTCAATGGGCCGGGTCGGCTGAGTGGGACGGTGCCGACCAGAGCGCGCGCGACGTTCGCATGAGCCGTATCCAGAGCGACTACGTGGTGTGGAAGCTCTCGCTCGACGACTCGTTCGGGACAGATATGCACGGAATCATCGACGAATACCGGGCTCAGTAGAGCGCCGACGGGTTTCGGAGGCGTCAGCGGGTCGGCAGCGTTTCTGGAAGCCCGAAGTGGCGGAAGACGCCGGTATCGAGGAACCAGGTGATCGCGACGATCCCTTCGCCCGCGAGCGTCAGCGCGAACAGTCCGCGGGGATGGGCGATCCCAGCTTGCGCGTCGGGGAGGTAGCAGGCGAAGGCCGGTTGAGCATTGGCCCGGGTGGGCACGACACGCAGCGGCTCGCCGCGGTCCTCCTCCCGGGAGCGGAGGAACGCGGCGATCGCCTCGTGCCCCTGGTACTCGAGCGGCGCGGGCGGCATCGTGAGCAGGGCGTCCTCCGTCAGGACCGAGACCATGCCCTCGACGTCGCCGCTCTCGACCGCGTCGGCGAAGCGCGCGACGAGCTCGCGCTCGCGTGGCGAGCGCGGTAGGGGCGTTCGTTCGCGGTCGGCGGGCGGGCGGGTCTCGAGCGCGGCCCGCGCGCGTTGGAGGGCACTGTTGACCGAAACCTCGCTGCTCTCGAGCATCTCAGCGACCTCCGCCGCGCGAAAGCCGAGCACGTCGCGCAGCACCAGCACGGCCCGCTGCCGGGGAGGGAGGTGCTGGAGGGCGGCGACGAACGCCAGGCTCACGGCCTCCTTCGTCTCGTAGCGCGCCTCCGGCCCAGGCGAGGTCTCCGCGATGCCGTCGAGCAGCGCGTCGGGGTAGGGCTCAAGCCAGAGCGGCTCTCCGCGGCGAGTGGGCTCGGGAACCTCGAACGGGATCGACGGTGCCTCGCGTGGGCGCCGCCGGCTGTCGCGGAGGGAGTTCAGGCAGCGGTTCGTCGCGATGCGGTAGAGCCAGGCGCGCAGCGAGTCGCGCTCCTCATAGCTCTCGAGGCCGCGCCAGGCGGCCAGCAGTGTCTCCTGCACCATGTCCTCCGCGTCCTGCACCGAGCCCAGGATCCGGTAGCAGTGGACCTGCAGC
>JBKPLC010000119.1:0-10149 GCA_046731495.1 Actinomycetota bacterium | reverse complement strand
GTGTTGGCCGTAGTGGCCGTGGTGGCCGTATCGGCCGTCTTGGCGTGCTTGACCGACAGATCAGGCGCCAGCTTGTTCACCTGGTTCTTGGCGATGCTCTTGACCTGCTTCTTCTCCTGCTTGTTGAGAATGCTCTTGATCGCGGTTGGCGCGGCCATCGCCGTTCCGGCCAACGCGACGATCAGAGCCGTTGCCGCCACGATCATCGCTGGCGACGGTCGACGTCCCTTCGATCTCGTCATCACGACTCCCCGTTTCGCTGGTTGGACCTGCCCCGAGACACCTCGACCCGTCGCTGGTCCCTGGATGTGGGTCGCGGCCACCCTATCCGTGGTGGTCCGCGCGTGGCAAGAACCGGGCGAGGGAAGCCGTCAGCTCGTCCGGCGCCTCTTCGGGGACGAAGTGACCTGAGGGCAACGGCCCGCCGTCGACCTGGTCGGCCCACCGCCGCCACACCTCCAGCGAATCCGACATCTCGCCCTCCCCGGAGCCCCAGTGGACGAGCACGGGGCAGGCGATCGTCCGGCCGGCCTCCCGATCCTTGGCGTCATGCCCACGATCGAGGTGAAAGGAGGCGCGGTAGTCCGCGCAGATGCCGGGAAGCGTCTCGGCGGTGAAGCCCCGCCGGTACTCCTCCTTCGCCCGCTCGGAGATCGCCTCCGGCTTCGCCGGCCAGGACTGGAGGATGTCATCGAGGACGTACTCCGCGCTGGCCGCGATCACCCGTTCCGCGAAAGGGGGCGGCTGCGCCAGGAAGAACCACGGCCAGTACTCGACGGCCGCGCCCTCGGACATACGCTCGAACTGATCGAGCGTCGGCACGACGTTGAGGACCGTGAGGCTCTCGACGGCCTCGGGATGGTCGAGGGCCATGCGGTAGGCGACTCGCCCACCCCGATCGTGGCCGACGACCGAGAAGCGCTCGATGCCGAGCCTCCCCATCAGCTCGACGAGCTCCGCCGCCCGCTCGCGGTTCGAGTAGCCCTCACCGAGCTGGCCGCCCGGCTCGGCGCGGGTCTCGCCGTAGCCCTTCAGGTCGCTGACCACCACCCGGTGGTCCTCGGCGAGCGCCGGCGCGACCCGGTGCCAGCAGTAGTGCGTCTCGGGGAACCCATGGAGGAGGAGCACCGCCGGGCCCTCTCCTGCCACGCCAGGCAGGTAGCGGCTATGCCCAACCTCCACCCGCTCGTACTCGAACCCGTCGATTCCCATGGGGATCCGTCCAGGTGCCGGTGGCGGCGTTACGCCTCCGGCGCGACAATCCCGGCATGAACTCGCGGGCGGGACGAGCGACCGTGATCGGGGCGATCGCGATCGCCGCGATCGCGGTGGCGACCCTGGTGTTCGCCGGCGACGACGGCGAGGCCAAGCCCGAGCCTCGTGCGCGAGTGCTGGTCTTCTCGAAGACGGCGGGCTTCCGCCACGACTCGATCCCGGCCGGGATCGCCGCGATCCGGAAGCTGGGCGGGGCGCATGGCTTCTCGGTCACCGCGACCGAGGACGCGTCGGCCTTCACGCGGAAGCGCCTTGGCCGCTTCGAGGCGGTCGTCTTCCTCAATACGACCGGCGACGTCCTCGCCCCGGCGCAGCAGAAGGCGTTCAAGGCCTACATCCGTCGCGGCGGCGGGTTCGCCGGCGTCCACTCCGCCACAGACACGGAGTACGACTGGCCCTTCTATGACCGCCTGGTCGGAGTCCACTTCCACGATCACCCCGCGATTCAGCCCGCCACTATCCACGTCACCGATCGGTCCCACCCCTCAACGCAGGCGCTACGGGCCGACTGGAGCCGGACGGACGAGTGGTACAACTTCGCCGCCAATCCGCGCGGCAGGGTCCACGTACTGGCGGTCCTCGACGAGTCCACCTACTCGGGCGGAATGATGGGCGGCGATCACCCGATCGCCTGGTGCCATCGCTTCAAGGGCGGCCGCGCCTGGTACACGGGCGGCGGCCACACGATCGAGAGCTACTCCGAGCCCCTCTTCCGCAAGCACCTGCTCGGCGGGATCCTCTGGGCGGCCGGGCTCGCTAAGGGCGACTGCCGCGCCTAAGCCGGCCGGATGTTCTGGTTGAGCCGGAAGAAGTTGTCCGGGTCGTACTTGCGCTTGAGCGCCTTCAGGCGGTCGTACTTGGTGGCGCCGTAGGCCTCGCGGACCCGGTCCTCCCCTTCCTCCATGAGGAAGTTGACGTAGACGCCCATGTGGAAGGGCTGGAGAGCCGACCAGAAGTCCCTCGCCCAGCGTCGCTCGTGATCGAAGCCCTCGGCGTCCTCGGTGCAGCAGGTGATGTTGAAGGTGTGGCCCGAGTCGCGGCCGTTGAAGGCGGTGTCGTCATCGCCGAGATCGCGGATAGCGCCGCCGAGCTGCCAGATCGGGAAGCTGGTGAGGGGCGACTGAATCCGCATCGAATGCTCGACCGTGATGTCGATCACCTCGTCGGTCAACTCGGCGACATCGCAGGAGCGCATGTAGTACCAGCGACCGTGGGGAAAGCTCGGATCGAACATCGCCTGATGCTCGACGAACGGCTTGGGCTCGCAGAGGTCCAGCACCGGAGAGCGGAACTCCCTGAGCGGGCGAATCACCCTCTCTCCGTCATCGAGATTCCCCGACCAGCAGCAGACAACGGCGACGACCAGACGACCATGGAGCTCGGCGGGCACGAAGTCGAGCGGAGGCGCCTTGCGATGGATCACGATCGTCATCAGTTCGTTCGGGGCGTCGGCGATCCAGTCGCGGTAGAAGCGGAGCACCTCCGCCGACTCCTCCATCGGCCAGAAGATCGGCCCGGCGAGGACGGGCCCGAGCGAGTTGAGCCTGAACTCGAACTCGGTGACGACACCGAAGTTGCCTCCGCCTCCACGGAGGCCCCAGAAGAGCTCGGGGTTCTCGTCCTCGCTCGCACGCACCAGGTCCCCGTCCGCGGTGACCATGGTTGCCCCCAGCATCTGGTCGATCGTGAGCCCATGCTTGCGCTGGAGCCAGCCGATCCCGCCGCCGAGGGTCAAGCCGGCGACGCCCGTGTGGGTGACGATTCCCGCGGGAGCCGCCAGCCCGTGTTTCTGCGTCGCCTCGTCCACCTCGCCGAGCAGAGCGCCGGCCTCGACGCGGGCAACGCGCGCGTCGGGATCCACCGCGATCCGGTTCATCCGTCTCAGGTCGATCACGATCCCCTCGTCGCAGGTCGAGAGCCCGCCGAAGCTGTGACCACCACCCCTGACGGCGGTCGGCAACTCCGATTCCCTTGCCAACGCAACCGCGGCGACGACCTCCGCCGTCGACCCGCAACGTGCGATCAGCGCTGGATTTCGGTCGATCGAACCGTTCCAGACCTTGCGGTGTTCGTCGTAGCTCGGGTCTCCGGGCCGGACGAGCTCGCCGCGGAAGGACCCGGGAAGCGCCGTGAGCGCCATCGCCTTCTCCTTTGCCCCCTGCGCCAAACCTAACCGATCCCGGCCCCTCCGCCTAGGGGCTTACGCCGGCCGCGTCGCCGGATTGCCCCGCTCGTCGCACGGCGGCGGGACGCTCTGCTGCTCGTCCTCGATGATGACGAGCTGGCGCTCCATCTCGTCCGGTTTGATGCTGCCGGTGCGGTCCTCGTAAGGGTGATCCAGGAACCACACGAGCAGGAGACCGCCGACCACCAGCGCGGTGATCGCAGCCATCAGGCTTCCCTGAACGATGAAGTGCTCGCGTCGGTCGGCAAAGAAGAATGCGAACCCGACGGTCACGAGCGCCCCGAGGCCGAGGACGAACCAGGCCGGCGCCGGGAGGACCCGGTTGGCCTCGCTGAGCCGCTCTCGGCGTGAGTCGCTGCGCTGGTCCTCCTGCTGAAGCAGCTGCAGAAACGCCGCCTCCTGTGCCTTCGTCACCGGGTTCAAGTCATGCAGGCCGTCTCCAACGGAGTTCACCCAGTCCTGTACGACCGGGCTCCGGTCGCCCTCCTTCATCGCGGGCCATTCGTCGTGGACCACCGCCCGGCCGTAGCAAATCAGAGCCCCCTCGAGCGGCTCCCGCTCATTCGCCGGGAAGAACTCCGCGGTCCGCGACATCTGGACGACCGTGATCGCCTCGTCCTCCGCGCCGCTCTTCGCGTTGTTGAAGCTCTCGAACGCCTCCAGGACGACGAAGGCGAGCAGCACAGCGAACGCGGTGCCGAGGAAGGCGAAGATGCCGGCCCCTCGCTCGACCTCGACGAAGAAGTGATCGACGCTCGAGCGGCGCCGCACCGTGTACATGACGGCGACCGCAGTGGCGGCGCAGACCAGCACGATCAGGGCCATCAACCAGAGGTTCAAGTGGCGATCTCCGGGATCACGCGCTCCGCGACCAGCTCGATCTGCCGGCGCTCCTCTCCAAGGGGCCAGAGCTGCACCCACTCGCACCCCGCCGCCGCATAGTCGGATAGGACCCGGGCGCAGTGCTCGGCCGAGCCGACGCAGAGCCGGTCGCGCAGCTCGTCGGGATCGCGTCGGAGGAGCGGGGCGAGCACGGCGTCGAGCATATGAGCCGCGTCCGCCCGATCATCCGTGACCCAGCTCCACATGGTGGCCAGCGCGTTCGGGAAGCCCCTGGGATCCCGGCGTCGCTCCTCCAGCTTCGCCGCCAAAGATGCCCTGGCCGCCCCGAACCGCTCGGGCGTTGTGTTGTAGGCCGAGGCGAGCCAGCCGTCGGCGAGGCGAGCAACCCGGCTGAGGCCGGCATCCGAGCCCCAGCTGCCGATCCAGATCGGGATCCCGTCGTCCCCGTAGGGCCGCGGGGCGAGCTCGGTGTCCGGAAGCGGGAAGTGGCGCGACGCGGGGAGGCTCTCTCCACGGAGCAATGCCCGAAGAAGCACCACCGACTCCTCGAACAGACCCCAGCGCCGATCGAAGGGGAGCCCCACGACGTCGTAGTCGCGGCTCGATGAGCCGGGCCCGACCCCCGCGATCACGCGCCCCTCCGAGAGGATGTCGATCGCGGCGAGTGCCTTGGCGAGGGCGACGGGGCCGCGGACGACGGGCAGCGAGACCGTCGTTGCGAGCGTCATCTCTCCTGAGCGCTCGACGGAGGCAGCGAGGGCCGCCAGGCCGTCGAGCCAGGGCGTGGAGAAAACGAGGTGGTCGTTGGCGGAGATCGCATAGAGGCCGCAATCGCGGGCGGCATCTACGGCGGCCATCACCCTCTCGCTCGATTGTCCCTCTCCCCTGAACTCCATCAGCGGGAGGTGTACGCCGACGTGCACGGCGCGAGCCTACTCATGCTCGCGCCGGCTCGGCTAGCGTCCTCGGAGGGGTATGGACTCGGACCTGCTCAAGGACCTGACGATCCCACTGTTCACGGGAGCGATCGGCTACCTGACCAACTGGACCGGCGTCTGGATGCTCTTCTATCCGGTCCGCTTCGCCGGCTGGCGCGTCCCCGGACTGTCGCGGCTTGCGCCGCTCCTCCCCCGACGGATCCAGCAGATCCCGGGCGTTATGCAGGGCGGCGTCGGCTGGCAGGGGATCATCCCCTCGCGGGCCGCGAAGATGGGCTCGATCTCGGTCGACAAGGGGATCGCGAAACTGGGCAGCCCGGCGGACTTCTACCGGCAGCTCGATCCCGAGCGGATCGCCCAGCACATCTGCGAGACGGCGCAGGACGACATCCGCGAAGTCGTCGATCGCGTGATGGAGCGCGAGTACCCGGACACCTGGAGCAACATGCCGAAACGGGTGCGGGACGCGGTCCACGCGCGCGTCCAGCAGCAGCTGCCCGACATCGTCCGCAGCGTCACGGGCGAGATCGGCGACCACATCGACCAGCTGCTCGACATCAAGCTGATGGTGATCCGCCGGATCGAGGAGCACCCCGAGATGGCGAATCGCATCTACCTCGAGGTCGGCCGCAAGGAGCTCCGCTTCATCATCAACTTCGGCTTCTTCTTCGGCGCCCTGCTCGGCGTGCCGCTCGTCTTCCTCACCAACGCCTACGCCCACTGGTGGGTGCTGCCGATCGGCGGCGTGATCATCGGGTACGTCACCAACTGGATGGCGCTCTGGATGATCTTCGAGCCGGTCGAGCCCCACCGGTTCGGACCCCTCAAGCTGCATGGCCTGTTCATCCGCCGTCAGCCCGAGGTCTCCGCGGTCTATGGAGAGATCATCGCCGGAGAGATCGTGACGCTCGGCAATATCGGAGACGAGCTGCTGCACGGGCCGCGCTCGGACCGCACCCGGCAGATGATCGAGGACTCGATGCGCCCGGCGATCGACCGCGCCGCCGGGCCGGCCCGGCTTGCGGTGCAGGTGGCGCTCGGTTCGAGCCAGTACGAGACGATCCGCGAGTCCGTCGCGACCGAGGCGGTCGACTACACGATGACCCCGCTGACCGACCCCGAGTTCAACCGCCGCCAGAGCGCCGCCCTGCGCGAGCTCTTCACCGACCGGATGCGGGAGCTCCCCCACGCCGACTTCTCCGAGCTCCTCCGCTCCGCGATGCGCGAGGACGAGTGGCTGCTCCTCCTGCACGGGGCGGTCCTCGGATTTCTCGCGGGCTGCATCCACCTGCTGATCTTCGGGGTCTGATGGCGGACGATCGCGACCCGAGCCTGCTCCGCACCGTCCCCGGCCTGGCGAGGATCGCGGCGGCCGCCTCCTGGCGCAGCGCCCGCTGGACCGTGAAGGCATCCACGGAGGCCGGCACAAGGGTGATCCGCGCCGCGGTCAACGGTCAGGAGCCGGGCGAGCTCTTCCGGTCGACGGGCGCGGAGATCCGCGAGCGGACGAGGCGCGTCCTCGGCATCCAGGAGAACCGGCCGGACGAGCGAGCGGCGATGACGCCGGAGGCGGCCGAGGCCGAGCGGGAGGAGGCCCGGAAATCGCTGCGGGAGCGTGGCGAGGAGCTGCTGCGGCGCTCGCGGGACGTCAACTTCGACGAGGACGCCCATCCCGCCTACATGCGGATCCTCGAGGACCTCGCTCCGGACGAGGCAAGGATCCTCCGGCTCCTGAAGGACGAGGGCCCGCAGCCCTCGGTCGACGTCCGCTCCGGCCTGATTCCCCTCCAGTCGACCTCGGAGCTGGTCGCCGCCGGTCTCAACATGCTCGGGCCGGAGGCCGGCTGCCGCCACCTCGACGACGTTCCCGCCTATCTGAACAACCTGTTCCGGCTCGGGCTGGTCTGGTTCTCGCGCGAGCCGGTGCGCGACCCGCAGCGCTACCAGGTGCTCGAGGCGCAGCCGGACGTGGACGCCGCCATGAAGGCGACCGGACACACCCGGACTGTCCGCCGGAGCATCCACCTGACTCCGTTCGGCCAGGACTTCTGCGAGCTCTGCCTACCCGCGGAGCCGGGTGAGCCAGACGCCGGAGAGGACGGGAACGGTCGCGGCTGAGTCGATTCCGCGGACCGACCCCTCCATCCCGATCCCCCTCAGCGGCCCGCCCACCGTCGCCAGCAGCGGATCGGCCTCCGCGGCCCGCAGACCCGCCCGGTCGAGGGGATCGGCGACCTGGACGGCTCCCTCCTGGAGCAATCGCAGGCGCTGGGCGAACTTGGGCGCGAGCAGGAAGGTGAGGGCGTCGACCGAAGGGCCGAGACCCAGCGGGCTCCCCCACCACTCCGCGTAGCGCGAGAGCACCATCCGCCCGGGCCCCTCGGACCCAGCCTCGAACGGCCCGGTGCCGGGCCCGGTCGCCGACCGATCGAACTTCGCTGCGCGACCGCTCTGGGGATCCAGTGCCAGCGGCGAGACGATGCCCAGCCTGGGATCCGAGAGGCGACCGACTAGATCGGGGACGGGCTGGTCGAGCAGAAAGCGGACCTGGTCGGGTCGCGGGGCGTCCACCGCGAACAGGTGCGGCAGCAGCCGGCGCCCGACAGCGGTGGTCCGCCACCGCTTCGAGTTAGCCAGCACCGCCGTCGCGTTGAACGGGTTCCCGTCCTGGAACCGCACGCCCAGGCGCAGCGTGACCGTCCAGGTCGTGTGGTCGCGCGACGGCCGGGCGGTGAGGGCCAGGCCGGCCTTCGGGGTGGTCTGGCCATAGGGACCCGAGAGCCGCTCGATCAGCGGCTCGTACACCTGACGGACCACCGTCAGGTCGGCGCGCTTCCGCGCTGCCAGCGGATCGAGCGTCCTGGGCAGGCTCGGCAGCGCGTAGGCCAGCTCGCCGCCGCCTCCGGCCGGCGGCAGGCCGGAGCCGATTCGCCTGCCCTCGCCGTCGCCGCAGCCCGCCAGCCCCAGCAGGGCGCAGACGGCGAGGATGGCGGCGGATCGCCGCATCAGGGGCCTAGAGCTCGAGGATGATGATGGCGTTCAGCGCCCAGAGGACCCCGAAGAAGATCGTCCACCGGGTCAGGTTCCGCTCCACCAGTGAGCCGCCCCCGAAGGAGCTGCCGCCGCCCCCGATGCCGAAGGCGCCGGAGAGGCCGGCGTCCTTCCCGGAGTGCAGGAGCACCAGGAAGATCAGGATCACGGAGATGATCACCTCGACCACGCTGAGCACGGTAACCATGGAGCGGGAGTGTAGGGATTAGTCCCCGCGGCGCTGGCGGAGCCGGTCGATCCCCTTCAGGATCTCGATCGCCTCTGCGCGGAGCTCCGCATCGAGGCGCTGGTAGTCCTCGTCGCTGAGCTTGCCGGAGGCGTGATCTGCCTCTGCGTCGCGGATCTGGCGGTACTTGGCCTGCTTGCGCGCCTCGAGGTCGGCGAGCTCGGCCTCGGTCGGATCGTCGGGCCGCACGGCCGGCCTCTCTCGCAGGGGCGCGGTGACGAACCAGGCGACCAGCACGACGATGGCGACGGCGAGCACGAACTCCATGGGACCAGGCTAAGCAGAGGGCGCGGAGCGGGATTCCCCGCCTAGCTCGGCTCGGTGGCCGTCCCCAGCTCCCGTCCCAGCCGGGCGCGGTAGGCCGCCTCGAGCGCCCGCCGCGACTCGAGCGCGGGCCAGCCGGCCATCACCGCGCCGGCGAGGGCGATCAGCGCACCGATCCAGATCCAGCCGACCAGCGGGTTGACGATCACGCGGAAGTTAGCCGGCGGCGGGTCCTGCGCGTAGTGCTGGGCTAGCGCGATGATCGCGATCCCCTGCGCGTCGGGCGGCAGGTTCGCCAGCTGCCGGTTGCCGCGGGCGATCGCGGGATTGAGAACCGAGAGGTCGGGCTGGAAGGCGGTCCACAGGTCTCCCCCGGCCCCGGTCTTCAGCCCCACCTCGCTGGTCGAGTCGCCCATGAAGAAGCGGCCGATTGCCCCGGCCGAGGGATCCTGGGTCGGGTAGAAGTTCCGCGCCGGGTTGAGCGTCGCGAAGTGCTTGCCGTCGCGCGTCACGTCGAGTCGCGCCGCGAAGCCGATCCGCTCGTTCTGGGGATCGGCCGTGAGCTTGTCGTAGCGGATCGTGTAGTCGTCGACCTTCGCCGTCTGGCCCACCTGGAGGCGCAGGTCGCGGTTGGTCTGGAAGCTCGAGGACGCCGCGATCCCGATCAGGGTCAGGGCGATGCCGGCATGGACCACGTAGCCGCCGTAGCGCCGGCGGTTGCGCCCCACCGCCCGCGCCAGCGCCCGCGGGTACGGCTCGCCGGTGAGCGCGCGACGGGTGGAGCCGGCACGCCAGAACTCGCCGGCCAGCGCGACCAGCGCGAACGCGGCGAACCCGAACACGAACAAGGCCCAGGGGTGCCCGCCTGCGTCGCTCGCTACCAGCAGGGCTGCGATTGTCGTGGCGGTCGCGACCCCCGGCCAGAGCAATAGGCGCCGGGCGGCCGTGCCGCTCAACCGCCCCCAGGCGAACAGCGGTCCGAGGCCGGTGAAGAGGACGAGCAACACCCCGATCGGAGTGACGTACCGGTTGAACCAGGGCGCGGCGAGCGAGTGCTTCTCGCCGGTGAAGAACTCGGAGATCAGCGGGAAGAAGGTGCCCCAGAAGATCACCAGCGCCAACCCCACGAGCAGCAGGTTGTTGACCAGGAAGATCGACTCACGCGAGAGCAGGGAGTCGATCCGGCGCTCGGGTCGCAGCCCGTCGAGCCGGCTGACGATCAGGACGGTGGAGCCGAGCGCGATCACTCCGATCAGCGCCAGCAGCGGTCCGCCGACGGTCGAGGCGCCGAAGGCGTGGATCGACTGCAGCACCCCGGAACGGACCAGGAACGTGCCCAGCAGGCAGAGCGTGAAGGTGCCGCAGAT
>JBKPLC010000118.1:0-13366 GCA_046731495.1 Actinomycetota bacterium | reverse complement strand
CGTTGGCCGGGTTCATCTGGTAACCGCGGCGGTCGCCGAACTCGGGCGTCGAGCCGGCTGCCTCGCGGAAGGGGCCGTAGAAGGCCGACGCGTACTTGGCGCTGTAGGCGACGATCGGGACGTTGGAGTGGCCCTCCTCGTCGAGCTGGCTGCGGATGGCTCCGATCCGGCCGTCCATCATGTCGCTCGGCGCCACGGCGTCGGCGCCGGCGGCGGCGTGGGAGATCGCGGTCTTCGCCAGCAGCTCGATGCTCAAGTCGTTGTCGACCTCTCCCTCGCGGACGATCCCGCAGTGCCCGTGCGAGGTGTACTCGCAGAGACACACGTCGGTGATCACGACCACCTCGGGATGCGCCTCCTTGAGCGCCCGCACCGCCATCTGGACGACGCCCTCGTCGTCGTAGGCCTCGGAGCCGACCTCGTCCTTGCTGGCGGGGATGCCGAAGAGCAGGACCGCGCGGACCCCGGCGGTCGCGATCTCGGTCACCTCCGCGACGGCCTCGGAGATCGAGAGCCGCTCCATGCCAGGCATCGACTCGATCGGATCGCGGATCCCCTCCCCCGCCGTGATAAAGAGAGGCTGGACGAGGTGCTCGGGCGTCAGGTCGGTCTCGCGCACCAGGTCGCGCAGCGCGCCGGTGCGACGCAACCGACGCAGGCGTGTCGCCGGGAAGCTCATGCGCCTGATTCTAGGCGTGCCCTTAAACAAACCTGCGAAGGGCCAATCGCGCCAGCACCAGATAGCCCACGGTGAGCAAGGCGAGGTGCAGTAGAGGCAGCCCCAGATCGGGGCCCGACGAGGAGAGCGCTCCCTCCAGCGCATCGAGGGTCGGGCGGAAGGGGAAGGCGCCGGCGATCACGTGGATGACGTCGAGCAGCCCCTTGCCGACCGTGCCGGAGGGGACGAGCGAGAGGAAGGCGATCGGAAGCGCCAGCGCGAACGCGAGCAGAGCGCTCGCCCTGACCTCGCGCGCGGCGGCCCCGATCGCGAGCCCGAGGCCGGACGAGGCGGCTCCCGCGAGCAGGATCGCGGGCACGATCAGATAGATCCGTCCCCAGGAGATCGACTCGAACGGCGTGATCGCCACTAGCAAGAGCAGCGTCACCACCAGCGCGGCTCCTGTGCCCAGCACCGCCTTCTCGACCAGCAGGCCCTCCCGGCTGACCAGGCCCCGGGTCAGCCGAGTGAAGGTGTTCTCCTCCCTCTCGAGGGCCAAGGACCCCGAGACGAGCAGCACCGTGACGAACAGCAGCGTCACGGCGGCCGCGACGGCGACCGCAAAGGTGTCCAGGGGAGGGATGCTCCCGGCCACGACCTGCTTGTCCACCCCGATCGGCTGGCGGATCGAGGCGAGCAGCTGGTTCGCGAGGGCGAGGTTCTGCCGCGCGAGGCGGGCGAAGTCGCTGACCTCGGCGACCTGGGCCCGCTGGGCCGGCGGCAGGGTGCTCTCCACCTGCCGCAGGATCTGCTCGGATCGCTCCAAGCCGAGGACCTGGACGGTCTGGCCCAGGAACGGAATCTCGAACTCGCCGCCGTTGGCGAGGATCTTCTCGTAGTTGACGGCGACGTCGCTGATCTTCTGCGAGAGCAGCTGGTTCGCCTGGTTGAGCAGTGCGGTGATCCGGTCGTCGACGACCTGTGCCTTGAGCGGGTCGTCCTCGTTGACGAGCACCTCGACCTTGGCCGGCTCGGAGGCGTTGGTGGTGAGCTCGGCCTGCAGCTTGCTGAGGAAGTCCGGGGGCAGGATCAGGCCGCCGAGCACGTCTCCGTCCTTCACCTTCTGCTCGACGTCGGCCCGGCTCGAGACGGGCACGCATTCCACCTTGTCGCAGAGCTGGCGCCGCGCCTCCTCTTGGGAGAAGCCGCCCGTCTCGCCCAGGCTGAGCCCCGTCCCCCGGGGGATCTGGTTGAGAAAGGCGACGCGGGGCTTCTCCGGGCTTCGCGAGATCGCGAGCCCGATCAGGACCGCGAGGACGATCGGGTAGACGATCAGCAGGCCGGTGACGAGCGGGGAGCGGCGCAGCAGCTGCAGGTCCTTGATCAGCAGCCAGCGCATCAGTGCCCCCGCTCGTGCAGGAATCGGACGAAGTCGTTCTCGGGATCGGACGAGGCGCCCTCGGGCCGCGGCCCCGCCGCCCGCTGCAGCTGCGCGAAGCTCCCGTCGAAGATCGTCTCGCCGTCGGCGAGCACTACCAGGCGGTCGCCGTAATGGCTCGCCTCTTCGATCTGGTGGGTCGAGTAGATCACCGCGGTGCCGCCCTCCGAGAGCCCGGCGACGAACTCCCAGAGCCGGATGCGCTGGCTCGGATCGAGACCTGAGCTCGGCTCGTCGAGGAGCAGGACCGACGGGTCGCCGAGCAGGCCGATGGCGATGTTGATGCGCTGCTGGTTGCCGCCGGAGAGCGAGGAGACCTGGTCGCCTCGCCGTTCGGCGAGCCCGGTCTGCTCGAGCATGCGCTCCACGGTCGCCTCGACGTCCTCCGCCTCCTCCATCCGGGCGAACAGCGTGAGGTTCTCCTCGACCGTCAGCCGCCGGTAGAGACCGGCCTGCTGCGGGACCCAGCCGACCGCGCCGTTCGAGCGGTCGATCCTGCCCGAGTCCGGCTTGGTGATCCCGGCGAGGATCGAGAGCAGCGTGGTCTTGCCGGCGCCGTTCGGGCCGAGCACGGCGAGGAGCTCCCCCCGGCCCAGCTCGAGGCTCACGTCCCGCAGGGCAGCGCGCTCTCCGTACGACTTGGAGAGTCCGTCCACCTCCAGCACCGGGTCGGCCCGCCGCCGGCCCCTCTCGCTCATCGCGCGAACGCTAGACGAAGCCGGCGAGGCGCCACTCCTCTACGCTGGCGCGCTCATGCGGCTCGTGTTCATAGGGGACGTGGTCGGCAAGCCCGGCCGAGAGGCGCTCGCGGCCGCGATGCCGGAGATCCGGGCCGAGCACCATCCCGACCTGGTAGTCGTGAACGGGGAGAACTCGGGTGGCGGCGTCGGCATCACGGAAGCCACCGCGAAAGAGATCCTGGATGCGGGAACCGACGTGATCACCCTCGGTAACCACACCTATCGGCACCGCGACGTCTATCCCCTGCTCGACTCGGAGCGGCGGATCATCCGGCCCGTCAACTTCCCGTCCGACAACCCCGGCAGGGGTCACACGATCACCGAGGCGGCGGGGATGCGGGTTTGCGTCATCAACCTGAGCGGCCAGATGCACCTCCGGGTGGAGCGCAACCCGTTCACGGCGATCGACGGGCTGCTCGACTCCCTCAAGGGCGCCGCGGATGCCTTCGTCGTCGACTTCCACGCCGAGCTGACCAGCGAGAAGGTCGCGATGGGCTGGCACCTCGACGGGCGGGTGGCGGCGGTGCTGGGCACCCACACCCACGTCCCGACGGCGGACGGCCGGGTGCTCCCGGGCGGGACGGCTCACATCTCGGACGTCGGGATGACCGGCTCTCGAGCCGGCGTCATCGGAGTGCGCCGCGAGCAGGCGCTACGCGCCTTCCGGACGCAGATGCCCGTCCGCTTCGACACGGCGGACGAGGACGTCTGGCTCATGGGTGTCGCGGTCGAGATCGGCGACGACGGGCTCGCTCGCGGGATCGACCAGATCCTGCTTCCCGTCGACGTATAGCGGGACCGTCCCGGCTGCCAGCAGCGCGATCAGCAGGAACGGCAGGAACCAGGGGATGTAGAGGTAGAACCAGTGATCGACGGTGAGCTCCATCCCGATGATCACGGCCGCCCCAAGAGCCGCCACCGTCACGTGATCCCGGCGCCGCGGCCGAAAGGCAACCAGGACGGCCAGCGCGACGACCCCGGCCTTGACCAGTGCCTGCAGCCAGCCGAGCGAGTGATCCTGGCCCCAGATGCTGAACGGGGAGTCGCGGCCCCCCTGCTCGCCGATCGTCCGGTGCCAGTAGGTCGAGAGTCCCGGATCCTGCAGCGCCTGGATGGAGACGACCAGGACCGTCGCCGCGAAGGCGATCGCGAACGGGATCACCACCTTCCCGTAGCGGCGCACCGACCCGGAGCCCGTGGCGCCGTAGGTCGCGAACAGCGGCCCCAAGGCCAAGGGCGCGAACTTGGTCATCGCCGATAAGGCGAGGGTGATCCCCCGCGGGACCGCGGCGGTGAGGCAGAGCAGCGCCGCGCAAATCCCGAGCGAGACCAGCGCGTCGTTCGTGTTCGACTCGAGCGCGAAAGCGGTGTACGGGCAGGCGGCCCAGGCGAAGCAGAGCAGCACCCCGAGCTCGGTCCCACGCCTCCCTCGCCGGATCCGCCTTCCCAGGAGGAAGAGGGCCGCCATCGTGCCCAGGTCGAAGAAGATCGAGGCCGCGTGGGCCGCCGGCAGGTCGTCCCAGGTGCCGCTCCAGGGGAAGACCTGCTCGAAGGGGACGTAGGAGTAGTAGGCGACCGGCCCGTAGGTGTCGCCGGACTGGTCGTCGTCGGGGAAATTGCCGTAGATCGGCGCGCGATCGGCGATCCGATCCGCTCCGATCACACCGGAGTACCCCACATCGATCACGTTCGAGTCGGCGACGTTCAGGGTGATCCGGCCGGCGACCAGCGCGACGGCGAGGATCCCCAGGACGGCGATCGGCGCCGACGGTCTCAGCCCGCTCCCCTCGGCTCTTCGAAATCCGAGCCAGAGGGCACGCCCGAGGAGCCAGAGGAGCGGCGGATAGGCGAGCGGGACGGAGAGCCCGATGTTCCCGTCGTTGAAGAAGTAGTGGGAGAGCCCGAAGCCGGCGACCAGGACGAGCAGGTCGAGGTGCGCCAGGCGGAAGGGGCGGCGGTAGTCGAATAGCCCGAGGACGAAGATCGCGCAGAGCGGCAGCCAGATGTAGGGCGCGTTGATCAACCGGCCGAAGGCCCCCGGGTAGCCCCGGGCCATGCGCCAGGCGACCTGGTAGCCGGTCCAGGACTCGAGGATCTTCCCGTTGTTCGGATCGATCACGACCTGGGCGACCTCGTTGTCGCCGGTGAAGAAGCCGACCTCCCAGAGCCCGGTGGAGTCGTTCCGGCTGGCCGACGGGCTCAGGTCCGGGTGCTCCTCCGCCGCCGCGATCGCCTTCGGGTCGGTCTTGGCGATCTCGATCGCGCGCGTCTGCGAGATCGGGGGCTTCTGGGCGCCTGCGGTCCCCGGCAGGAGCAGCGCGGCGCTGAGAGCTAGGAGAACAGGGAAGAGCGCACGTTTCAGTCGAACGTCCAAAGCTTGTTGCCGATGAAGTTGAAGGGCATCGCGATCGCCACCGCGATCGCCTGCGCCGGCAGCTCCGTCACGCCGCCGTTGACGAGCAGCTTGAGCGCGATCAGGTTGATCCCGAGGGCCAGGACGCTGACGGTGAAGAAGCGGGCAGCCTGGAAGCCGGCGTGGCCGTGCCTCGCGTCGAAGGTCCAGTGGCGGTTCCACCAGAAGTTGTTCATGACCGCGACGCAGAAGGCGAGGATCGCGGCGCCGATGTAGTGGATGCTGAGCGGCCCGTTGAAGAACGCGAACACCGCGAGGTTGACGAAGTAACCGGAGAGGCCCACGAGGCCGAACTGAAGGAGCTGGATCCAGTTGCCCGGCTTGAGCGTCCCCCGGCCGATTCGCTTGGCTGTCTCCATCGGGCTCATCCCTGCGGCCGCCCGCTCGCGACGCCGAAGTGCTCGAGGATCACCGGCGCCAGATCCCGCAGAGCCCATTGCGGCCGCTTACCCGGTCGCTTCGGGCCGCAACCGACGAACAGGACCGGGCCGAGCGAGTCGCCGCGGCCGAGCGAGCCGTGGCTACCGCCCCCCGCGTGGCTGATCCCACCCCAATCGACGCACTCGTAGCCCTCGGCGGCGGAGATCAGGATGTCGCCCGCGTGCGGTGAGGTGAGAGCAGACCAGAGACGGGCAAGTCCGTCCGGGTACTCGTCGGACTCGAATCTCCCGCGCGTGATATCCCCCGCGAGCGCCTCGGGCTCCCCCCGCAGCGACCAGAAGTTGCCGCGGACGTCCTTCAGGGCGCCACCGGGTCGGAAGCGCAGCTCGTAGCCGTTCCGCTCCACCACGGCCTCGACGGCCGAAGGGTCATCGAGACCGACCCCGCGTCGCAGGATCGGCGCGCCACCGTCGCCTGCGAGCCAGGTGACCAGGTCGACGCCGGCCAGCTCGCGCAGCCGCAGCCGCGCCCGCTCGTGGGTCCCGGGATGGCGCTTGCCCGTGTCGAGAATGTAGACCGCGCCGGCGCGCGAGGTCGGGCTGACGGCGATCTCGGCCTCCTCCGGGCGGTCCGTGTTGGGCTGCAGCACTGCCCAGTCCTCGGCCAGCTCGTCCGCCAGCGGGAGCGCGTGCTCGACCGCCGTCTGCGCGTGGTCCGCGGTCAGCATCACAGCGTGCTCCTTGAGGAAGGCATCGAGGCCTCCCCCCGCCTCGACGATCCGGGCGAACATCGCGTCCGCCTTGGCGATCGAGTCGACGGTCGCGTCGGGCCCGTGCCGATGGGAGTGGAAGTCGTTGTCGGGCAGGCTGTAGAGGAGGAAGTCGTAGGCCCCCTCGCTCACCAGCTCCTCGGCGACGCAGGCCGAGTATTCGTCGCGGGTGCCGGGCCGGGTGAAGGTCGGTCCGCACCCGGTTGGCCTGCTCGAGTAGAGGTCGCCGTAGAAGAACTCGTCCGGCCCCCAGACGGCGTGGCGGAAGTTCGCCGCGGCCGCGGCCCGGCGGACCAGCCCCTCGAGGCCAAGCTCGTGGCGCTGCCGGCCGCGGTAGATGAGGAAGGGCGTAGTAGCCGTCCGGATCCCCGCGTCGCCGAGGCGCTCGAACACCGTCTGGGCCTCCCAGCTCAGGTGGTCGAGATTCATGTTGTAGACCAGGTCGTACATCGCCCGGAAGAGGCCAAAGGTGCGCGTGGCCTCGAAGGACGAGCCGTACTCGATGTAGCGGCGCTCCAGCCGGTGGTACCAGTTCATCCCCATCACCCAATGGCCGGCGGGGCCGATGCCGGTCATCATCTCCGAGCTCGCGACGGGGGTCACTGAGGGGAAGCTCGAAACGCAGTCCGTGATCAGGTGGCCGCGCTCGAGCAGGGCGGCGAAGGTGGGCGCCTCCTCCTCGTCGATCGCACGGAGAAGCATCGAGGGGTGCATAGCGTCGACGACGACTAGGACGAGCTTCCGCTGCACGGCTAGATGCAAGGGCGCGCCGCAGCCGAAGGCGAGGCGCGACCCGCTTCATGGGGGTGGCCTGTCGAGATCATTAGCGGAGGACCCGCAGGCCCTCGTGTTTGCGCTCGGCCCGCCGGCGCCGGGAGACCCAGAGCCAGCTCAGGGCTACCAGGACCACCAGCGAGAACGGCTCGAGGAAGAGGCTGACCGCGGCCACGACGACAGCCGCCACCACGACGATCACCGTCACCCCGCTCGGTCCCTGCACCTCCGCCCCGGTCAGCTGATCCCGCTGACGGCGGATCGCGCCGGCGGCCACGTCCCGGCTGACGAGTGCGGCGATACCGGCACCGAGCACGCCGACGAAAAGCGCCGGCCAGACCTCCTCGTCCGCGCCGTTGAGCGCCGCGCCGGCAGCCAGCACGCCGATCGGCGCGGCACCAACGACGACGCCCCAGGTCGGCATGATCGGGGGGAAGACGACTCCGAGGATGAGGCCGGCGGCGATGGCCAGTCCCAGCCCCTGGCAGATGGCGAGGAACATGGTCGGGCCGGGAGGCTACATGCCCTCCTTTCAACTGGCTTGCGCCAACATGTCCGGCTGATGAGCGATCGGCTCGAACCTGACCAGGCGACACCGCGGCCGGACGACGCACCGCGACGCCGTCGCGCCCACACCACCTCCCGCGACCTGGAGCGCTACGCGGGGCTGTTCGCGCGCCGCACCCAGGTGATGCGCTCCTCGGCGATGCGCGACCTGATGGCGATCACCGCCCGCCCGGAGGTGATCTCGCTCGCCGGGGGGCTCCCCGACACCTCCACCTTCCCCTCCGACAGCTTCGCTGCCCAGATGACCCGGATCGCTCACGAGTCCTCCGCGGAGGCGCTCCAGTACGGACCGACCGAGGGATTCGAGGAGACCAAGGCCTGCATCCTCGAAGTGATGGCCGCGGAGGGCATGTCCCCCGATCGCGACGATCTGATCGTCACCACCGGGGGGCAGCAGGCGATCGACCTGATCACCAAGACGCTCGTCAATCCAGGCGATCCGGTGATCTGCGAGGCACCCACCTACCCGGGCGCCGTCCCGACCTTCTGCAGCTACGAGGCCGATGTGCACCAGGTGAGCACCGACGACGAGGGGATGCGGATCGACGAGCTCGAGGAGCTGCTCGGAGGCCTCGCCTCGGCCGGCCGCCGGCCGAAGTTCATCTACTCGGTTCCCAGCTTCCAGAACCCGGCCGGCGTGACGCTCTCGGATCAGCGCCGGCGGCGCCTCGTCGAGCTGGCGCGGGAGCACGAGGTGCTGATCGTTGAGGACAACCCCTACGGGCTGCTCCGCTACGACGGCGACCCGCAGCCGACGCTCTACAGCCTCGACGGCGGCGACTACGTCCTCTACCTCGGCACCCTCTCGAAGATCCTCTCGCCAGGTATCCGGATCGGCTGGGTCGCCGCGCCGCCGCCGGTGCTCGAGAAGATCGGCCTCGGCAAGCAGGCCGCCGACCTCTGCACCTCCACCCTGAGCCAGTACTTCGTTCGCGAGTACTTCGCCGAGGGACGGTGGCGGGAGTACATCGACGACCTGGTGGAGATCTATCGCTCGCGCCGGGACGCGATGCTCGACGCCCTGGAGCACCACTTCCCCGAGCAGTCGACCTGGACCCGACCGGAGGGCGGCCTGTTCCTCTGGGCGACGCTGCCGGACTACATCGACACAACCGACCTGCTTGCGAAAGCCTTGCGCGAGAACGTCGCCTTCGTTCCGGGCCGCGCCGCCTACGTGGACGGCCGAGGCGGCTCGGCGATGCGGCTCAACTTCTCGGCTTCCGATGAGGAGGAGCTCCGGGAGGGCATCCGCCGCATCGGAGCCGTGGTGTCCGAACAGGTCGCGCTCTACGAGACGATCACCGGCGAGCACCGCGTGACCGAGGCGGAACCCGAGGACGATGAGCCGGGCGGTGACGTGGTTCCGATGCCGAAACGGGAATGAAGGTCGCCGTCCTCAAGGGAGGGAGCTCGCTGGAGCGCGGCGTCTCGCTCCGCTCCGCGGCGCGCGTCGAGGACGCGCTCGGGGAGCTCGGGCACGAGGCGATCGCGATCGACGTCGGGCCCGACCTGGTCGGCCGACTGCGAGCCGAGCGGCCTGAGGTCGTCTTCATCGCGCTGCACGGCCCGGGCGGCGAGGACGGCACCGTCCAGGAGCTGCTCGAGATCCTCGACCTCGCCTACACGGGGCCCGGCGTCGCGGCCTGCGCGCTCTGCATGGACAAGGTCGCGGCGAAGCACGAGATCCGGGCGGCGGGCCTCCCCACCCCGGACTGGGCCGCGTTCAACGCCACCGCGTTCCGAGAGCTCGGCGCCGCCGACACTCTCGATGAGATCGAGGACCGGCTGGGCTTCCCGCTGGTGATCAAGCCGGCGAGCCAGGGATCGTCGCTGGGTGTCGAGTTCGCCTCGAGCCGCGAGGACGTCCCCCAGGCGCTGGTCGCCGCATTCAGCTACGACGACCGGGTCCTGCTGGAGCGCTACGTCAAGGGCCGCGAGCTCGCGGTCAGCATGCTGGACGGCGAGCCGCTGCCGGTCGTCGAGGCGATCCCGCGCCAGGAGGACTTCTTCAATTTCGAGGCGCGCTATGAGATCGGCCGGACCGAGTACGTCTGCCCCGCCGAGCTCGGCGACGCGGAGACGCGCCGCGTGCAGGAGCTCGCCACGAGGACCTACGAGACCCTCGGCTGCAGCGGCTTCGCCCGCGTCGACCTGATGCTGGGGGACGAGGGCCCGCAGGTGCTCGAGGTGAATGCGATCCCCGGACTTACCGACACCAGCCTCCTCCCGATGGCCGCGGAGGCCGCCGGCATCGACTTCGTCCGGCTGGTCGAGCAGATCCTCGCCTCGGCGCGCGAGCGCCCGGCGAGCGAGGCGACGCTGCCGGCCTAGACGTCCCCCTCGCCCTGGGCGAAGTCCTCGGGCGTGACGTTGTCGAGGAAGTCCTTGAATTTCTCGACGACCTGCTCCTGGTCCTCGACCTCCTCGCCCTCGAACTCGATCGCCGATTCCTCGATCACCTCATCCGCCGCGAAGATCGGCGCCGAGGTGCGGACGGCGAGGGCGAGGGCGTCCGAGGGCCGGGAGTCGATTTCGAGCTCGGAGCCGTTCATCGAGATCGTGATCGAGGCGAAGAAGGTGTTGTCGCGCAGCTCGGTGACAGAGACCTTCTCGCACTTGGCATCCATCTGGTCGAGCACGTCCGAGAGCAGATCGTGGGTCATCGGCCGGGGCGTGGATGC
The DNA here is from genome assembly GCA_046731495.1 of Actinomycetota bacterium. Classification (GTDB taxonomy): domain Bacteria; phylum Actinomycetota; class Thermoleophilia; order Solirubrobacterales; family 70-9; genus DASUPK01. The sequence continues at coordinate 2,945 of JBKPLC010000118.1, read as the reverse complement.
CCCCTGCAGCTTCATCAGGATGGCCGCCGCCTCGGGGTGACCGATCCAGATCGGGAGGAACTTGTTGCCGTCGACGGTCTTCAACAGAACGATCGGCTGCTTGCCGACCATGTCGAAGCTCACTCCGTAGATGGTCATCCTCTGCACAGGGTCTCCTCGGGGCGTCCGCACGAAGTATAGGAGCGGCCCGATGCGCTCCAAGGGCCTGATCTGCGGTACGACCGGCCGCCGTACCATGCGTAAATGGCAACCGAGTGCCGTCAGCAGGCCTTCATCGAGGCGCCCCTCGAGGTCGTCTGGCAGCTGGCGTCCGATCCGGATCGCCAGACCGAGTGGTGGCCGGACACGATCACGTTCCAGTGCATCGACGGCGATTTCGAGCAAGGCTGTCATGTCCGGAACATCCAGAAGCGGCCCTGGCCGATGTCGGACCTCGAGACGACCCTCGAGGTCGACCGGATGGTCCCGGGCAAGGAGCTGCTGATCCGCTGCATGGACACCGGCACCTACACCCGGGCCGTGCTCACCGAGGGACAGGGCGGGACCTTCGTGGAGATGGAGGCCGGGAACGACCCCAAGAGCCTCGGGGTCCGTCTGCAGGTCGCGATGGCCGGGGAGCGCCTCTTCCGCCGCTGGATCGAGCACGCGCTGGCGAAGCTCAAGGGCGCCGCGGAGTCGGTGCGGACGGCGGGCTGAGTGGGCGATCCTGGACTCGAACCAGGGACCTCTTCCTTATCAGAGAAGCGCTCTAACCGACTGAGCTAATCGCCCCAGCGGACCCCCGTTGAACGGGTTGCTCCTCGGCTTCGCCTCCGGAGCACCCTCGCATCTTAGCTCCGCTTGCGCAGCCGTTTGGCGAGCGACTCGAGCTCGCCGAGGTCGTCGAAGAGGAGCTCCGCCTTCACCCCGTTCCCGGCCCGCCGCACTCGGACATCCGTCCCGATCGCCGAGCCGAGCAGGTCCTCGGCCTCGGCCATGGCAGCGCGCTCCTCGGTCGAGATCCGCCCGCCGCTCGTCGCCTTCTTGCGGGCCGGACTTGAGTTGGCTCGCAGCTCGAGCTCCCGAACGGACCAGCCCTGGGCGGCGGCCTGCTTGGCGAGTCGGGCACGCCGCTCCTGGTCGTCGATCTGGAGGATGGCGCGGCCGTGGCCCTCGGTGAGATCGCCGCGCTCCAGCAGGGCGAGCGCCGAGTCGGGCAGGTCGAGCAGGCGGATCAGGTTGGAGATCGCGGCCCGGCTCCGGCCCACCCTGCGGGCGAGCTCCTCCTTCGATATCCCAAGATCGTCGACGAGGGCGGCGCAGGCGCGCGCCTCCTCCACCGGGTTGAGGTCCTCGCGGACCATGTTTTCGATCAGCGCGGCCTGTAGCCGCTCATCCTCCGGGGAGCTCCGGATCACTGCGGGGACGCGGTCGATGCCCGCCTTCTGCGCCGCCCGCCAGCGGCGCTCGCCGGCGACCAGCTCATAACGCCCGTCCTCGAGCGGGCGCACGATCAGCGGCTGCAGCAGCCCTACGGACCCGATCGAGCCGGCCAGGGCATCCAGTGCGGCCGCGTCGAACTTGGCGCGGGGCTGTTCGGGGTTGGGCTCGATCTCGGTGACGTCGAGCTCGCGCAGCTCGGGTCCGCCCGCCGAGCTCTCCGGGAGGATCGCCGCCAGCCCCCGCCCCATCCCGCGCTTGCGATCAGCCACTAGGCGACCTCCGCGCTCGGCGTCTGCAGCGCCAGAACCTCGTCGGCGACGGCCCGGTAGGCGCGTGAGCCCTTCGACTTCGGGTCGTGGATCGAGACGGGAACGCCGTAGCTCGGCGCCTCCGCGACCCGGACGCTTCGCGGGACGACCGTTTCGAAGACCCGCGCCGGCAGATGCTCGCGCAGCTCGCGCTCGACGTCCTGAGCGAGCCGGGTGCGGTCGTCGTGCATCGTGATCAGGACGCCCGCCATCTCGAGCGAGGGATTGAGCTCGCGCTGGACCAGCTTGAGCGTGTCGAGGAACTGGACCAGGCCCTCGAGCGCCAGGTACTCCGCCTGGACCGGGACGATCACCTGGTCGGCCGCGGCCAGGGCGTTGACCGCCACCGGCCCGAGCGAGGGCGGGCAATCGAGGAAGGTGTATGCGAACCGCGCCCGGACCGGGCCCAGTCCCTCGCGAAGGCGGGTCTCGTAGCCGTCGAACCGGGGCAGCTCGACCGCGGCGCCGGCCAGGTCCACGTGCGCCGGGACGATCCACAGGTTGTCCGGGCCGGCCGGACGGGCCGCCTCGGCCACCGAGACCTCGCCGGTCAGGCACTCGTACGAGGAGGGGCTGCTGTCCTTCGGCAGGCCAAGCGCAACCGTTGCGTTGCACTGCGCGTCGAGGTCGACGAGCAGCGTCTGCCGGCCGCCGGCGGCCACGCAGGCGCCCATGTTGACCGCCGTCGTGGTTTTACCCACTCCCCCCTTCTGGTTTGCGATTGCGTAAACGGTTCCCATCGAATTCGTTCGGGTCAGAGCTTTTCGGTGCCGAACGGCCGCTTTGCCGCCATCCCGGCCCGGCGAGGCAGCCCGCTCGGAGTCGGTCCATTCTTGCGGAGGAGGTGGATGTGTCTGTCGCGGCTAGCCGGAAACGGCCGCACCGAGCGGATCTCGATGGGCTCCATCGCGAGCCGATCCGCGGCTCGCTCCACCTCCGCCTCCTGCTCGGCCGAGCGCGCGCCCTTCCAGGCCATCAGGATGCCGCCGTCCCGGAGCAGCGGGGAGGCCAGCTCCGCCAGGGCCGAGAGCCGCCCGACCGCCCTCGCCGCGACCACGTCGTAGGCCTCCCGCCCTTCCCCCCGGGCCCATTCCTCCGAGCGCCGGCAGATCACGTCGGCGTTGGCTAGACCCATCCGCCGGATCGCGTCGCGGAGGAACTCGCACTTGCGTGAGACCGACTCGATCAGGTCGAAGCGGGTCTCCGGCAGCTCGG
>JBKPLC010000117.1:0-5274 GCA_046731495.1 Actinomycetota bacterium | reverse complement strand
CCGCCTGGATTCTGCGCCTCGCGCTCGCAGTGCTCTGCGCCGCGCTGCTCGCGGGCTGCGGTGGAAACGGCGGAAGCGAGAACGACACCGCCAGGGACGCCGCGGAGGCCTACGTCCAGGCCCGCAACCAGGGGGACGCCGGCAAGGTCTGCGAGCTCTACAGCGACGAGCTGATCCAGAAGCTCGGCGCCTCCAACTGCGAGGCGTTCGTCAAGGAGCAGACGGCGGGGGTGGCGACGTCATTCACGCTGGTCGGCGTGCAGGAGAGCGGTGACCAGGCGAAAGCGACACTTCAGGCGACCGTGACGGGACAGGCTGGGGAAGGCGGCAAGGTTCAGGTCACGCTGCAGCGCCAGGACGGCGAGTGGAGGATCACGAGGCTCGGCAGCAGCGCCGCCTCGGAATGACGGCGCCACCAATCCACAGGCGGGGCAGCTGAACAGGAACTAAGGGGGTACTCGCGTGTTCGCTTGGTAGTGCCCTGAGTCGGACATCGGGAACGTCCCAAATGAGGAAAGCAGCCATCGGGAGAGCGCCACGTGTACTGACGATCGCCGCCGTGTGCGCCGTCGCGCTCTCCGCCGCCGCCCAGACGCCCTCGGCGCACGCCGCTCGTGGGTTCCACACCGGGCTGTATGAACCCGATTACACGAGCAGCGATCAGGCCACCCAGTCGCTGGCCTTCGCCCGCTCAGCGGAGGCGCGCGCGAACTTCGCGCTGATCTTCGTGAGCTGGAATGGCGTCGCTCCCACCAGCAAGCCCTTGGGGTTCGCGCCCTCGAACCCCACCGATCCGAACTACAACTGGAGCACGATCGATGCGGCCGTGCGGGATGCGAGCGCTCGCGGATTGACGCCGCTGGTGGCCGTCACCCGGGCACCCTCTTGGGCCGAAGGCCCAGGGCGGCCTTCGACAGCCGAGGCGCCGCAGGGCACCTGGAAGCCGGACCCCGGCGAGCTCGGCGCCTTCGCCCGAGCGATTGCGTCCCGCTACTCAGGGGCCTTCGCCGGGCTGCCTGCGGTCCGCTACTGGCAGCTCTGGGCGGAACCGAACCTCGGCGTCAACCTCTCGCCCCAGTTCCAGGGCAAGACGTTCGTGGGTTTCGATGTCTACCGCCCCATGCTGAATGCGTTCTACGCAAACGTGAAGGCGGTCAGCTCCCGGAACCAGGTGATCAGCGGTGGGACGGCTCCCTACGGCAACCTGACTCCGGCGACCGGCCTCAGCTTCCAGCGGATGCAGCCGCTCGACTTCTGGAGAGGACTGCTCTGCCTCCGGAAAGCGAAGAGGGGCAAGAAGCTCGTTCGCGTCGCGGGGTGTACCCCGCCTCGCTTCGACATCGCGGCTCACAATCCGATCAACGTCGGCGCGCCTACCCGGCATGCCCTCAATGCAGACGACGCCTCCACGCCGGACATCGGCAAGGTGCGGCGAGTCATTCGGGCGGGCGTCGGCAAGAAGCCGATCTGGGCGACCGAGATCTGGTGGAACAGCAATCCGCCATTGAAGGGAGTGCCACTGAAGAGGCATGCCCGCTATCTCGCCCAGAGCTTCTACGTGCTCTGGAAGCAGCGGGTTCCGGTGGTCTTCTGGTTCGAGGTGCGCGACGCTCAGCCGAATGGCGTCGACCCGATTCCCACATCGGGGTTGTTCTTCCGTGACGGAACGCCGAAGCCTGCGCTCCGAGCCTTCCAGTTCCCGTTCGTGGGAGAGCGCCTGAGCAAGACCCGGGTCCGCGTCTGGGGGCTGGCGCCGGCAGCGGGAAAGGTCCAGATCGGGATTGGCGGGGGCAGCAGCTTCCACCGGATCAGAGCCCTCAAGGCGGGAGCGAACCACGTCTTCGTCGGCACGCTGCGGCTCCGCCACCGAGCCAGGCTCGTGGCGAGACAAGGCTCGGAAACGAGCCTCACCTGGCGCCAGGGCTAGCTCAGGGAGGGGCCCTAGAAGAGCTGGTTCTCGCCGGCGAAGATCTCGGAGACCGAGTCGTCGGTGAAGATCCGGCGGATGGAGTCCGCGAGCGTCTGAGCGGCAGAGATCACCGTGATCTTCTCGGGCGCGCCGGGGCGCTGCGGGAGGGTGTCGGTGACGACGATCTGCTCGATCGGGGAGTCAGCGAGACGCTCGTAGGCCGGGCCGGAGAAGACCCCGTGGGTGGCGAGGGCGATCACGCGGGCGGCGCCCTCCTCCATCACGGTCCGGGCGGCGGCGGTGAGCGTGCCGGCGGTGTCGATCATGTCGTCGACGAGAACGGCGGTCTTGTCCTTCACGTCACCGACGACATAGCCGATCTCGGCCACTTGCTGGGCCGGGCGCTCCTTCTCCATCACGGCCCAGTGGGTGCCCACCTTGCGAGCGAAGTTACGCGCGGTCTTCACCCGGCCGGCGTCCGGGGAGACGATCACGGGCTCCTCCTGGAAGGCCTGGTCGGCGATCCACTGGGTGAGCATCGGCATCGCGGTCATGTGGTCGAGGGGGACGTGGAAGAAGCCCTGGACCTGTCCGGCGTGCAGGTCCATGGTCAGGACCCGGTCGATGCCGACGCCCTCAAGACACTTGGCGACGATCCGGGCGGAGATCGGCTCGCGCGGCGCTGACTTCTTGTCCTGGCGGGCGTAGCCGTACCAGGGCATCACGGCGATGATCCGGTGGGCCGAGGCTCCCTGCGCCGCGTCGATCATCGCGAGCAGCTCCATCAGCGCGTCGTTCGGCGTCATCTCCTCGCGCTCGTTGGCCGCGGTCGACTGGACGATGAAGACGTCGGCGCCGCGAATCGACTCCTCGTAGCGGCAGTAGACCTCGCCGTTGGAGAAGGTCTTCAACGTGACGTCGCCGAGGTCGACCTGGAGGTTGCGGGCGATGTGCGAGGCGAGCTCGCCGGAGGCGCGACCGCCGAAGACCATCAGGCGCTTGCGGTAGTCCTGGACGATCTCCGTCAGCGGCTGCGTTTGCTCGATGGTGCTCACGAGTCTTCTGCCTCGCTCGATTCCTTCGCCTTCTTGGCCGCGTAGCCCTCGACGTTCTCCTGCTCCGCCCTCGCGATGCCCAGCGCTCCGGGCGGAACATCCTCGGTGATCACCGAACCGGCCCCAGTGTATGCGTCGTCGCCGACCTCCACGGGGGCGACGAAGGTGGTGTCGACTCCGGTGTGAACGTTCTTGCCGATTTTGGTGCGATTTTTGCTGCGGCCGTCGTAGTTGGCGGTGACCGTGCTGGCTCCGAGGTTGGTCCCCTCCCCCACCTCGGCGTCGCCGATGTAGGAGAGGTGGGGGACCTTGGCGCCGCGGCCGATGTCGGAGTTCTTGATCTCGACGAAGCTGCCCGCCTTGGCCCCCTCGCCGAGCCGGGCGTCCGGCCGGAGGTAGGTGAACGGCCCGACCGTCGCCTCGTCGGAGACCTCGCACTCGATCAGGTATGACTGGATGACGGTGGCGCGCTCGCCTACCGCGGAGTTGATCAGCGTCGTCATCGGGCCGATCGTGCTGCCCGCGCCGACCGCGGTGGAGCCGCGCAGCGAGGTGCCGGGAAGGATGGTCGCGTCCGGCTCGATCCGGACATCGGCGTCGATCCAGGTGGCGCTCGGATCCTCGATCGTCACGCCCGCCTTCATGTGGGCGGTGAGGATGCGGCGGCGGGCCTCGTCGGCGGCACGGGCCAGGTCGGCGCGATCGTTGACGCCGAGGTTCACCCCCGGGTCCGGTGCCTGATATGCGGCGATCCGGAGGCCCTGTTCGCGGAGCAGCGGGAGGACGTCTCCGAGGTAGTACTCGCCCTGGGCGTTGTCGTTGCTGAGGCGCGACAGGGCGTCGGCAAGCGGCTCGGCGTCGAAGGCATAGGTGCCGGCGTTGACCTCCCTGATCGCGAGCTCCTCCGGCGTGGCATCACCGGCCGTCTTGGCCTCGACGATCCGCTCGATGTCGCCCTGCGCGTCTCGGATGATCCGGCCGTAGGACGCCGGATCCTCCATCTCGGTCGTCATCACGGTGGCCGCAGCCTGGGCGTCGCGATGCGTCGCGATCAGCTCGCCGATGATCTCGGCCGAGACCAGGGGATGGTCACCGGAGAGGACGAGGACGGTGTCGGACTCGCGGATGACGTCCAGGGCCGCGCGCAGCGCGCCGCCCGTCCCGTCGGGCTCGGGCTGCATGATCGTCTCGGCCCCGTCGGGAATGGCCTGGGAGAGATCGCGGTCCGGCGAGACGATCACGCAGATCCGGGCCGCGCCGGCCTCGCGCACCGCCGCGATCGGCCAGGCGAGCATGGGCCGGCCGCAGACCTCGTGCAGCACCTTCGGTACGGACGAGCGCATGCGCGTGCCCTCGCCCGCGGCCATGATCAGGGCCGTGGGAGCAGGGGGATTCACAGCGGAATCGTAGATGCGACCGGGCCATGGCAGAGATCCGCCCTCCGCCGATGAGAGCTATCCCGCAGAGCCCTCGCGCAGGGGCGCCCGGCGCTCGATCAGCTCGAGGCGGCCGCTCGCCGTGTCATAGACCAGGCCGGTCACCGAGAATGAATCCGGGACGGTCTGGCTCGCGGCGAGTGTCTCGATGTCGGTGCGGATCCCCTCATATGGATCGGTGTCGGTCAGTGAGTTGGCCCCGCAATCCGTGTGCTGCATGAGGATCAGTTCGAGCTCGGCGAGGGAGGCACCGCGCCGCCGCGCGACCTGGTCGAGGACGAGGAGATCCTCGACCAGGGCGGGGGTGACCCGTCCGCCCGGATTGCGCAGCACCATCGCGTCCCCGAGTCCGAGGCCCAGGGCGGGCACGGGATCGACCCGGTGATCCATGCAGGTGAGGATCACGAGCCCGCTGCGCGGCAGGGGCTCAAGGTCGCCCGGAGCGTTCTCGGCGTAGGCGCGGTTTCGGTCGAGCAGGGAGTCGTCCCAGGCCATCGGAACGGCACTCAATCACGCGTGGAGGCGCGGCCGCCGGCCGCGCCTCCACTCACGCTCAGGCTTCCGCGGGCTCTGCGATGGGATCGGGCCGGATGACGACGGTGTCGGCGATTCGGTAGATCTCGTCGGCCGGCATCCCGACACGGTGCGCATGCTTGCGCACGACTTCGGCCGAGGTCGCCTGGTAGATGCAGACGGTTCCGAGTGTGCCGTCTTCCTCTTCGATCACGTAGCTGCGGATCCAGCGGATGTCGGCGGGGAACTCGTCGTCGGCGATCTGCTTGGAGCGATCGGCCGGGATTTCCTCGGCCGAGGCCCAGGCGTTCTTGCGTCGGATTGCGTAGGTGTCCATCGAGTCCTTTCGTGGGTGTCGGGA
>JBKPLC010000116.1:0-8695 GCA_046731495.1 Actinomycetota bacterium | reverse complement strand
GTCTCCTGCGCCTCCCATCCCTTCCGGTCGTCGACCGTCAGCAGGAGCTCGACCGCTGTCCCGGCATCGCCCTCGTCCTCGACGAAGGCGGTCAACGGCTCGAACCCGTCCAGCAGTTCACGGCCGATCGCATTGGTGGTGGCGACGAGTTGCGGCGCCGCGCGGAAGTTCCCGGTGAGGGGCAGCGCCTCACCGTTGGGCTCCCCGCCGTCGGCGAAGCGGCGATGCTCGCGCCGGTAGACCTCGACGTCGGCGTGGCGGAAGCCGTAGATCGACTGGAACTCGTCCCCGACGAGGAACAGGCGGGTGGCCGGTCCGCGGAGCTGCTCGATCAGCCGGAGCTGCAGGTCGTTCGTGTCCTGGAACTCGTCGACCATCAGGTGATCGAACTGCTCGCGGTAGCGATCTCGCAGGGGATCGGAGGTGCTGAGCAGCTCGACCGCCTTCAGCTGCAGGTCCTCGAAGTCGAGTGCCGCGCGGTCCTCCTTGAGCCGCTCATAGCGTGCCCCGAATCGGGCGACCAGGTCCCGGAGCTGCTCGTAGGCGGGGCCGAGGACGTGTGCGGCCACCGCGGCCTGGGCTCGCTTGAGCATCTTCGCGTAGCGCTCGCAGGCGTCCCCGGCGAATGCCTTCGCCTTCGATCGGATCTCCAGGTCGCGCAGGGACTCGAGCAGCTCCTCGCCGGGCGGAAGCGCCGGGTCGAGGTCCGTGGCGCGGGCGATCCGCTCGCGGCTCTCCACCGAGTTGCCGCTGGCCTCCTCGCACTCGGCGTGGGCGGCGCGGGCAGCCTCGACCAGCGCGGTGATCGCGGCGGCGGTGTCCGGTGGCGCGAGCTCGGGGAGGGCCGGGTTTGGGTCGCCGTGGCTGCGAAGCTCGTCGTAGGCCCCGCGGGTCATCTCGAGGAGCGTCCGGCGGCGATTGGCGGCGGCGAGCTCGAGCGCCTCGGGCTCCCCGGACTCGACCATCTCCGCCAGGGCCGAGTCGAAGGCGCGGATGGCGAGCCGCTCCGCCTCGGCCTCGTCGACCACACGGAACCGCGGGTCGATGCCGGCCGCGGCGGGGTGGGAAGCGAGCAGCCTGCGGCAGAAGCCGTGGATCGTCGAGATCCAGGCCCGATCGGTCGCGTCGAGCGCCTCGCGGAGTTCCTCGACTTGATCGCCCTCCGCGTGACGGATCCGGGCCGCGAACTCATCCCGGATTCGCCGGCGCAACTGGTCCGCGGCGCGCTCCGTGAACGTGAAGGCGAGGATCCGCTCGACCCCACCCTCTGGGTCGAGCGCGGCGGCGCAGAAGCGGTCGACCAGCACGCTCGTCTTTCCGGTCCCGGCACCGGCTCGCAGGAAGATGTCGCGGTCGCGGCTCTCGACCGCCGCCGCCTGCTGCACGGTCCGCTCGGCGGTCATTCCTCCTCGCCCTCCTCGGACCAGGGCTCCTCCTCGGGCAGCCCGCGCTCCCGGCGGCAGATCGGCTGGAAGCTGCAGTAGTCCGGACAGCTGCCGCCGATCGGGTCACGGATCACCTTTCCGGACTGGATCGAGGCGATGATGTCCTCCGCCTTCTCCCGCGCCTCGTCGAGCGCTGTCTCGAACGCGTCGTCGTCGAGATGGTCCTTCGGTCGTGGGTCGAGACCCTCCAGCTCGTCGGCGAGCTCCTTGCGCAGAAGGCCCTTGGGAGTGCGGTCGCCCGTGCCGCCGAGCGGCCGGTAGAGCCCGCCCGCGAGGTCGTGCCCCCAGAGCTGCCGCGCCGCCAGCATGTAGAGCTGTAGCTGGAGCTTGCCCTTCTTCTCGAGCATTCCGGCCCCACCCTCGACCCTGCCCCCGGACTTGTAGTCCTGGACGAGCGCCTCACCGCGAGGACCCAGGTCGATCCGGTCGATCTGGCCGTGGACGCCGCCGCCCTCGAGCTGCAGCGGTCCCTTCTCCGACTGATCGAAGCCGAAGGCGGCCTCCGTGTGCGCGGGCTCGAACGCCGTCGCGGTGACCGCCTCGTCGGCGAGGAACGCCTGCACCAGGCCCTCCACCCGGCGGAGCGCGGCGGCCGTATCCGCGATCTCGGGCGGCAGCCGCTTCGCCCCGAACTCCGAGATCAGCTCACGCGCTCGCGCGCGCCAGGCGGCCAGTGATTCGGGCGTGGGACGCGGCCCGGGGCCGGGCGGGTCCTCGTAGAGGGATTCGAGCACCTTGTGCGCGATCGAGCCGCTGGTGAGCGGTTCCTCTTCGGGACCGATTCGCTGCGGGTTGAGCTCGTGGCCGATGAACCAGCGGTAGGGGCAGAGCGCGTACTCCTCGAGGGTCGAGGGGCCGAACAGCTTGATCTCCCGCATCCGCGCGAGCACGGGCTCGAGCTGGAGGGGCCCCGGCCGGAGCCTGCCGTTCTCGGTCCTCTGCCCGGTGGCGGCCTTTGCCCTGGCTAGCTCGCGCTCGCTGGGTGCGGAGCCGAGGTCGAACACAGACTCGGCGAGTCCGCGGCCCCCCGCCTCGGCGACGATCGCCTCGTCGCGCTCCTCGAGCCCCTCCGGCAGCTCCGGAGCGAGCAGCTCGCGGACCTCATCGACGTACGGCGAGCGCGACGTGGCGCCGCCCTCGTCGTCGGCGCTCCGCCAAGAGAGCCAGAGCCGCTGCTTGGGGCGGGAGAGACAGACCGAGAACAGGTAACGGTCCTCGACCTCGGCCTTCTTTCGCTCTTGCAGCCCGAGGGCGCGGCGTGCGTCGTCCGAGAGCAGCGGACCACCTGTGTCACGGCGGGGGAAGTCGCCGTCCTGCATCGAGCAGACGAATAGGTGGGCAACCCGCCGGGCGCGGGCTCGGTAGGGGCTGATCACCCGGACTCGCCCCTCGGTCGGACCACGCCACATCGGGACGTCGAGCTCGGAGACGGCGGCGATCACCTGCTGGGGCGTGTGGGGGAGAGCGAGCTCGGCGAGCTCGACCAGCGCCTTCTCGATCTCTGCCCCGGCCCGAAGTTCGAGTGCCCTGTCCTCCTCGGCCACGGCGCCCCGCCGGCGCACGGCCGACTCGGCGATCCAGCGAGCCTGCCTGCCCGCCTCGCGCAGCAGCGCCGCTCCCGCGGCGGCCTCGCGCAGCTTGGTGACCTCCCGGAGGCCGCGATCCCCGTTCTCGGCGTCGGGTCGCCAGGCCCCGAGCGCCTCGTCGGTAGTTCGCACGCGGCCGCGCAGCAGCCTGCGCTCGAACCAGTCGACCATTGACGGCGAGGCGACGCCGGGAGTTCGGAGGTAGGCGAGCAGGTCCGCAGCGCCGCCGCCGCCGACTGCGGCACGAAGCAGCGCGATCAGCCCCGTGCCGGTGGCGGTCCGGGTGGCGGCCAGATCCGCCTGCACCGCAACGGGGATGTCGAAGCGGGCCAGGACCCGGCGATAGAGCGGCCCGGCTGAGCGCGGGTCGCGGAGCACGATCGCGATCTCTCCGGCCGGCATCCCTTCGTCGAGCAGGCGGGCTATCTCCGCGCCGACCGCCTCGGCCTCCGCGAGCTCACCGGCGGAGGCGAGCAGGGCGACGCCGCCGTCGTTTTCGATCGGCGCGGCGTCGGCCTGGTCGCCGAAGCGCCGCTCGACTTCGAACAGGGTCGAGCTCTGCGTGAAGCGAGGCTCCGAGTCCAGGCGCTCGATCGTCACTCCGCCGAAGTCCCGGAGCTCGGCGAAGAGGGCCCCCCGAGCCTGGGTGAGCGACTCGCGGTCTTCCCAGGGCAGGGCGACCGTTACCGCCGTGCCGGCGGATAGCTCGCGGACCAGCTCGAGCTGCTCGACGGTCAGGTCGTCGAACCCGTAGAGGAAGACCGGGCGCGTTCCCCAGGCATCGGGACGCGCGCGCAGCGCGGCGGTCGCGGCGGCGGCGAGGGAGTGGTCGTCGTGGAGGCCGAGCTCGTCACGGAGGCTCAGGTAGGACTGGTAGAGCGATGCGATCTCGAGCTCATAGGCGCCCGCCTCGGCGGCCCGCTCCCGGAGCGAGATCGGGTCGACCAGCGCGGCCTGCAGTTCCGAGACCAGTTCGTCGAGCGCGGCCGGGAAGCCGGGGCGCCGCGACGATACGGCGAGGATCCTCAGCTCCGCGCGAGAGGCGGCCTCGCGGGCGAGCCGGAGCCGCTGGGTTCGACTGATGGCCGGTCCGGCAGGCGCGTCCGTCGCGCGGGCGACCATTCCGAAGAGCTGATCGAAGGTGCCCACGGTCGCGCCGATCACCACCTCGCCGTCGCGCGTGAGCTCCTCCTCGAAGCGCTCGACGTCGTCGACCGTGGGGACGACGAGAACCGGGTCCTGCGAGGAAACCCCGCGAAATGCGTCGAGAACGGCTCCCGTCCGCCCGGAGTTCGGCGGCCCGATGATCAGCTTCAGAGGCATCCCGAGCCAGCATAGGCGGGGCCGCGGCGCCGCTCCAAGGGGTCAAAAGCGCTTGGTTTCGCGCATAACGCGCGGAAACCAGAGCCGGATTTTTTCCGCCGGGGGCGAGTCTAAGTTGGCCTCAGATCAGATGAGAGGGTGCTCCGCAGCGAAGCGAGGAGCAACCCGTTTGATGGCGGAGCCGGAAATAGGAGAGCTTGATTCCAAATGACACTTTGCTTCGTAGACCCAGCCGACGCCATCAGGGCGATCGCCGACTCCGTCGGCCGTGAGGCCCGCCGCCAGCTCCTCGGCGAGGCGGTGCGCGCCTGGGTCGACGAGATCCCGGACGAGGAGCTCCAGGAGCATTACGCCAAGGCGATCGCAGAGCTCGACGAGCACGACATCTCGATGCTCGCCGCTTGGCACGGATCGATGGAGGTCGGCCAGCCGGTCCCCAACCGCGACTTCCTGATGGGCGCCTTCGAGTCGCTCGGCGACAACCGCCGGGAAGCCCTCAAGCTGGCCGCCGGCTTCCGCGGCGAGGAGGCCTTCGAGGAGGGCATCTCCGAGGAGCGGGCACTCGACCTGGTGCTCGAGTGGCTCTCGCCGCCCCGCGTGATGGAGCTCTGCCGTGAGGCGATGGAGCTCTACATGTGGGACCGGTACGGCTCGGACAACTAGCTGCTGGAGTCGTCCAGGATCTGCTGCAGCATCGGCGTGACGTCGTAGGCATCCGCCTCCGACGGCACCTGGATCTGCGGCTGGATGCCGTAGTCCGAGAAGTCGATCTGCATCGTGAGGTTGCCCAGCGACCCCATGCTCATGGTCGAGCGCTCGCGCCGGAGCAGGCCCTGATCGTCGATCCAGACCTCGACCGTCTGGTCAGAGCCGAGCTCGCCCAGGGAGTCCTCCATCAGGTCGGCGAGCTCGCCCGACTGGTCGCGGACCTGATCGAGGACCTTCTCCATGTCGATCACCGCGGTGTAGTGGGTGGTCGCGACACCGCCGACCTGCTCGTGACCGACGACCGCCACGTCGTCGCTCGCTGATTCCAGCTGTTCCAGTTGCTGGGCCGGGCTGGCCGACATCCCGGCGCCCAGCCCACCTGAGTCGCCTCCGACCAGCTGGCCGAGGAAGCCCTCGGCGCGGATCAGCAGCCAGCTCTTCGAGGTTCCGAAGACTCCAGTGAGCTGCGGCGAGCGCATGTAGAGGTCGAGGTCGTCGAGGACCTCCGTCATCTCGAACTGACCGGACCCCCCGGGCCCTGCCCCGGTGGCGCTGAAATCCATGCGCGCGCGGTTCGTCTCGCCGTTCATGACGCCGGTGCCGGTCATCGTCATGGGCACCGGTCCCTGAGCCGACATCGTGAAGTCCATCCGGACCCCGGGGGCGTTCCGGGTGGCCTCGGCTGCGTCTGCGACCGGGTTCTTGCCGCCGCGGTTGAGGATGCCCGGCACCACGAGCAGCGCGACGACGAGAACGATCGCGCCGACGATCAGCAGCAGCTTGTTCCAGGCCGGGTCGGGCTTGAAAGGCCGATCTGGCTCGGAGCTCTTGGCGGCGGGCGCCGAACCTACGTAGCGGCGAGGCACCCGTGCCGGCTGATCACCGCCCGGCGAGCGTCCAGGCGTCATCCCGTCGTGGGTATCCACCTGGGTGGGATCGGGCTCGGGCGCCGGTGCCTTTAGTCGCCGGCGCCCGCCTGGACGCCCGAATCAGAGCTCGAGCGCGGAGCGGATCTCCGAGATCGCCTGATCGTTGTGCTGGTAGTGCACCGCCGACATGCCGAGGGCGCGTGCCGCGTCGCAGTTGACGTCGGTGTCGTCGATGAACAGGCATTCCTCGGCTGACGGGCCGCCCATGCGCTCGAGCGTGAGGTCGTAGATCGCTCGGTCGGGCTTGCGGCAGCCGACGAAGCCGGAATCGACCACCACCTCGAAGATCTCATCGACGGGCAGCATCGTTCGCCAGAGGGGCTCCCACTCGCGCACGTTGTTGGTGAGGAGCCCCATTCGGAAGTCGCGTGCCTTTGCCTCCCGCATCAGCTCGATCATCGGCTCGTTTGGGTGGAGTGCGTCGAAGTAGATCTCGCGGAAGCGGTGGAGCTCGGGTCGGTGACCGAGCATGGGCTCGAGCTCGTCGCCGAGCTTGGCGAGAAAGTCCGCCTCCGTCAGCCGCCCCGTCTCGAGCTCGAAGAGCGGATGCTTGCCGTCCTTCTCCTGAATCGCGGCCATCGCCTTGCCCAGCTGCTCGAATGGGATCCCGGTCTCGTCCTGCACCGCCGCGAACGACTGGACCAGCGGCGTGGTGAGGACGCCGCCGAAGTCGGAGATCACCGTCGTGATGGTCGCGTCGGCGCTCACGGGCGCCAGAGCAGGTAGGAGCCGATGCCCTCGAACTCACCGGTGTGGCAGCGGAAGAATCCGGCCCAGGCACCGCCGCTGCGGGCGCCGCCCAGCAGGCTGCCGGAGACGCGCGTCGCCGCCGCGCGTGAGGTCTGGTCGGCGTCGGCCGCCCAGAGCTCGAGGCCGATGCGGGTCGGATCGCCGTCGCCGTCGTACTGAGTGGAGATCAGGGACTCCTCGTATGCGGTCACGTCCTCGCCTTGGATCAGCCAGCCCTGGGCCTGCTCCTCACCGTGACCCGCGGCGCCCGGCTCGCCTCGGGCGGTGATGACCAGAAGCGCGTCATCGCCCGCCTCGACCGCGATCTGCCGGAACGTTCCCGAGCCCTCCAGCGGACTGGCGGCCCAGCGGCAGATTTGCCCAGTGCACTCGACGGTCGGTGCGCCGCCCTCGGAGCGGACCTCCGCAACGCAGACGCTCGTAGTTGGCCCGCCATCGAGTGCGATCTCCGCCGTCCGCGCGGAGAGCGTCGCCTCCACCGTGGTGTCGTCCGCGGTGATCTCGAGCGTGGCGTCGTCTCCGCCCAGCTCGAGGGCGAAGGTGCCCGGCCGTGCCTCGCCCTGGCTGAGCAGCACGGCGGCCGGCTCGGCGAGGTCCCAGGCCAGCCCGCCGATACCCGCGGAGGCGTCGCCGAACCCGCAGACCAGGGCACTCATGAAACGGGTTGCTCCTCGGCTCCGCCTGCGGAGCACCCTCGCATCACGTCGCTCATCCGCCGAACGGCTCCCGGCCGGGCGGCAGCTCGTCCTCGTCGCGGATCTCCTGGCCGGTGCCCTCGATGTCGTCCGGCCTCGCTCCTGGCCGAGGCGGGACCGGTGGCTCCTCCCACCCGAAGGGGTTCTCGGGCTCCGGTTCGCGCGGCGGCGTGCCCCCGGGGGTGGGACGCTGACGGGGCGGGCGCGGGGGTCCGCCGACGCTGAAGAAGGTGACATCGCCTCGCGCCATCCGGCGGCGCACGCTGCGCGAGGCAAAGGCCCGCACCAGCGCCCTCGTCGGCGGGATCAGCAGGATCAGTCCCAGGATGTCGGTGAGGAAGCCGGGGGTGATCAGGAGGGCGCCGCCGAAGATGATCAGGACGCCGTCGAAGACCTCCTTGTGCGGCAGCCGGTTCTCCGCGAGTGCGCGGTTGAAGCGGATCCAGGCGGCGCGCCCCTGCTGGCGCCAGAGCACCGAGCCGAGGATCGCGTCCAGGACGAGCAGCGCCAGGGTGGGGACCAGGCCGATCGCCTCGCCCACCTTGATGATCACGTACAGCTCCGCGATCGGGACGAGAATGAACAGGACGACGAGCAGAAGCACGGCCCGGAACCCTAGCCGTGAAGCCAATCCGGCTGGCCCCGGGCATCATCCTTCTATCCTGTTGAGGGATGGCAACAGGAACCGCAACTGAAGAGGACATCTACGAGGCGCTCGAGGAGGTCATCGACCCCGAGCTCGGCCTCGACTTCGTCTCGCTCGGCCTCGTCTACGACGTCGAGGTCGAGAGCGACGAGGCCTACATCACATTCACGCTGACGACCCCGGCGTGCCCGATCGGGCCGCAGGTCTCCGAGCAGATGCGGGAGTTCGTCGGCCAGCTCGAGGGCATCAACAAGGTCCATCCGAAGATGGTCTTCGACCCGCCCTGGTCCCCGGAGATGATGTCCGAGGACGCGAAGTTCGCGCTCGGGTACTAGCCCGCGAACCTCTGCTCGCTAGGCCTGGCGCTCACCGAGGGCCGCGTGGATGGAGCGGACGACCAGCGCGCCGTCCCCGACCGCCGCCGCCACCCGTTTGGTCGAGCCTCTGCGCACGTCGCCGATCGCGAACACCCCTGGACGCGTGCACTCGAGCAGCAGCGGGTCTCGGCCCGCACCGTTCCAGTGCCCGGGGAAGTCCGGGTGTCGTTGTGCCTCCTCCCCGGTGACGACGAATCCCTTGTCGTCCTGACCGACGAAGTCGACCAGCCCCTCCG
>JBKPLC010000115.1:0-24752 GCA_046731495.1 Actinomycetota bacterium | reverse complement strand
GCCTCGACGATCCGCCCGGTGAGGATCAGGTCGAGGGCGCGGCCCATCCCGACGATCCGCGGCAGCCGCTGCGTTCCGCCGTCGATCAGCGGCACGCCCCAACGGCGCTCGGGGAAGCCGAGCTTCGCCGTCTCGGTCCCGATCCGCAGGTCGCACCAGAGCGCCAGCTCCAGCCCGCCGGCGAGCGCGTAGCCCGAGATCGCGGCGATCGTCGGCTTCGAGGGCGTCAGCCGGGTGAAGCCGAGCGGCCCGTCCGGCCGCGGCTTGAGCCACTGCTCCGCGATCTCCTGGTCGTCCATCGCGGCCGCCACCGACTTGAGGTCGGCCCCGGCGCAGAAGGCGTCCTCTCCGGCGCCGGTGAGAATCAGGATCCGGGCATCGTCGTCAGACTCGAACTCGCGATACGCCTCGAGCAGCTGGTCGGCGGTGTTCGGGTCGACCGCGTTGCGCCGCTCGGGCCGATCGATGGTGAGCACCGCCGCCGACCCGCGGCGCTCATAGGTCACCTCGGGCATGGCCCGATCCTAGTTAGCCGGGAGTCGGTTGCGGCCAGTGCCGCAGGTAGGGCAGGGGATCGACCGCCTTCGTCTCCGCGCCCGGCGCCGCCTTCCCGACGCGGACCTCGAAGTGCAGGTGGGGCCCCTCGCAGGTGCCCGTGCACCCAAGCCTGCCGATCACCTGCCCGGCATGTACGTGGTCGCCGACCACGACGGGAGGGGGCTTGAGCATGTGCATGTAGACGAAGCTGTGGTCGTCCTGCGGGCTGTAGATCGTCAGGTAGTTGCCACGTCCGCCCGAATCCGGATTCGTGTTCTTCCCGCGGTCGACCACGACGCCGTCATGGACCGCGACCTCGGGCGTGCCGGTCTTCCCGAAGAGGTCCTGCCCCTCGTGGATGTGCCCGTAGCGCGCCGCGCCGAAGCGGGCGAGCCTGTCGCCGAAGTCGTGCGGGCCCTGGAGCGGGAAGACGTAGCCCGACGCCAGTCCGGGCGGCGTCCCGGGATCCAGGCCGAAGACCGACGCGCTCGCGGCGAGCGATTGAGGGCCCGATCCGGCGTCCAGCCCCGGCACCGGCAGGCCGAGCAGCGTTCCCAGCGCGACGCTCAAGCCGAAGATCATGGTGACGGCGAAGCCGGCCTTCGCGGTGGGCCAGACCAGGCCCTTGCGCCGGTCCGCGGCCCGCTGACGATTCTCGGCGGCCCGCTCCCGCTTGCGGACCGGGCCCGCGACGCTCGGCCGCACCTGTGCGGTCGCCGTCTGGGCCGGAGCCTTCTGGGCGGGGGCCTGCTGGGCGGTCGGAGCCGTGTTGGATCGGCGCCTGCTGCGTGGCGGACGGCGGTGACGGAGCGCCTCGCGCTCGCGTCGCAGTTGCTCAAGCCGCGCCTCGCGCCGCCTCTCGATTCGCTCCTGGATCGCCCGCTCGCGGGCGGCCCGCTCGCGCTCGATCTTCTCCCGCCGCGCGCGATCCGCGCGTTCGCGCTCGAGCCGCTCCCGCTCGAGGCGCTGCGCGAGCGACTCGCGCCGCGGCCGGAACGGGATTACCTCTGCTTCGCCCGCTCCGAATCTTCGAGCCGGCGCCGGCTCACGGTGCGTTCGCGGATCGGTGACGCGATCGTCCCCGGGGACCCCCATGCCGCGGGGGGATCAGCGACTTCCGAGGCGCTCGAGCTCCTCCACGCGCCTCTCTTTGCGGTTTTCGAGGCGAATCTGGATCAGGGACAGGACGATCACCAGGAGGGCGAAGAACGCGATCACGCCGAACATGAAGTAGGTGACCACCTTGTCGTCCGTGCGCCCGTAGACGCCGACACCGTCGGCGGCCATCGCGCCAGGTGCCAGGACCAGCAGCGCGACGAGGGCGAAGAGCGGAGGCAGCAGACGAGATGCGAGGGTGCTGCGCAGGCGAAGCCGAGCAGCAACCCGTTTCGTTCTGGTGAGTCGCATCTTGGGGAATCTAACGAAACGAACAGCGTCTGACCGTCGATTAAGCCGGGCTTAGGTTGGGACTTCAACCATGCCCCATCCTCGACTCCCCGGGTCGGGCCTGTCCGGCATGGATCCAATCTCCTACTTCCAGGCAATCGTCCTCGGCCTGCTCCAGGGCGTCTCGGAGCTCTTTCCGATCTCGAGCCTCGGCCACAGCGTGGTCCTGCCCCGGATCTTCGGCTGGGACATCCACCAGAACGACGACTACTTCCTCAGCTTCCTGGTGGCGACCCATTGCGCGACCGCGCTCGTCCTGCTCCTCTTCTTCATCAAAGACTGGGCCCGCATCATCAAGGGCCTCGGCCGCTCGCTGCGCGATCGCTACATCGACCCCGAGGACGCCGACGCGAAGCTCGGCTGGCTCCTCGTGATCGGCACGATTCCGGCGGGCCTCCTCGGCCTGCTGTTGGAGCACCCGCTCCGAACGCTGTTCGCATCGACCCAGACGGCCGCGATCTTCCTGTTCGTCAACGGCCTGATGCTGTTCGGCGCCGAGGCGCTCCGCCGCCGCGCGCCCGTCCGCGCAGAGGCCGGTATCCACTCCGACGAGGTGATCGCGCGGAACCTGAGCTTCCGCGACGCCCTCGGCATCGGCACGGCCCAGGCCCTGGCGCTGATCCCCGGCCTCTCCCGGTCCGGCGCCAGCATGGGCGGCGGCCTCCTCGCCGGCCTCTCCAACGAGGAGGCGGCCCGTTTCGCGTTCCTGCTCGCCACCCCGATCATCGGCGCGGCGGGCGTGCTCAAGCTCCCGGACCTGCTCGGGTCGCAGGGCGATCACGTCCGCGGCCAGGCGCTCGTCGGAGCCATCGGCGCCGCCGTCACCGCCTGGTTCTCGGTCCGGTTCCTGCTGCGGTTCTTCGAGACCAACCGCCTGACCCCCTTCGCCATCTACTGCTGCGTCGTGGGCGCCGTCCTCACGGTCGCGTTCGCGCTCACCTGAGGAGGTATCTGATGCAAAAGCGACCACAGCTGATCCTGCCGGCGGTCGCGCTCGGCGTGCTGCTGCTGATCGTGGCCGGGATCTACTGGATGGATGACGCCGGCTCCCTCCCGAGCTTCTTCCCGGGACACGAGGCCGGCTCGACCCACGTCCACTTCAAGCACGGACTGGCGGCGTTGATCGTGGGGCTGGGCTGCTTCGTCTTCGCCTGGTTCCAGAGCGGGGGGCAGCGGCCTCAGACCTAGTCGGGCGATCTGGCTTCGCCATCAGGTCGGGCCCACAAGCGGTCACCCCTCATAACCGCTCGGGGCTGTGCCCCTCGCTCATGACAGGGTGACCTGGTGGGCCCTTAGCATGCCGCGCCGATGTCCGAACTGGAGGCCCTCCTCTTGGGGATCGTCCAGGGCCTCACGGAGTTCCTGCCGATCTCTTCCTCGGGGCACCTGATCCTCGTCCCCTGGCTCCAGGACTACACGTTCCTGGAGGACCACGAGTCGTTCAACAAGACCTTCGATGTCGCGCTTCACGCCGGCACCCTGGTCGCGGCGATCGCCTACTTCCGCCACGAGGTCGTCACGTTCACGGTCGCCTTCTTCCACAGCCTGCGCCGGCGGGCGATAGAGACGGTCGACGAGCGGATCGCCTGGGCGATCGCGGTCGGCACCGTCCCGGCGGTGATCGCGGGCGGCCTCGGCTCGAGCTTCATCGAGGACCATCTCGGCGAGCCCTGGATGATCGGCATCCAGCTGATCGTCTTCGGGGCGCTGCTCGGCTGGGCCGACCGGCTGCCGCAGTCGCGCGAGTTCGATCAGATGCACATTGTGGACGGACTCAAGGTTGGGCTCGCCCAGGTGCTGGCCCTGGCACCGGGCACCTCACGCTCCGGCATCACGATCACCGCCGCGCGCTATCTCGGGTTCGACCGGGACACAGCCGCGCGCGTCTCCTTCCTGCTCCTGATCCCCGCCGTCGCAGGCGCGACGGTCTACAAGGCGTACGAGGTGGCCAAGGACGGCCTCCCGGACGGCGTCGCCGGCCCGATCATCGTCGGCACAATCGCGTCCGCGATCTCGGGCTACATCGCGATCGCCTGGCTCCTTCGCCTGGTCCGGACGCACAGCTACCGGCCCTTCGTGCTCTACCGCTACTTCGCCGGGGCGGCGGTGCTGCTCTTGATCGTCACGGGGATTCGGTCCGCGACCTTCGGTTAGTCCTCGATCTGCAGTAGCTCGTCCCCCGACTCGTGCTCGACCTGAAGGGTCGAGTGCTCGACCCCGAAGCGGTCGGCGAGCAGGCGCGCCGCCCGAAAGCGGGCCTCGTGGCAGTCGGCGTCCTGGCCGACGATCATGTGGGCCGAGATCGCCGGCATGCCGGTGGTCACCTCCCAGACGTGGAGATCGTGCACCTCGATCACGCCGGCCTCCGCGACGAGCGCCTTCCCGATCGCCTCGGGATCGAGGCCCCGCGGCGCCGCCTCCATGAACACCCGGCCCGACTCGCGGAGCAGGCCGTATGCCGCCCAGAGCATCAACGCGGCGATCAACAGCGAGGCGATCCCGTCGGCGCGCTCCAGCCCCCAGATCAGGATCACGGCGCCGGCCACGCCGGTCGCGATGAAGGCGAACAGGTCGGTGACGACGTGCAGGAACGCACCCTCCACGTTCAGGCTGCGCCGCTCGGCGCCCGCCAGCAGCCGCGCGGCCACCAGGTTCACCACGATCCCGACCAGGGCGACGATCAGGACCAGCGCGCCCTCGACGTCGGGCGGATCGATCAGTCGGCGAATCCCCTCGTAGACGATCAGGATCCCCAGCAGGAGCAGCGTGATCCCGTTGACCTGCGCCGAGAGGATCTCGGCGCGCCGCATCCCGTAGGTGAAGCTGCCCGCCGGCGGCCGCTCGGCGAGCCGGAGCGCGGCGAGGGCCAGGCCGATGGCCACCGCGTCGGTGAGCATGTGCCCGGCGTCGGAGAGCAGCGCCAGCGAGGAGCCGACGATGCCGGCCACCACCTCGGCCAGCATGAAGGCGAGGATCAGGACGAAGGCGATGCCGAGCCGCCGCGCGTCGGCCTCCCCGTGATGAGCGTGAACGTGGTCGTGCCCCACGGCTCAATTACACACGCAACCAGGTGGGGAAAAAGAAAGCGCGCGACCCGGGGCAGGGAGGGGTCGCGCGCGCTGACGAGAGAGGAATCTCGAAAGTGAGCAGCAGTCTCGTCGGGGGAGGAACGCCCGGTGTGAACATCCGGATACGGGAAACCGCGCATTTATGCGGCATTTGCCTGTGAAAAACCCGTGAACAACACGTGTGGACGGGGTGGCCGCGCCGTCGGCGGCCGTATCATTCGGCTCGCCTCGATGACAATGCGGACCAATCCCTGGGGTAGGGGCCCGGTCCGAGAGAGGGATCAATGAGCAGCACAGCAGGAATCAGGCTTGCGGTCATAGACACCGACACGGCCTTCCTCACCGTTCTGGGCAAGCGCCTGGAGGGGGCGGGCTGGGAGCACCGCGTGCTCGGCGGCAGCCTGCCGGTGGAAGAGCTCGTTTCGATGAAGCTGAATGCGCTCGTGGTCGACCTCTCGATCCTCGGTCCGCAGGGCTGGGACTTCCTCGAGAAGGTCTGCGGGGCGATCCCCGGCCTCGGCGTCCTGGTGTGCACATCTCAGTCGACCGTCGCGCAGAGGGTCAGAGGCCTCCGGCTCGGCGCCGACGACTGGATCGCCAAGCCCTCCCATCCCGAGGAGGTGATGGCGCGCATCGAGGCCGTTGTCCGGCGCCGCAAGCGCGCGGCGACGCGCGATGACGTCGGTCCGCTGGTCTCAGGTGAGCTCGAGATCCGCCCGGATCAGTACCAGGCCTTCGTCAGCGGCCAGAGCATCGGCCTGACCCGCCGCGAGTTCGAGCTCCTCCAGCTGCTCGCCGAGGCCCACGGCCAGGTGATCGAGCGCGAGGAGATCTACCAGAAGGTCTGGGGCTACGCGATGGCCCACGGCGATCGCTCCGTCGACGTCTTCGTCCGCAAGCTCCGCCAGAAGCTCCAGCGCCACTCCGCCAACTGGCGCTACATCCACACGCACTTCGGCATCGGCTACCGCTTCGATCCGGAGCCCCTCGTCGGCGCACGGGAGAGCGCGGAGGAGATCCCGGTGCTCACCGACGAGACCGTCAGCGAGCCCGACGAGGTAGCCGCGGCCGAGCGCGGATAGCCTGCGCGCAGGATGCGCAAGCTCTCCCCCGGCGCGAGGCGAACCGCTTTGCAATTCGCGCCACTGGTGGTCGTCGCGACACTCGTCGCCATCGCAGCCAGCGAAGTTGGCGGCGACCGGCGATCCCGCGCGCGCGACAGGTTGACCGGGGCGGTGACGATCGACGGCTCGCCCGCGGTCCGTCCGCTGACCGAGGCCGCGGCGCAGGGATTTCGCGCGGCTCATCCGGACGTCCGGGTCACCGTCGGCGCCTCCGGCGACGAGAGCGCGCTCGACGCCTTCTGCGCAGGCGAGCTCGATCTGGCCACGGTCGACCGCAAGCTCGGGGTGGACGAGCAGCATGACTGCAACTCCGCCGGCACGCGCTATGCGTCGATCGAGCTTGCTCGCGAGGGGATCGCCGTGGTGGTCAGCGACCGGAATCACCTGACGGGCTGCCTCAGCGTCGAGCAGCTCCGCTCGATCTGGGGACGCGACGGCGCCGCCGACTGGGCGGAGGTTGCGCCCGGCTCGGAGTCAACCGCGCTGCACCCCGTGGGCTGGAAGCCGGACAGCGCGACTCATCGGCTCTTCGCCGCTGCGCTCTTCGGGACCCATGACCCGCTCACCCGTGACGACTACGAGGTTGCCGACGACGCGGCCGACCTGATGCGGGCGGTTGCGGCCTCTCCCGGGGCCGTCGGTTATCTCCCCCTGGGCGAGTTCCGGGCCGGCGTCGGCGTCCGGCTGCTCGCGGTTGATGGCGGAGAGGGATGTGTTCGCCCGCGCACCGGCGCGATCCGGGACGGCAGCTACGCGCCGCTCTTCCGGCCCCTCTACATGGACGTCAGGCGCACCTCGCTGCCCCGGTCCGAGGTCCGCGCCTTCGTGCGCGGCTACCTGCGCTCGATCCGCCGGTTGAGCCGCTGGGAGGGTGTCGTACCAACGGCCGATTCACATCGCCTTTACCGGAAGTTCACTCGACCGTAACTACTTGGGCGGCGCGAGCGGCAAAGCTCCGTCGCCATGGAAGGCGAGAACGGCGGTCCCGCAACCGGCTCGACCATTCCCCTGGCCGGCCGGGATCAAACCCCGGTTTACGCCGGGCGTCTGGAGATCAGGCCGGCGGACCACGCCGCACTGGTCGACGGCCGTCCGTTGATCCTGACGGTGAGGGAGCTGCAGCTGCTCACCGAGCTGGCCCACAACGCCGAGCGCGTGATGACCCGCGAGGAGCTCTACCAGCGGGTCTGGGGCCGCTCCTACAAGAAGAGCGATCGGTCGGTCGACGTATATGTCGGAAGGCTGCGAGCCAAGCTCGAGCGCGCGCTTCCCGGTCGCCGCTTCATCCACACCCATACCGGGATCGGCTACCGCTTCTCGGCGCAGGCCTGACGCTCGTTTACATCCTTTTTACAACCGGGCCACAGGCGCGTAACAAGATGGTCTCGCCGCGCTGACAGGGTGCCGCTCATGTCCAACTCGAAAAGAAGAGAGGGAGTTTCCAGAATGCGAAAGAAGCTGTGGTTCGCCCTCGCGGCGTCGGCGATTCTCGCCGTCGGTGTCGCCGCATGTGGCTCTGACGACGACAGCGGAAGCGGCGGCAGCACGACCGGTCTCTCCGGCGACATCAGCATCGACGGGTCGAGCACCGTCGGTCCGCTCACCGAGGCGATCGCCGAGCAGTTCAACGCGGACAACCCCGACGTTCATGTTGCGGTGGGTACCTCTGGCACCGGCGGTGGCTTCGAGAAATTCTGCGCCGGCGAGACCGATATCTCCGACGCTTCGCGTGAGATCGAGGACGACGAGGCGAAGGCCTGCCAGGCAAAGGGGATCGGTTATGAGGGGATCCAGGTCGCGAACGACGCTCTGACCGTCGCCATCAACCCCGATAACCCGGTCAAGTGCATGACGATCGATCAGCTCAAGTCCGTCTGGGAGCCGAAGTCCAGCATCGACAGCTGGAGCCAGATCCAGGGCCTGCAGCCCTCGTTCGATGAGGACCTGGCGCTCTACTCGCCGGGTACCGACTCCGGGACGTTCGACTTCTTCACCGACAAGATCAACGGTGAGGAAGGGGCGCAGCGGACCGCCGGCGTCAACGACATCGGCGAGGACGACAACGCGACCGTCACCGGCGTCTCCGGCGCCAAGGGTGGCATGGGCTACTTCGGCTACTCCTTCTTCAAGGAGAACGAGGACAAGGTGAAGGCGCTCGAGATCGACGGCGGCAACGGCTGCGTCGCTCCCGCGCCGGCGAGCGCTCAGGATGGCTCGTACTACCTGTCGCGGCCGCTGTTCGTCTACCCGTCGGATAAGGCCCTGCAGAACCCCACGGTGGACGCGTTCCTCACGTTCTATCTGGACAACATCAACGCGATCGCCGAGCAGATCGGGTTCATCCCGATGACCGACGAGCAGCTCTCGAAGTCGAAGAGCCAGCTCGAGTCGCTCACCGGCGGCGGCGGAGGGGGAACGACCACGGGCTAGCGCCCGCGGTCGACGCCATAGATGGAAGCGCGCGACGCTGCGGCCACCGGGGTGCCGGGACGGTTGGATCCGTCCCGGCCCCTGGTGTCCGCGCGGCCGCGCTACGGAGAGAAGGTGATCCAGGGCCTACTGGCCGCCTGCGCAGTGATCTCCGTCATCACCACGACGGCGATCGTGATCTCACTGCTCTCGCCGACGGTTGACTTCTTCAAGGAGGTTTCGCCCGACGAGTTCTTCTCGTCCGATACTTGGGCCCCGACCCAGGCGGATCCCACGTTCGGGGTCTTCAACATCGTGCTCGGCACGATCAACACCACCCTCTGGGCGATGCTTTTCGCGGTCCCGATTGGCTTGCTCTCCGCGATCTACCTGAGCGAGTACGCGCACCCGAGGGTTCGACGCCTCGTGAAGCCCGTACTCGAGGTCCTGGCGGGAATTCCCACTGTCGCCCTGGGCCTTTTTGCCGTCACCTTCCTGAGCCCCGAGATCCAGGACATCGTTCCGAGCCTCGTCAAGGCACCGCCTTTCTTCGCGCTCGCGGCCGGCCTCGGCATCGGGCTTCTGCTCGTCCCAATCATCGCGTCCATCTCCGACGATGCGATGCGAGCCGTCCCGGCTGGCCTACGCGAAGGGGCCTACGGCCTTGGCGCGACCAAGCTCAAGGTGTCGACGCGGGTGGTGTTCCCAGCGGCGATCTCCGGAATCGTCGCGTCGATTGTGCTCGCGCTGTCTCGGGCGGTGGGGGAGACGATGATCGTTCTGCTGGCAGCGGGCGGGACGCCGAACGGCACTCTCGACCCCGGAGCATCGGTGCTGACGATGACGGCGTTCATCGGCAACACGGCGACCGGTGACATCGGCACGGGGACCGTCACCTACGACACGATCTTCGCGGTCGGAGCGCTTCTTTTCGTGATGACGTTGGCCACGAACGCCGTCGCCATTCACCTCGTGCGGCGATTCCGGGAGGTCTACGAGTGAGCCCGCGGCTACCCGGCATCGCGGGGCGGACCGAACTCGCGACCGCGGGCGCCCAGGCCGCCGTCGCTGAGTCGCTGCGCGCCCAGCCTCGTGGGGACAAGGCGCGAGGCGCGCTGTTCTTCGCGGTGCTTCTCCTCGGCGTCGGGATCGCGCTTCTCGGCCTTGTGGCCGTGATCCTCCAGTCGGCGATCAAGGGCGCTCCTCAATTCGGCCTGAGCCTGATCACGGATGGGCCTTCGACGATCTTCCCGGAGAAGGCCGGCTTCAGGCCGGCGATCATCGGGACGCTCTACCTGATCGCCGGCGTGATCCTCTTCGTGGTGCCGATTGGGGTCGGCACCGCCGTGTACCTGGAGGAGTACGCCAACAAGGAGCGGTGGTGGAACCGGGTGATCGAGCTCAACATCCAGAACCTCGCCGCGGTCCCCTCGATCATCTACGGGATCCTCGGCCTCGCGTTCATCGTCCGTGGGCCGCTCGATCTCGGCTTTGTCATCCTGGCCGGTTCGCTCACGCTCTCCCTGCTCGTGCTGCCAACGGTGATCATCGCGGCCAGGGAGGCGATCCGGGCGGTGCCTCCTTCGATAACGGAGGGGTCGCTGGCCCTTGGCGCGACTCGTTGGCAGACGATCAGCCGTCAGGTGTTGCCGGCCTCCATTCCCGGGATCGCCACGGGTGTGATCCTCGCGCTGTCACGCGCGATCGGTGAGGCCGCTCCGCTGTTGCTCGTCGGAGCGGCGACCTTCGTCACCTTCGACCCGGAGCCTCTTTCGGGCAGGTATTCGGCAATGCCGGTGCAGATCTTCAATTACGCCCTGCGCCCCCAAGAGGACTTCAAGGTGGTCGCGGCGGCTGGGGTGATCCTGATGCTGATCGTGCTGCTGGCGATGAACTCCTTCGCGGTCTGGCTACGGAATCGTTACGAGCAGCGGTGGTAGATGCGCGTCAATTACGAACAGGCGATGAAAGCGACGGTCGATAGTGTTGGAAAAAGTGGCTGATCAAGCGAGAAGGGCGGCAGAGGCAGCGACCGGCCGCAGTGACGTTCCCGCTGTAGACGTCTCGGGCGTCGCCGAGGGCGTCACTCACGGTCACGCGGTGCGGGGCTCGGAGACGGTCTTCGCCCTGGAGGGGCTGACCGTCCGTTACGCCGGGAAGCCGGCGGTCAAGGACGTCTCGATGGCGATCCACGCGAAGGAGATCACCGCGCTGATCGGACCTTCGGGCTGCGGCAAGAGCACCCTGATCCGCTGCCTCAACCGGATGAACGACCTGATCCCATCTGCCACCGTTGAGGGCAAGTGCCTCTACCACGGCCACGACCTCTACAGTCCGCAGGTCGATCCGGTGGAGGTCCGCAAGCGGATCGGGATGGTCTTCCAGAAGCCGAACCCGTTCCCCAAGTCGATCTTCGACAACGTCGCCTTCGGCCCTCGGGTCCTCGGGCTCTCAGACGTGAAGGAGCGCGTCGAGCGCGCGCTTCGCTCCGCCGCCCTCTGGGATGAGGTCAAGGACCGACTGGACGAGAACGCCTACGGGATGTCGGGCGGCCAGCAGCAGCGCCTATGCATCGCCCGCTGCATCGCCGTCGATCCAGACGTGATCCTGATGGACGAGCCTTGCTCCGCGCTGGACCCCATCTCGACCGGGCGGATCGAGGATCTGATGCTGGAGCTGAAGGAGCAGTACTCGATCGTGATCGTCACCCACAACATGCAGCAGGCCGCGCGCGTCTCGAACCGCACGGCGTTCCTGATCGTCGAGCTCGATGCTGAGGAGGACAACCGCTGGGGCCAGCTGGTGGAGTACGACGAGACTGACAAGATCTTCACCAACCCCTCCGACCGTCGGACCGAGGACTACGTCACCGGAAAGGTCGGCTGATGCCTGAACCGACCAGGCTCCACTACCAGGACGAGCTCCGGCAACTCGAGGTTCGGGCGCTCGATGGGCTGGACATGGTCGTCGAGAGCCTCGACCGCACGCTCGAGGCGGTCGAGCATCAGGACACAGAGCTCTCCCAGCTCGTCATCGCCGACGACGATCGGATCGATGGTCGCTACCTGGAGGTCCATCAGGAGATCCTCACGCTGCTCGCCACGCAGGCGCCGGTGGCGACCGATCTGCGGTTGATCTCGGCCCTGCTCCACGTCATGCAC
Organism: Actinomycetota bacterium; assembly: GCA_046731495.1. Taxonomy (GTDB): domain Bacteria; phylum Actinomycetota; class Thermoleophilia; order Solirubrobacterales; family 70-9; genus DASUPK01. Next base: position 13,007 of record JBKPLC010000115.1, on the reverse strand, counting down.
TCGATCGAGCGGATGGGCGACCAGTGCGTGAACATCTCCAAGGTGATTCCGCTGACCGGGCACGACGCCCCGGTTCGCGGCGAGATGGTCGAGCGCATCCTGCTGATGGGACGACAGGCGCGCTCCATGATCTCCCAGTCGAAGAAGGCCTTCGAGGGTCGCGACGTCGAGTTGGCGCGCGACCTGGTCCGCCAGGACGACCTGATCGACAACCTGAACAAGGAGTGCTTCCAGATCGCGGTCCAGGTCGGCGAGGACCACGACACGCGCGAGTGGGCGATGACGATGATGCTCGTCGCCCGCGCAATCGAGCGGATCGGCGACAACGCCGTTGACATCGGCGAGCAGGTCGCCTTCGTCGTCACCGGCCTCTTCCGGGAGTTCGAGGACGCCTCGCACCCGGGTCAGGCGCCGCTTCCCTCCAGCTGACAACAGCTTGGTAACCGGGGGCTCCCCGCGGGCGGGCAGGATGCCGGCCGTCACTCCAACGACTCAGAAGGGGAGCACGGATGAAGAAGAGAGGCACACTCGCGCTTGGCGCGGTGCTCGCGATCGGTTTGACGGCTGCGGCCGTGGCCGCGCCAGGGAGCGAGACCGGCCCGAGCAGCTCGCAGCCACCGGTGCTGGTCCGTTCACAGCCCGGCGTGGTCACCGAGTCGATCCTGACGACCGGGGACTCGGTCGGCGGCTATCGAATGGTCGGGACCCCCGACGGGCTCGGCGCCTACGACAACGGGGACGGAACCTTCACCCTGCTCTCGAACCACGAGCTGACCAGCGGCGAGGGCGCGGTTCGGGCGCACGGCGCGCGCGGCGCCTTCGTCTCCCGGTGGGTGGTCCGCAAGAGCGACCTGAGCGTGGTCAGCGGCCAGGACCAGATCCAGCAGGTGAACGTCTGGGATCCGGTCACCAGCACCTGGGTCGCCGCGAGCGGTGACGTCGCGCCGAACCGGCTCAACCGGCTCTGCTCCGCTGACCTGGCGCCGATCTCGGCGTACTACAACGCAGCCACCGGCAAGGGCTACGACGGCCGCATTTTCACCAATGGCGAGGAGAGCACCAGTCCGCCTGGCCGTCCGTTCGGACACGTGCTCGATACCGGTCAGAGCTATGAGCTGACGCCCTGGCTGGGCACGATGGCCTTCGAGAACGTCGTCTCCAACCCGAGCACCGGCGACACCACGACCTCGGTCGAGCTCGACGACAGCACGCCCGGCCAGGTCTACGTACACGTCGGCACCAAGCAGGACACCGGCAACGAAGTGCAGAGGGCCGGCCTCGCCAACGGCAAGCTCTTCGGCATCAAGGTCGCAGGCGTGCCGCAGAACGAGGTCTCGAAGTCGGACTGGGCGGTGGGCGAGCAGCACGACTTCTTGCTCCAGGACGTCTCGGCCCACGCTGCGGTTGGCGGCTCAGCCGCGGGCAGCCTCGAGGCTGACAGCGTCGCCGCCGGCATCACCGGGTTCCAGCGGCCGGAGGACGGCTCCTGGGATCCGAGCAACCCGTCCGACTTCTACTTCGTGACGACGTCGAACATCGGACCGAACGCGGCCGGGACGCTGGACGGCCACACGCGCCTGTGGAGGCTGCGCTTCAACGACCCGGCCGACCCGAGTCAGGGCGGCAAGATCGCGCTGCTGGTCAACGGGCCGCTCGGGACAGCCGACAGCAGCGGGGGCACCCAGAGTGCCGGCTCGCCGGGTCCGCAGATGATGGACAACCTCACCGTGGAGAACCGCGGCCAGGTGATCATCCAGGAGGACACCGGCAACCAGTCCTACCTCGCCGGCATCTGGATCTACGACATCGCCAGCGGTTCGCTCACCCGGATCGCTCAGGCGGATCCGGCCCTGTTCACGCCGGGCGCTCCCGGGTTCATCACCAAGGACGAGGAGGCGTCGGGCGTGATCCCGGCGCCCTTCCTCGGGGACGACGCCTACCTGCTCGACGAGCAGGTGCACGTGGCGGGCAGCGACACGGAGCTGGTCGAAGGCGGCCAGTTCATGGAGCTGCACGTCCCGCCCGGGAAGTTCAAGTAGGGGTCCACCACGAACGAGGGGCCGCCGTGGGGCGGCCCTTCGTTCACTTCTCACGCCCGGTTGTCACCGCGTTTACATCGCGTACACCGGATCGCAACATCGCCGGGCTCCCGCCGAAGCAGACTGCCGCCGTCCGTCCGCCTCGAGCGGACATGAAACGGGTTGCGCCTCGCCTCCGGCTGCGGCGCACCCTCGCATCAAAGGAGCCACTCAAAGTGATCAAGCCATCTCGATCCGAGCGCGGCTGGCGGGGCAAGCGGCGGATCGCTGTCCTCGTCTCACTCGCCGCCGTCCTGGGGGTCACGGCCCTTGGCTCGGCCGGCACCGCATCGGCCGCGACCGTGGCCAACTGCAACGCGAAGCTCGAGCCGAAGGGGGCAAGCACGAACGCGAAGCTGAGCTTCGTCTGCGACGCGCCTGTCCGCGCCTACGGCGTGGGCAGCAACAAGCCGATCAAGGACTACAGCAACCCGAGTGGGGGAGGGGCGAGCCAGTTCTTCACCTGTGAGGGCACCGGCGCCGGCTTCGGCTGCGGCATTCCGAACCGGGCGGCACCCGGCACCCAGGCGCCGGGCACCACCGGCTGGAACACCACGACTCCGGGAGCTTCGACCTCCGCAACCGCGAATCCGACGACCTGCGGCGGCTTCAAGCGGGTGCAGGGGGCCGGGACGGGCGTCAATGGTCCGAACATCAACGCGATCGTCGGGCAGCCCTGTACCCAGCTGATCGCAGCGGGCACGAAGGTGATCCAGAACATCAAGCTGGGCTCCAGCCCGTGCGCGGGCGGCAAGAAGAACCCGTTCCAGATATTCCTGTTCGTCGGCGGTGAGCCGGCTGTCACTTCGTTCATCCTGGCCGTCAGCGGCGATTCCGACCCGACCAAGAACGGACCGGGCGGCGACAGCTCGACCGTCGGTGAGTACCTCCAGGGACCGACCAAGGTGAGCCTGAAGGCCTACAAGAAGGCGTGCGCCAAGTCGGGCAACTCGTCGGGCGGCAAGAAGGGCGGCGGCAAGAAGTCCTCCGCTCCCCCGACCTCGTTTCCGGTCAGCTGCGCGGGCTCGGTAAGCCCGCAGGGCACGCCGGCCGGAGCCGCGGCGAACGTCACATTCTCGTGCGACCAGACGATCCGCGCGTTCGCGATCTACACGAACAAGAGCATCGTCGAGCCCGGTGACGAGCCTGTGGTGACCGGCACGAGTGGCGGCGGCGTCAACGAGGGCGCTCTCCACCAGTGCGAAGGGGACATCCCGGGAGCGGGCTACGGCTGCGGGATCGTCGATCGCCAGACGGTCACAGCGGCCTCTGCGGGCCCGCCGCCGAACGCGGGCCTGCCCCACGGACAGGCCATCTCGGGCGGCAACACCGCGGAGCAGAAGATCGCCTTCGAGTCCAACCCGTGTCAGAGGCCCGGGGAGCCGAAGACCAAGGTCTGGCTCCTCGTGATGGGCGAGCCGACGTTCGGCTCGACCGTCGGCGAGTTCGTCTCGGCGCCCCAGCAGCTGGCGCTGGCGGGCTACGGCAAGTGCAAGGGGGGCAAGAAGAAGAAGTAACGCATCACTACTCCTCACTCTCGACAGCGGCCGCGCGAAAGCGTGGCCGCTGTTCGTTTGAAGGAGAAACCGGCCGGGTAACCCCGACGGTTTTTCTCCTGCATCTTGGGCGATTTACATCGCTCTTACAGGATGGTCACGGTCTAGTCACACCGCCCCGGCGACCCGCGTCGACACTGCGCGCGTCCTCGACTGAGAGACCGAAAGGAGCGCCTGTGTCAAGAACTCGGATTCGCCTGCTGGCGGTGCTAGCCACCGTCTCGATGCTCGCGGCGGTGCCCGCCGCGGCGCAGGCGAAGAAGATCATCACGATCAGCGGATCGACGTCCGTCTACCCGCTGACGGTCAAGCTCGCCAGCAAGTTCATCAAGACGAAGAAGGGCAAGAAGTTCGGCTTCAAGATCCTGCAGGGCGGCTCGAACGTCGGCATCTCGGACGTCTCCAAGGGTCGCGTCACGATCGGGGAGTCCTCGAGGGATCCCGCAGCCGGCGACCCGGGCGGCCTGGTGTTCACCAGGGTCGCGCGCGATGCCATCTGCATGATCACGAACAACTCGAACCCGCTCGGGAACGTCACCCAGGACACGATCAAGAAGATCTTCCTGGGCCCGACGTTCACCGACTGGACCCAGGTCCCGGGATCCACGATCAGCGGCGGCATCGACCCGGTCGGGCGCGCCGCCACCTCGGGAACCCATGACGCTTTCAGGAACATCTTCCTGGGCGGTACCAACCAGGGCTCGTTCGTTGCCGCGAAGAGCTCCAACGGACTGGTGCAGCAGAGCGTCCAGAGCGACCCGAGGGCGATCGGCTACGTCTCGCTCGCCTTCACCAATGGCGTGCACACCGTCGACTACAACGGCGTGTCCTGCACGCTGAGAAATGCGGCGTCGTTCCAGTACGGCGGCGTGCGGAGCTTCTACTACGTCACGCGTGGAGCTCCGATCGGCGGGGCCAAGAAGTTCATCAACTGGGTCACTCACAACAAGAAGGCGAACAACATCATCAGCACTGAGTGGGTGCCGCTCCACTGATGAGACGCCGTGTCGGTCTCCAAAAGGCGGGACCGAGGAACCGCAGCGACCAGCGCGCCGAGCTCTTGCTCGGCGCGCTGGCGTGCATCGTCCTGGCGCTGATCGCCGGGATGATCGTCTTCGTCTTCCAGAAGGCGTGGCCGTCGTTCTCCCACAACGGCCTCGCCTGGTTCAGCCCCTGGTCCGGCGGCAACGTCGACGACCAGCTGGTCCACATCTTCGAGTCGCCGAGCGATCCCTCCAAGTACCAGTACACGATGCACGCGTGGCCGCTGATCTACGCGACCGCGCTGATCACGATCACGGCGGTGGTCATCTCGACGGCGTTCGCCGTTCTCTCCGCGATGTTCATCGTCGAGTTCGCCCCCGAGACGATCCGCCGCGTGCTCGAGCCGGTGGTCCGCCTCCTCGCCGCGGTGCCGTCGGTGATCTACGGCCTGATCGGGATCCTGGTGGTGGTCAAGTTCGTCGGCAACCACCTGGTCACGCAATCGGCCAAGGACTCGGTCGCCGGCGTGGTCGCCCTCAACGGGTTCAGCTGGGGGGTCGGGGTAGCGATCTTGACGGTGATGATCACCCCGATCATGATCGCGATCGTGGTCGACGCGCTCCGCGCCGTGCCGACCACGTGGCGGGAGGGAGCTGTCTCGCTCGGCATCAACCGCTGGCGCGCGCTCTGGACGGTGAGCGTCCGCGCGGCCCGGCCGGCGATCGTCGCCGCGGCGGTGCTGGCCACCGCCCGCGCCCTGGGCGAGGCGATCATGCTTTCGATGGTCACGGGCTCGGTCGGGTTCCAGCCCAACCCGCTCGACGGTTTCATCTTCCCGGTCGAGCCGGCCCGGCCCCTCGCCGCGACGATCGTCGATAACGCCGAGGGGCTCTCCGTCGAGCCCTTCGCGCAGACGCTCTACGCCTACGCGGCGGTGCTGCTCGTCTCCGCCGCCTTCCTGTCGTTCATCGGCTGGTACATCAGGCGCCAGCTCCGGACCTACACGCTCTCGCCGGTATGAGCACCCCGGACACGCTCAAGCTCCCCCGGCCGAGGCTCCCGCGCCGCGACCGCGACGTCCTCCGGCAGGAGGAGATGGTGCCGTGGAGCGCGATCGATCGCCTCGGGCTCGCCGCGGCCTGGTTCTGCGGCCTCCTGCTCTGCGCGATCGCGGGCTCGATCGTGATCTACATGCTGGTCCGGGGGCTCCAGTACCTGAGCGTGAGCGCGCTCTTCGAGCATCCCATCTCGGTCTCGACCACTCAGATCACGGGCACGGCGGGGGGCTACCTCGATCCGATCGAGGGAACGCTGCTCCTGACCGCGCTCGGCACGCTGATCGCGCTGCCGATCGGAGTGGCCACCGCCGTCTGGCTGAGCGAGTACGGGCGGCCCGCCTGGCTTGCCCGGGGGGTGGAGTCCGGCGTCGAGATCGTCGCCGGCACGCCCACGATCGTGCTGGCGATCTTCGGCTTGCTGGTCTTCAGCCAAGGCGCCTTCGGCTTCCTTTCATTCACGGCCGAGGGCGGTGCGGTCTTCGGGCGGTCGTTCTTGATCGCCGGGATCATGATGTCCCTGATCGCGTTGCCCCTGATCGTCGGCGCCACGCGCGAGGCGCTGCAATCGATCCCGGCGCACGTGCGTGAGGCGTCCTACGCGCTCGGCAAGGACAAGATCTCCACGATCCGCCGCGTCCTGCTGCCGGCGTCACGCAAGGGGATCGCCACCGGCACCACGCTCGGCATGGGACGGATCGCCGGCGACACGGCGATCGTGATCCTGCTGCTCGGCGGGACGGCCACGCTCGAGCCACAGGGCGACACGCCGATCCTCAGCACCCTGACGGGGACCGGCAGCACCCTGACCAGCTACGTCTACAACAACTCTCCGGCCGGGGAGGGGAACGCGCCGGAGAAGGCGTACGCCGCCGCATTCGTCCTGCTGATCCTCGTGATCCTCATGAACTTCACCGTCGACCTCATAGCCAGGCAAAGGAGTGACCCATGGGCCCGCTGAAGTCACCGCCTCCCGTCCGTCGCATCGTCGTGGACGAGGAGCCGACGATCGTCGAGCCGCCGAAGGGACGCTCCGGCGCAACGGAGGCCATCAAGTCCGCCGCCTCGGGGCTGCTCAGCGCGCCACGCAAGCGGGACGGCAGGGCGGGCAAGGTCAAGCAGCGCATGAGGACCGAGGAGCTCGGCGTCGCCTACGCCGGCAAGGCCGCGGTGAAGGCCGTCGGCCTCGAGGTCAATCAAGGCCAGGTCCTGGCCCTGATCGGGCCATCCGGCTGCGGCAAGACAACGCTGCTCCGCTCGCTCAACCGTCTCGTCGACCAGACCCCGACCGCTAGGCGCACCGGAACGATCTACCTGGATGACGACGATGTCGATCTCCACGACGTCACGGAGCTGCGCCGCAAGGTGGGAATGGTCTTCCAGCAGCCCAACCCCTTTCCGATGAGCATCTTCGACAACGTCGCCTACGGCCTGCGCGAGCGCGGCTCGCGGCGGCCGTCGCGGGCGGCGCTGCGCCCGGCCGTCGAGGAGGCGCTCGCCCGCGCCGGTCTCCTGGACGAGGTCAAGGACGACATGATGCGTCCGGCACTGCGACTCTCAGGCGGTCAGCAGCAGCGGCTCTGCATCGCCCGCTCGCTGGCGGTCAATCCCGAGGTGCTGCTGCTCGATGAGCCCTGCTCGGCGCTCGATCCGCGCTCGACCTCCCTGATCGAGGACCTGATCATCAGCCTGCGGAACGACGTGGCGATCGTGATCGTCACCCACAACCTGCAGCAGGCGTACCGGGTCGCCGACCGCGTCGGGTTCATGTACCTCGGCGATCTGGTCGAGTACGGCGACGCCGATCAGGTCTTCGGGGCGCCGAGGGCGAAGCGCACCCGCGAGTACGTCAGCGGGGGGTTCGGTTGATCCGATGGTCCATCAGCTCCCTGGCACTGGCGGTTCTCGCGGGGCTCACGCTCACCGCCTGCCAGTCGAGCCAGGACAAGGCGCGTGCGATCCGCGAGCGCGCCGAGGCCACGGCCCCGAAGCCGCTGGTCATCCCGAAGCCGAACAAGGACGTCGAGGTCGGCGACGCCACCCTGCTGCACGACGAGAACGGCGACGCGATCATCGTGCCGCTCACCAACGAGTCGAACAAGATGCTCGTCGGCGTTCCGATTCTGGTCGACATCAAGAACGGGAAGCAGACGATCTACGAGAACAACGCCGCCGGCCTCGACTACGCGCTCAACCACGTCGCGCTGATCAAGCCGCACGAGACCTTCTACTGGGTCAACGACCAGGTCGAGGAGGGCAAGACCGCGAAGGTGACGGTCGGTCAGCCAGAGGGCAAGCCGCCGGCGGACGCGCTGCCCGAGTTCAAGGTGAGCGAGCCCGCGTTCGACAGCGACTTCTCGGGCGTCAAGGTCACCGGCACGGTCAAGGACGAGTCGAAGGTCGACCAGTCACATCTGATCCTGTTTGCCGTGGCGCGGCAGGGCGGCAAGATCGTGGCCGCCGGCCGCGGGCAGATCAAGAAGCTCAAGCACAACGCGAAGCCGGCGCCGTACGTCATCTACTTCATCGGCGACCCCACCGGGTCCGATGTGACGATCCAGGCGCCGCCGACGGTCCTCAAATAGGCCTTTGGAGATAGGAGGGACTCACATGGCAACCACACCTGGAACGGGGGAGGGAGAGACCATCGGGCTGCCGGTCGTCGGTCAGGAGGGCGACACCTGCGAGCAGTGCGGCTCCGTGCTCGCCACCGACCAGCGCTACTGCGTCAACTGCGGCTGGCGCCGCGGAGAGGCGCGGGTGGACTACGAGCGCCGCCTCGTTGGTGGGCAGTCGATGGCGAATGGGGCGACCCCGGCTGCCACCGCCGCCCCCGCCCCAACCCAGCAGTGGTCCCCGATCATGGCCATCGGTGCCATCGCCCTCCTCGGAGTCTTCCTGCTGCTTGGTGTCCTGATCGGCAAGGACGACAACGGCGGCACGACGACCGTGGCGGCCCAGGCGCCGGCGACGACCACGACGGACTCGACGCCCACCGACACCACGGCTTCGGCCCCGGCGAAGGACAAGTCGGCAAAGGCGGCGGCGGACAGCGCGCCGGGCCAGGCCAACGTCGTGCAGGGCGGCAGCGGCTCGACCGAGGGGATTCAGTCGGCCGATACCAATGCCTCGCCGCAGGAACAGGCCAAGAACGGACCGGATGTGGTCGCCACCGGAGGCGAACCGGAGAAGCTCGATCCAAACGGACAGGCCGGCGGCGGCAGCGGCGCGACCTGCATCGGGTGCTGACCATGGCCGACGCGAAGAAGCCCAGCGGCAGGCGCCCGGGATTCATGGAGACCCTGCGGCAGGCAGGTAAGCCGCCGCGGGCCATCGTCAAGCCGGCCGCGGTCGGCCCCAAGGGAAAGGGCGGTAAGCGCAAAGTCGCGGCCGCCGGCCAGAACGGAGCCGGCCCCGGCGGGACCCCGGTCGGCCACTCGGAGCTGCTGAAGCAGCGCGAGGAGCTCTCGCGGAAGTTCGCGGAGTTGCAGTGGGACCTCGGCGGGATGGCCTACGAGATGGCCGCCCGCGACCACTACCGCCTCGACGTGCTCAACAAGCAGGCGGCCAAGCTCCAGGAGGTCGACGCGGAGCTCGGCCAGGTTGAACGGCTGCTCAAGCTCGGCGAGGCCGGTGCCGCCGGAACCTGCCCAGCCTGCGGCGCGCTGCAGGCCCGGGGCGCCGTCTTCTGCTGGCAGTGCGGCAACGAGCTGAGGCCGGCGAAGTCCGCGACCAGCTAACCGAATGGCCGGGGAGGGCATGAACGTCCGCGGGCCCTGCTCGAGCTGCGGCGCGCGGCTGGCGATCGACCAGCGCTACTGCGTCGAGTGCGGCCAGCGCGTCGGGCCGCCGCTGGCGCTGCCTTACCTCCCACCGGCGCCCGTCGGCACCCCTCCCGTGAGCGGCGGCTGGCTCGCGGCCCTGCCGATGCCGATCCAAATGGCGACCGCGTTCGCTGCGCTCGCCCTCGGGTTCGGCGTCGTCATCGGCACCGCGATCAGCCCGAACCTGAGCAAGATCATCGCCTCGCCCGGCGGCCCGACCGTCGTCACTGAGGGGCCGCCCACCGAGTCGCCCTCCGCACCAGGCGGCGGCGGTGGCTCCGGCAGTGCTCCCGCCGCCGCGCCGGCCGCGGTCGCCTCGACAACCACCACGAGCTCCGGCGGCGGAGGAGGAAGCGGCGGCGGAGGCGGCGGAAACAAGAAGAAGAAGAAAAAGAAGAAGCAGGCGGAGACGCCGGAGACCTTCGCCGGGACGGTGGTCAGGGTGAATCCGGTTGCGCGGAGCTACACGATCTCGACCGGGGCGCTGATCGCGATCCACGCCGACGCCTTGCCCGACGTCGGCGCGAAGCTCGAGGTCCCGGTGCGGCGGCTCGCCAACGGGACCTACGCCGAGAACGGCGAGCGGAACCGTGTCGGAACGGCGGATTCGGCGAGCTTCACCGGAACCGTCACCTACTGCGCCAACCTCGAACAGCCGGGGGTGAGCTGCGCGGATTCGCCGGTCGAAGAGGACCACTACGTCTACGCCGTCTCCGGGGTGGGCGCCTCGGTACTGGTCAGCGCGCCGAATCCGACTCAGGCGAAGCCCCCGTCGGTCGGCTCACGAGTGGACGTGACCGTCCGCGTCGGCAGCGAGAAGTTCAAGCCGATCGATCCGATCGATCCGATCGAGCCGGACCCCGACTGCACGCCGCCCCCGGACGGCCTTCCCTCGCCGCCGGTGAGCGAGCCGGAGCTCACCCAGACGACGGTCAGCGTGACCGAGCAGGCGACCCAGGCGAGTCTCGAGGCGGTGGTCCAGGCGACCTGTCCGGGTGACTCGCCGAAGCTGGTCCTCTCGGCTGACGATGTCCGGGAGGCGGAGCGCGACCTGGCCACGCTGAGTGTGCCGAACGGGATCGACCTCGGGAAGCTGAACGCCGGCCAAGCGGTGCAGGTGGCCGTGGACGTCGCGAATGACGGCGCGCTCACGCTGAAGGGGATCACCAGCGACCAGGCCACCGCCGGCGCGGACGACCCGGCGCAGGGCCAGGGAACGCTGACCGGCAGCTAGAAGCTCAGACGGTCGCCGGGACGGCCGGGGGAGCCACCGCCTCGACGGCCGCCTCGTAAAGGTGGGCGGCCGAGGGACGCGGCGGGTGGACCTCGAGGATCAGAGGTGCACCGCCCTTGCGGGCGAACAGCGGAGCGAGCCGCTGCCACGGCACCGTGCCCCTGCCGGGCGGCAGGTGCAGGTCGAGGCGGAGCGGGTCGAGCTCCGGCGAGCCCTGGTCGCCCCGGCGCGCGTCGAGGTTGTCATGCAGGTGGAAGAGGACGGCGCGGTCGAGCGCCGGCTCGATCAGCTCGAGCGGATCGGTCCGCCGGGTGCCCGCCACGATGTTCGCGTGGCCCACGTCGAGGCAGAGCCCGACGGCGGGCGAGGAGATCCGCTTCGCCATCGTGCGGAGGATCAGCGGCGTGAACGAGAGGGCGTCCGGCGCGGGGTAGACCGGCGCCAGATTCTCGAGCGCGATGATCACACCCAGGCGCTCCGCCCGTGAGGCATGGACGGCCAGCGCCCGCGTCTCCGCCAGACGAGCGTCCTCGCTGGCGGGCTCGTCCGGCAGGTTCGCCGCGTGGTAGACGACGTGGGAGGCGTCGAGCTCCGCCGCGTAAGCGATCAGGCCCTCGAGCGCCGCATCACCGTCGGGGGTGCCGGCGCGGATCTCGCCGGGGCCGTGCAGGATGGGGCGGAGGCCGGCGGTCGCCAGCGCGTCGGAGAGGGCGAAGGCGTGCCGGATCAACAAGCGAGGCGTGCGGAGCACCGATGCCGGAGGAGACGGGACCTGGACGAAGCGAAAGCCGGCCGCCTCCATCTCCTTGAGGATCGGCGCCGATGGCCACCAGTCGTAGGGGACGCTCAGCCCCAAGCGCTGGGTTGGGTCGTTCTCAGGCATCGATTCGAAGGTACGGCGGGGTTCGGCTGATCCCGTGAACAGCCTGTGAAGACGAGACGAACGTCAGGCGGCCGAGGGCTCTTCCTGCGGAATCATCACGTCGGCCGCCTCGGCGGGCGTGATGTCCGGGTAGAGAACCCGGATCACGCCGAAGGCGATCAAGCCCCCAGCGAGCTGTGCGGCGATGAACGCAGGCACCGACACTGGGGCGATGCCGGCGAAGGTATCCGAGAACATCCGGCCCACCGTGATCGCCGGGTTCGCGAAGCTCGTGGAGCTGGTGAAGAAGTACGCCGCGCCGATGTAGGTACCCACGGCCGCTGGCACCATCGACGTGCGCCGAGTGCGGGCGAGCGAGAAGATGACCAGGAGCAATCCCAGGGTCGCGACCACCTCAGCGAATAGGTGAGCCTCGCTCGCCCGGTGCTTGTCGGAGATGCTGATCGCGGCCAGAGCGAACATGGCGTTGGCGGCGATTGCCCCGGCGATGCAGCCGGCGACCTGGGCGGGCATGTAGGCGAGGGCGTGTCGCCAGCGAAGGCCTCCAAAGCTCGCGTCGACCGCCGAGACGACCGGGTTCAGATGCGCGCCGGAAACGGGCCCGAACATGAGGATGATCGCGAACAGCCCGGCGGCGGTGGCCGCGGCGTTCTCGAAGAGCTGCAGACCGATATCGCCCGGCGAGAGATTCGCCGCCGCGATTCCGGAGCCGATCACGACCGCCGCGAGGAAGGCCGAGCCCAGGAACTCGGCGAGCAGCCTGCGGGGGAGCGGCTCCGTCAAGCGGCGTTCAGCCGGCGGCCGAGGGCTCGGTCAACGACTTCGTCAAAGCGCTGATCCTGTCGGCTATCTCATCCCGGATGCGCCGCACCGTCTCCAGGTCCTTGCCGGCCGGGTCCTCGAGCTCCCAGTCCTCGTATCGCTTACCGGGATAGATAGGACAAGCGTCGCCGCATCCCATCGTGATCACGACGTCGGACTCGCGCACCATGTCGTCCTGGAGCTTCTTCGGCCGCTCCGCCGAGATGTCGATGCCGATCTCCTCCATCGCCTCGACAACTGCCGGATTGAGCTGATCCGCCGGCTCGCTGCCCGCCGAGATCACTCGTACCGCGCCCTGCGCTTCCCGCTCCAAGAGCGCGGCCGCCATCTGGCTGCGACCGGCGTTGTGGACGCAGACAAAGAGGACCTCGGGGACGTTGTCCGTCATTTCGTCCATGGCATCTGGCCCACGACGTTAGCTGCGATCAGGGTGTTCGCTTGCACCGGGCACGATCTCTGGGCCCTGTGAATGGTAAAGGTTGACAATCATCTATTCAATCGATTAAGGTAAATCGATGGCCGTCGATCTGGAGCTCGCTCCCAAGCAGAAGAGCCCGGCGGGTCAGCCCTG
>JBKPLC010000114.1:0-15201 GCA_046731495.1 Actinomycetota bacterium | reverse complement strand
TCCGGCTGCTGGCCGGGTCCGAGGTGAACATCGGCCTGGACGGCTCACTCGATTACCCGGATGAGCTCCTCGCCGAGCTCGACTGGGTGATCGGCAGCGTCCACACCTCCTTTGCGATCTCGGAGAAGACGATGAGCGATCGGGTGATCGCGGCGATGGACCACCCGCTGCTCGACTGCATAGGCCATCTCACGGGCCGGCTGCTGCTGCGGCGCGAGCCCTACGGCGTCGACATCGAGCGGATTGTCGAGGCGGCGGTGCGGACCGGCACGATGATGGAGATCAACGGGAACCCGAACCGTCGCGACCTGAACGAGCACCACGCGAAGCTCGCGGCCGAGGCCGGCGTGCGGATCGTCTGCAACACCGACGCCCACGGCACCGACACGCTCTCCAACATCAAGTACTCGGTCGCGACCGCGCGGCGGGCCTGGCTCTCCGCGGAGCAGGTCGCGAACACGCGGGCATGGCGCTCGTTCGCGCCGCTGCGGAAGGCAGGGCGGGCTACGAACTAGGGAGGGGCTTCGGCAGCTTCGAGCTGCCTGGGGCGCGAAGACCGTCGATCGCGATCTCGACCAGGCGCGGCCAGCGACCCACCGCGGGACCGGCCTCGGCCGCCGTGATCCGCCCGAGGCTGCAGGCGACCATCGGGATGTCCTGCCAGTCGAGGTCCTTGCGCAGGTCTCCTGAGCGCTGAGCTCGCTTGACGAGCTTGTCGCAGAGCTCGTCCAGGCCGACCGCGTACGCCGCCTCGCTCATCACCTCCGGCCGGGAGCCCATGACCTCGCAGAGGCCGCGGTCATCAGCCTGAATCCGAGCGGAGTAGCGGATGAAGTCGCAAAGGCCCTCCCATGGATCGTCGGCCTCGATGCCCTCGCGGGCCTTCTCCGCCAGTCGCTCGAAGCGGTCATCGGCGAGCGCCGCGATCAGGTGTTCCTTGGTGGGGAAGTGGCGGTAGACGGTGCCGACGCCGACCTTCGCGGCCTTCGCGACGTCCGGCATCTGAGCATCCAGCCCCTCGTCGGCGAAGAGCTTCTTGGCTGCCACGATCACCGCCTCTCGGTTGCGGCGAGCATCGGCGCGGAGGGCGCGTGGGGTTCCGTTGGAGTCGGCGGGCTTGATCTCTGTGACGACTGTCATTTGGTCTGGTCCTCTCGACCGGGAGTCTTACGAGGTGTGCCGATGCTCACGTTGCAAACGGAATGAAAGTTCCGTATAGTTCTAACCGAAACCGGAAATCCGATTCCGAATGAAGGGTACACCCAGTTGTCTTTTTCGCCAAATCCCGTTCGTCATCTAGGTGAGGCCGGCGGGAGCAGCCGGAACACGAAGGAAAGGAGTCAAGGGGGATGACAACCGCACAGGAATATCTGGAGAGACGTTGGACCGCGCTGATCCTGCTCTGCGTCGCACAGTTCATCGTGGTGCTCGATGCGTCCATTGTCAACGTCGCCCTGCCGAGCATCGGCAAGGGACTGAACTTCTCGGAGGAGAACCTCCCGTGGATCGTCAACGCGTACGTGATCGCGTTCGGAGGATTCCTCCTACTCGGCGGGCGCGCAGCTGACCTCCTTGGCCGGCGCCGCGTCTTCATGACCGGCCTGGCCGTCGTTGGCATCGCCTCGCTGGCGGCGGGATTCGCCACCACCCAGGGTCAGCTGATCGCGGCCCGCGCCGCGCAGGGCCTGGGCGCCGCGATCGTGTCCCCCTCGGCGCTCTCGATCGTCACAGGCCTGTTCAAGGACGGCGCTGAGCGAAACAAGGCCCTTGGCGCGTGGGGTGCCGTGGCGGGCTCGGCCGGTGCGGCCGGCGTCCTGCTCGGCGGCATCCTCACGGACGGCCTCGGCTGGGAGTGGGTCCTCTGGGTCAACGTCCCGGTCGCCGCGATCGCGCTCGCCTTCACGCCGGGCCTGATCCCGGAGAGCCGCTCGGAGTCGACCACGCGTCACTACGACGCCGCCGGTGCCGTGAGCATCACCGCCGGCCTCTCGCTGCTGGCCTACGCGCTGCTGGACGCCAGCAACTCGGGCTGGGGCTCGACCAAGATCATCAGCCTCCTGGCCACCTCGGTGGCCCTGATCGGGATCTTCGTGGCAATCGAGCTGCGCTCGAAGGCCCCGCTGGTTCCGTTCAGGATCTTCCGGATCCGCACGCTGACCGGCGCGAACGTCGTCGGCCTGCTGCTCGGAGCCTCCCTGTTCTCGATGTTCTACTTCATCTCCCTGTACATGCAGCAGGTGCTCGGCTACAGCGCTATCCACGCCGGGCTCTCCTACCTGCCGCTGGCGGTGACCATCATCGTCGCCGCGGGGTTCGGTGGACAGCTCGTGACGAGGTTCGGCTTCAAGCCGATCCTGGCCGCCGGAATGCTGTTCGTCGCCGCCGGCCTGGTCTGGTTCAGCCAGGTCTCGGTGGGGGGCGGCTTCCTCACCGACATCGTCGGTGCGTCGCTGCTGGCGGCGATCGGCCTCGGGTTCGGTTTCGTGACCTCGACGATCGCGGCCGTCGCGGGCGTGGAGGAGCGCGAGCAGGGCCTGGCCAGCGGGCTGATCAACACCTCGCAGCAGATCGGCGGGGCACTCGGCCTGGCCGTCCTCTCGACGATCGCCACTTCGCGCACGGATGACGTGATGGCGAGCGGCGGGTCGACGCTGCCGAACGCCCTCACCGAGGGATTCCAGGACGCCTTCCTCGCTGGTGCGGTGATCGCGGCGCTGGGCTTCGTCGCGACGCTGGTCCTGATCCGCACGCGCGACAGCAAGGCGCACATGGAGATGGCGCGCGAGGCGCCCAGCGAGGCGCAGGAGGCGCCGGTTCCCGCCTAGTCCCGATTGATGGCGAAGCCGTCCCGCCCGCTCTCTCCCGGGCGGGGCGGCTTCTCCTCAGGCGGTCGCGGTCGGAGGGGGAGGCGGATGGCCGGGCGGCGGGCGGTCTCGCCGGAGACCGGGCGACCGGATCAGCTTGACGGGCTGCAGCGCCGAGCCGGGCTCGACGTAGAAGCGGACCCCGTCGCGCTCCTCGATCGCCGCGACGGCCCTCTCACGCGAGCGCCACGCAAGCGCGGCCGCGAGCGCGAAGCCCGCGCCGACCGCTGCCACCCCCGGGAAGACGAACCCGAGCACGCCTGCGATCAGGGCGAAGGCGCCGATCGGCCATAGGCGGGCGAGGGCCGCGCGCGTCGGATTACCCATCTCGGGCAGGGCGGTGGCCATGCGCGCCTCCGCAAGCACCGGGGTCATCGCCTCCACGGCCCTGCTCGGGCGACCCAGCAGGAGACCGCCGACGAGCGCCACCGTCCACCAGACCGCGGCCACGTAGATGGTCAGGGTGTCGGAGCCGCCGCTCACCGCGATCACCGTCACGGCGGCCAGCACGGTCGCCGCCCCCGCGGCCAGCAGCACGGTCATCCGCAACAGGTCGCAGAAGGTCACGGCGCTGCCAGCGCCTCCAGCACCTCGACGAAGCCGTTGGGACCGTCAACCACGAGATCGGCCTCGCGCGAGACCTCCGGCGGAGACTCCTCGGAGGCGACGCCGACGCTCACGGTCGAGCGCAGCTGACCGTCCTGCTCGAGCGTCCGCAGCGCGGTGAACGCGTCGACATCGGTGCGGTCGTCGCCGCCGTAGAGAGCCGCCTCCACCGGCCGCGCCGGGATCAGCGCGGCCACGGCGATCCCCTTGTTGATCGCGACGTTCGGCCGGATCTCGAGGACCTTTCGCCCCCGGTGCGGCACCAGCCCCTGCCACTCGGCCTCGCTCGCGATCTCGTGGGCGAGCGATTCGGCGCCGGCCTCGTCGGCCGCGCCGCGCCAGTGCAGGGCGACGATCGCCCCCTTGTCCTCGATCCGAAAGCCCGCTCCCTCGAGGTCCGCCCGGTTGAGGCCGGCGACGAAGCGAGGCGCATCCGCCTCGTGGCCGTCGAGCGAGGGATCGGGCCGGACCTCGGACTCACCGGGGAGGAGCAGCTCGAAGCCGTGGTTGCCGGAGTAGGCGAGCCCGTCCAGGCCCACCACCCGCTTCGCGTCCTCGGCGCGGCGGCCGCTCAGCGCGCCGACGAGCGCGTAGCGCCGGGCCAGCTCCTGGAGCAGCTCCCGCGTGTGCTTCGGCACGGCCGCCTCGGTCGGGTCGAGGACGATCGGAGCGATCGTGCCGTCGACGTCCGTGAGGATGGCGGCACGCTCGGGGTCCTCGCGCAGCGGCGCGATCAGACGATCGAGCTCGGTTTCAGCGGTGCTCTCGTCTCCCGGCAACGGGTTCATGGCGGCTCTAGTATCGCCCGCCATGCCGCGGACTCTGAAGCTGGCGGTGATCGGCACCGCCGCCGGTGCCTTCAGCGGGTTGCTCGGCGTCGGGGGCGGGAGCGTGATGGTGCCGCTGCTGATCGTCTGGCTCGCCTACGGAGAGCGCGAGGCGACCGGCACGAGCATGATGGCGATCGTGGTGATCGCCGCCTTGGCGGTGACGGTGCAGGCGTTCTACGGGAACGTCGACCCGCCCAACGCCGCCCTGGTCGGCGTGCCCGCGATTGCCGGGGTCGTGGCTGGCACCGCGCTCCAGCAGCGCCTGCCCGAGCGGGCGATCTCGCTGCTGTTCGCGATCCTGCTGGTGGTCGTGGCCGTGGAGCTGATCATCCCGTGAGCTCGATCGCGGCGGCGATCATGGGCTTTGCGGGGGGAATGGTCGGCGGCCTGCTCGGCGTGGGCGGCGGCATCCTCTTCGTCCCGGCGCTCGCGATCTTCATGGATATGTCGCAGGTGCGCGCGGAGGCGACCTCGCTGCTGGCGATCGTCCCCGTCGCGATCGTGGCCGTCTGGCGCCAGCTCGGCTACGGCAACGTGCGGGTGCGGGAGGGGCTCATCATCGGGGCGCTCTCACCGCTCGGGGTCGGGATCGGGGTGGTGGTCGCGAACGAGGTCCCGCAGCGAGCCCTCGAGCTGATCTTCGCCGGGTTCGCCCTGCTGATCGCGGCTCAGCTGGCGGTGCGGGGGCTGCGTCCCGCCAAGCCGCCGGAGGGATCTACAGCCCGTGCTCCAGGGCGCCCTTGACGCCGGCGTCGAGCGCGTTGAGCCGGTAGAGGGCGAGCGCCTCGGGGGTGCCGAAGCCGCGGCCGCCCGAGCCGGCGCGGCCGCCCTCGGCGCCGTGGTGGGAGAGCAGGCAGTGGAGCAGCGCGGCCCGGCGCTCGGCCGGCAGATCGCCGGCCGCGGAGCCGACGATCTCCGCGCCGAGTGCCAGATGGCCGATCAGCCGCCCCTCCTCGGTGATCCCGAACTCCGCTCCGTAGACGAACTCGCGGACCTTGCCGACGTCGTGCACGAGCGCCGCGGCCATCAGCAGGTCGGAGTCGAGCCTGGGGTGGAGCTGCGAGACCTCGAGAACGAGCGTCGCCACCGCCACGGTGTGCTCCATGAGTCCGCCGATATAGGCGTGGTGTCCCGCCCTGGTGCAGGGTGCCCGCCGGAATCCACTCGCGACCGGCTCGGTGAAGAGGACGCGCTCCACGACCTGGCGCAGCGCGGGATCGTGGACCTCCCTGGCCAGGTGCTCGAGGAATCCCTGGAGCTCCTCGGCATCGCGGTAGGCGGCCGGCAGGAAGCCGGCGGGATCAACCTGATCCTGCTCGATCGACTGGATGTCCTCGACCTCAGCGACGAGCTCTCCGCGGAACCGCTCGACCTTCCCCGAGACTCGGATCGCGTCACCTCGCTCGAACCGGGCGGCGAGCCGGTCGACGTCGCGGAAGGCACGGGCCGGAATCGACCCGGTCCGGTCGCGGAGCTCCATCGACAGGTAGATCGAGCCGTTCCGCGCGGAGAGCCGGTCCTTGCGAACGCAGGCGTAAATGCCCTGGAAGCGCTGCCCGGGCTGCAGCTCGGCAATCGGTGTCGTGGAGGCCGTGGCTTCGACCCGCCGATTCAACCCGCCGGGACGGACGCTCCCGCCCCGCGAAGACGCCGCAAAATGCGAACGGGGTACCCGCCGGCTCGAAGGCGCTAGTCTCGAAACATGGACGCGCTCGCGTGGGAGGCCGAGCCTCCGCAGCTTCGATCGCCGGTTCTGGTCTGCGCCTTCGCCGGCTGGAACGATGCCGCTGGGGCAGCCACCACCGCACTGACAACCGCCGCCGAATCCCTCGATGCCGAGGTGATCGCGCAGATCGACCCGGAGGAGTTCTTCGACTTCCAGGCCAACCGGCCGACCATCAGCCTGACCGAGGGCCAGACCCGGGAGATCGAATGGCCTGGGAACGTGTTCCTCGCGGCCACGCCCGCCGGCGCAGAACGTGATCTGGTCCTCCTGGCGGGGACCGAGCCGAACCTGCGCTGGCGGACCTTCTCCGACGGTGTCGCAGAGGCAGCCGAGATGCTCGGGATCGAAATGGTGGTGACGTTGGGGGCCCTGATCGCCGATGTCGCGCACACCCTGCCCGTGCCGATCACGGGTCTCGCCTCGGACGAGGAGCTGGTCGAGCGACTCGATCTGGCGCGCTCGAACTACGAGGGCCCAACCGGCGTGGTCGGCGTGCTTCACGACTCCTGCCGGCGGCGCGGCATCCCCTCGGCCAGCCTCTGGGCCGCGGTGCCGCACTACGTCGCGGCCGTTCCCAACCCGAAGGCCGCGCTGGCGCTGCTTCGGCGCCTCGAGGGCCTCGTGGGCGTCGCCGTCGAGGCATCCGGGCTGGAGGAGGAGTCGGACTCCTACGAGAGCCAGGTGAGCCGCGCCGTCGCCGCGAACCCGGAGATCGAGGAGCTGGTCAAGCGGCTCGAGGAGGAGCAGGCGGAGCGACTGGACGTCGAGGAGGACGTCCCCTCGGGCGAGGCGCTGGCGCGGGACTTCGAGCGCTACCTGCGCCAGCAGGGCAACAACTAGCCGACGAGCCTCTCGATCAGCCGCCGAAGCTGGGGTCTGAACTCCTTCGCGGCCTGCGCGGCGTCGTCCTCGCGCGCCAGCGCTCGCTCGCCGAGGCCGTCGATCGCCGCGACCACCAGGCTCGCATCGGCCGCCGGGTCGGTGCTGCCGAGCTTCTCCATCGCGCCGGCGACGGCCAGCTGCACCGCGTCGCACCACGCGGTGGCCGGCTCGCGGAGCTCCGGGCGGCGCCCCGCCTCGAGCCAGAGCTCGTACTCCGCGATGTACGCGACTCGATCCTCCGCCTCGAAGATGAGCTGGTCGAGCAGCATGTCCGCCAGCTGACGTGGCGTCCTGGCCTTCCGGAGCTCCTCCCCGAGCTGCGCGTATCGATCGGCCTCCCTCCGGGCCACGTGCTCAAGTGCCTGGGCGAGCAGGTCGTCGCGGGAATCGAAGTAGTAGGTCGTCGATCCCAGCGGAACCCCTGCTTCCTTGGCGACCGCTCGATGGGTCACCGCCGAGCGGCCCTCGCGGCCGATCACCCGGAGCGCTGCTTCGAGGATCTGCTCCCGGCGCCCCTGAGCTGTCTGCGTCGCCACGACCATCAGGCTAGTTGGCGCCGGAGAGGTTCAGCCCGACCACGCCGCCGATCACCAGCGCGATGCTCGCCAGCTTGAGAGCGTTGACGGCCTCGCCCATGGTGGCCATGCCGATCACCGCGATGGCCGCGGTCCCGACCCCTGCCCAGACCGCGTAGGCCAGGCTGATCTCGAGGCCCTTCAGGGCGAGGGCGGTGAGCCAGAGGGAGGCGATGTAGGTGATGATCACGACGGCGGAGGGCGCCGGCCGCGTGAAGCCGTCGGTGTAGCGCAGGAAGACGGTCCCGACCACCTCGGTGGCGATGGCGGCTGCCAGATAGATCCACGCCAACATGATGTGTACAAATGTACCAGATATCTGTACAAATGTACAGGTTGGCGGATCGGGACCCTATGCCTCAGAGGCGGGGCAGATCAAGCGGAAATCGCACCACGAGCAGATCTCGGGCGACGGCTTCGGCTCGAAGTCCTGGCCGAGGATGCCCTCGCCGACCTCGAGGACGACGCCCTCGACCCGCTCGAGGTCGTCGGGCGAGCCGCCGACAGCGACCTTCTCGTCGGCGAGCACATACCAGTAGCTGCCGGCGGCACCCTCGAGCCGCCAGGCCTCTCGAGCCGCGAGCCGGTAGATGGCGAGCTGCACGTCGGATTCGAGCTCGCGCGGCGGCTTCGGGTCGCCGGTCTTGTAGTCGATCAGCTCGTAGCCGCCGCCGGGCAGCTGGTCGACGCGGTCGACCCGGCCGCGGAGGTGGTGCGGGCCGATCCGGAAGTCGAACTTGCGCTCCACCCAGCGCGGGTGCGAGCCGCTCGCCACCTCGCGGGCGTGGTACCGACGCAGCGCCTCGATCGCCTTCTCGCGGAACTGGAGCTCGTCGTCGGACTCGCCGAATCCCGCCCGACGCCAGGCGGTGGCGAAGAGCGCCATCAACCTCTCCAGGCTGCCGGCGTCCGCGCCCTCCGTCGCCTCCTGCCCGTGGTAGCGCTCCAGCACCTGGTGGATGACGATCCCGAAGCGCTGGTTGATCGTCGTCTCCTGCGGAATGCCGAAGACCCGCGCGAACTTGTACTTGAGCGGGCAGGTCCGGTAGAGCTCGATGTCGGTCGCGGAGAGCGCCAGGCCCTCGCCCCGGCGCGGCAGGAAGGCCTCCAGCGACGGCTCGTCGCGCTTGGCGATCAGCTCGCGGCGGCGCTTCGCCGCACCCTCCTCGTCCAGCAGGTAGGCGTCGAGGCCCGAGTCGCGCAGCGCGCTCCGCTGCTCGGGCGAGATCGCGTGCTCGAGCAGGTCGTTGACCGCCGCGAGCGAGTCGGCGACCGGCTCCTCCGTCGACCCCTGGAGCAGGCCTGCGAGCTTGACCAGCTCGAGGAACCGGGCCACCGCGCGGGTGACGTCGACGTAGGTGTCGAGCCGCGGCTCCCTGAGCTTGCCACCCGCGCGCCAGGCCTCCTCCAGTACCTCGTCCTGGATCATGCGGTAGGTCGCCTGCAGTCCCTCGGCGGGTCCGAAGAGCTCCTCGCCGTGCTCCTGCTCGGTCCCGTCGAGCACGGCGCGGGCGTCCTCGTAGAACGGCGAGGGGCGGGCGTTTCCGGAGTCGATGGCCGCCGGCCGGGAGAGGACCAGCTCATCCCTGGCTCGGGTCATGGCCACGTACAGCAGGCGGCGCGCCTCGTCCTCGTGTGAAGTGGTCGGTCCCCCAACCTCCGGCGGGACCGTCGGAGCACCGGCCGGGGCCGGTCCGGGCAGCCCGCCGGCATGCAGGCCGACAACGTAGACGCGGGAGAACTCGAGTCCCTTGGTGCGCTCCAGCGACATGACGCGGACCGCGTCCGCCATCGGCTCGGTGGCCTCCTCGACCGGGGCCACGCCGGCTTCGGAGACGGCGACCAGGTAGCGCACGAAGTCGCGGTTCGAGCCCGTCGGCTCGCGGCGCGTCCAGGCGGCAGCCAGCTCACCCAGCCGCGAGAGGTTGCGGAGCCGCTCGGCGGCCTCGGGGTGAGCGGCGAAGAGGCGGTGGCGGCGAAACCCGATCCGCTCGATCAGCCGCCGGACGAACACGTCCGCCTTCATCTCGCCCATGGCACGAGCGGCGGCGCGGTAGAGCTGCAGGAACTCCCGGATCCGGTCTCGCGCCTCCGGCGGGATCTGCGGGCTCTCCAGCGAGGCCTCGAGCGCCGAAACCATGTCCAGCTTGCGCCGCCTGGCGATCGTCGTGCAGCGAGCCAGGTCGACCGAGCGCAGCTCGACCGGCGGTCGGCTCAGGGCGCGGACCGCGGCCGCGGCATCGGTCGGATCGGCGAGCAGGCGAAGCCAGGCGATCACGTCGCGGACCTCGGGGCGCTGGAAGAAGGCGCCGGGCCCGGTGAGGCGGTAGGGCACCCGCCGCTCCTCGAGCGCTGCCGCGATCGCCCGCGCGCGGCCACCGCCGCGCGGTACGGCGACGCAGACCTCCTCGAGCTTCACCTCGCCCGCGGCCAAAGCGCTCTCGATGTCGCGTGCGACCGCCTGGGCCTCGGCGCGCTCGTTGATCCCGGCCCAGAACCGCACCCGGGTCGAAGGGCCCGCGGCTCGTCGCGGGATCTCGGCTCCGCGGTCCGCGGGCGCGACCACCGCGTGCGCGGCATCGAGCAGATCGCCTCCGTAGCGCCAGGCGGGCTCCAGTGCCACCTGATCGGCGTCGAGCGCGGTCCGGACCCAGGCCGAGGCGCCGGAGCAGGGCGCCGTTCCCTGCTCGTCGTCACAGGAGATCACCGCCGAGCGCGCCGATCGGGCCAGCGCCTCGATCAGTGAGCGCTCGGCCGGGCAGGCGTCCTCGGCCTCGTCGACCAGCAGGTGAGGAAAGCGCTTCGAGATCGACTCGTCGAGCGCCGGCCGCTGCTCGAGCAGCATCGTCAGCTCGATCACGCCGTCGATCGCGTCCATCGCCCCCGCCGCACGCAGCATCGAGTCATGGAGCTCGTAGATTTCGGCGAACTCGCGCTCTCGTGCCGCCGAATCGCGTTCGGAGCGCGAACCGCCGGCCTGCTCGTCCGCCCAGCGGGCGAAGTCCGCCGCCGTCACGCCTGCCGACTTGAGCGCATCGATCCGGTCGACGATCCGGGCGAGGAGCCCCGCCGGGTTGCCCCGGATCTCATGCCGGCGAAGAGGGAGCTCATCGATGCGGTCGAGGAGCATCGCCAGGCGCTCGGCCGGGCTCAGGGACTCGAAGAAGGGATCGATTCCGGCCTCGGTTGCGTGTTCGCTGAGCAGCCGCGCGGCGGCAGCCGGATGCGTGTGCACGACGAGCTCCTCGTAGGGGGTCTCGATCGTCTCCTCGGCTCGCGCCCGGATCCGTTTGGCGGCGGCGGTTGAGCTGGTCAGGACCAGCGCGCGCTCCCGCTCGGCGATCAGGCGCCCCAGTCGGCGCGCCAGGGCCTCGGTCCGCCCGCTGCCCGCCGCGCCCAGAATCAGCAGGGCCCCGGAGTCATGAGCGATCACGCGCTCCTGCTGCTCACTCAGCCCCGGAGCAACCTGGTCGCGCGACGCTCCCATCCGGAGACTCAGGCTAGTGCACCTCGGCCCGGGCGCCGTTCGGCCACGAACCGCTCGCTAACCTCGCCGCATGAGCGAGGCAGGAGCCCGCGGCGACGCCGCGCAGGCGTCTCCGGGCGCCGGCCCCAGCGACGAGGCGTGGCTGCAGGCCTGCCGTCGCGCCGTCGAGGTCCAGCGTCGGATATTCGCCGAGCACCAGGGAATCGAGGCGCGCACGCGCTACGAGGGCATCGGCGAGGGAGGCGACCGTACGCTCGAGATCGACCGCCTGTGCGAGGACGCAATCTTCGCCGAGCTCGACCGGCTCCATGCCGACGGACACGAGTTCACCGCCGTCTCCGAGGAGCGGGGCTCCGTCAGCTTCGGGGACGGCTCGAGTGACCTGCGCGTGATCATCGACCCGATCGATGGCTCGCTCAACGCCCGCCGGACGATCCCGCTGCACAGCGTCAGCATCGCCGTCGCGACCGGCGAGACCATGGCCGACGTCGTTTTCGCCTACGTCTACGAGTTCGGCGCCGGCGAGGAGTTCGTCGGAACGGCCGACGGGGCGACCCTCGACGGGCGCGAGCTGCAGGTTGCGCAGGGCGACGGCCTCGAGGTGATCGCGCTCGAGGCGACCAAGCCGGAGCGCGTCCTGAAGGCCGCCGAGCTGCTCCAGGGCCGGGCATACCGCATCCGCGTCCCGGGTTCGATCGCGGTGGCGCTCTGTTACGTGGCCGCCGGGCGCTACGACGGCATGATCACCACGCGAAACTCCCGCTCGGTCGACGCCGCCGCCGGCCAGCTGATCGCGAGGCGGGCGGGCGCCGCGCTCGAGTTCGCGGGAGGGGGTCTCGAGGACGCGACGCTCGACCTGGCGGCCCGCTTCGACGTGGCCGCGGCTCGGACACACTCAGACCTCGCGGTGCTCAGGGAAGCGCAGGACGCCGTCCATGCCTGACGGGATGGTGGATTGGGGCCTCGCGGAGCGCGTCGCCGGCGCACTCGCGGGGTCCGGCCCCGCCTGGGACGGCACCGAGGAGGAGCTTCGCGCGGAATCCGATCGCGCCGCCCAACTGGTCCGCCGCTACACGGGACTGCGGCCGAAGGGCGCATTGCCCGCGGCCGAGCTCGTCGGCCGCGATGAATGGGCGCGCGTGAACATCGAGACGTTCCGCTCGCTCTCCGCACGCGTCGAGGAGCACCTCCAGAGCCGCATGGACGACTCCGGCAAGGGAGGCGGAGGGCTGCAGCGGACGATCGTCCGGGCCGCGACCGGAGCCGAGGTGGGGCTCGCGCTCGGCTACCTCTCGCAGCGCGTGATCGGCCAGTACGACATCGCGCTGATCGGGCCGACCCGCGCTCCCCGGCTGCTCTTCGTCGGGCCGAACCTGTCGGCCGCGCGCTCGCGCCTCGACGTCGACCGGGACCTCTTCCTGCGCTGGATCGCGCTGCACGAGACCACTCACGCGGTCCACTTCGCCTCGGTGCCGTGGCTCCGCGACCACATCGGCGGGATCGCCGAGGAGCTCTTCGAGAAGGCCGCCCTCGAGGTGAAGCCCGGCGAGCTGCTCGGGAAGCTCGCCCGCCTCAACCCCAAGGAGCTGGTCCGCTCGGCGACCAGCGGCGAGCTCGCCCACCTGCTCTGGCCGGAGCCGCAGCGGCAGCTCATCGATCGCCTGATGGCGGCGATGACGCTGGTGGAGGGCTACGCCGAGCATGTGATGGACGCGGTCGGTGACCAACTCGATCCGCGCTACACCGACCTCCGCCGAGCTCTCGACCGCGACAGGGAGCGCCGCGGCCTGCTCGACTCGATCGTCTCCAAGGTCCTGGGCCTCGAGATGAAGCTCGCCCAGTACCGCCGCGGCAAGGCCTTCGCCGACGAGGTGGTGCGCAAGCACGGCATCCGCACGCTCAACCGCGCGTGGCAGAGCCCGGACTCCCTGCCCCGCCCCGAGGAGCTCGATTCGCCCGACGAGTGGGCCGAGCGCGTCGGCACCCGCAGGCGGATCTTCGCGCTGTTCCGCTAGGCACGGCTGCGTTTCGATCCCGCAAATTCGGCGAAGCGGTGTAACTCGCCCTCATCATGGGGTACAAACGTGTGTTCGTGAAACACTTGTTCGGTGCTAAGCTCCGAGCATACTTAGAGCTAATAAGAACGACGCAAGCTAGTTGAAGGGATCGACAGCCGAGATGGCCCCCAAGACCAAGACCAAGACCGACGAGAAGACCACGACTGCCCCTGACAGCCGCAAGCCCTCTGAGCAGGCGCTGCAGGTCGTCGACGTGAGCATCGGCGTGGTTCCGACCGTCGCCGAGAACGTCCGTGACACCGCCGAGACGTGGCGCAAGTCCGAGACCCGGACGCAGGAGATCGAGACGCTCCAGAAGCGCGTCAAGAGCCTCCGTGACCCGAAGGCCCGGACCACTGAGATCGATGCGCTGCGGCAGCGGCTGGGCAGCGAGCTCGAGAAGGCCGAGGCCAAGGGCGGCGACGTCCGGCGTCAGGTCACCGAGCAGCTGATCGGCCAGGCGCGCAAGGCGCGCGAGCGGGTCGAGCCCGTCTACCGCGATCGGTTTGAGCCGGTCGTCAAGGAGCGGGTCGAGCCCGTCTACCGCGAGCGCGTCGAGCCCGTGTACCGCGAGCGGGTCGAGCCGGTCGTCAAGAGGGTGCGCGAGCGCATCTGATCGCTTAGCCCGGGCAGCCCTGAGAGGTGGCGCGCCCGGAGAAGTTCCGCTCGCATTTGATGCGGCGGCGGTTTTGTGGCCGCCGTTTATGTGGAGCGGGAAGCAGCAACCTCTCCTCCCTCGAAAACCGGGCCCTCGGGCCCGGTTTTCACTTGTGGGGGGCGTGGCCGGGGGCCAACTTCCGGCTGTCCCTAGACTTTGGACCGTGCCGACCAAGGACCAGATCACAGAGAAGCTCACGCAGGTGATCGATCCCGAGCTGCGCCGCTCGATCGTCGAGCTGGGCATGGTGCGCTCGATCGACATCCGCGACGACGGCCGGGTTGAGGTCGTGGTCTCCCTGACCACACCCGGCTGCCCGATCCGCAACCACTTCCAGCAGGCCGTCGTCAAGTACGTCTCGGAGCTCGAAGGAGTCAACGCCGTCGAGGTCGGCTTCGACGTCCTCTCCGAGGGCGAGAAATCCGACCTGCAGCAGAAGCTCGGCCGGCCCAAGCTCCCCGAGGGCGCCCTGGCCCAGGTGAAGAACGTCATCTGCGTCGCCTCCGGCAAGGGCGGCGTCGGCAAGTCGACGATGACCGCCAACCTCGCCGCGGCGCTGGTCGCCGAGGGCCACAAGGTCGGCGCGCTCGACTGCGACGTCTACGGCTACTCGATCCCTCGCATGCTCGGGATCAACAGGAAGCCGGAGGTCTCACCCGAGCGGAAGATCATCCCGCCGGTGTCCCCCGCGGGCCCGTCGGTGATGTCGATCGGCTTCTTCGTCGAAGAGAACGCCGCCGTCGTCTGGCGCGGCCCGATGCTCCACAAGGCGATCCAGCAGTTCCTCGAGGACGTCGCCTGGGATGAGCTCGACTACCTGTTGCTCGATCTGCCGCCCGGCACCGGCGACGTCTCAATGACGCTCGCCCAGCTGCTGCCGCAGGCGAAGATCGTGATCGTCACTACGCCGCAGCCGGCGGCCCAGAGCGTCGCCCGGCGCGCCGCCGAGATGGCGGCCAAGGTGGATCTCGAGGTGCTCGGCGTGATCGAGAACATGTCCGCCTTCACCGGCCCCGACGGCGAGCGCGTCGCGATCTTCGGCGAGGGTGGCGGCCAGCTGCTCGCCGACGAGCTCGACGTGCCGCTGCTGGCGAAGGTGCCTCTCTCCGGCGAGCTCCGCGAGCACGCCGACGAGGGCAAGCCCCTCGTGATCGAGGACCCCGACGCCCCCGCCTCGCAGATGATCCGCGAGGCCGCGCGCGGGATCGTCGCCTCGTCGCCGGTCGAGCTGCCTCTGATGCAGGCGGTCGCCGCCGCTTCCGCGCCACCGACGAACGGCGGCGGAGTGAGCGGCACCGAGCTCCCGATGGTTCAGTAAGACGTGGCCACCCGCTGGCGGGCGACCGCCGCGGTCCTCGTCTGCGCCCTCCATCTGGCTCTCTTCGTCCCGACGATCGGCGACTGGTCGTCGATCCTGATCAACGACTTCGCGCCGCAGGCCAAGGCGATCAAGGACGGTGACCTCCCCTACCGCGATCAGGACATCGAGTACCCGCCGCTCTCGGTCCCGGTCCTG
>JBKPLC010000113.1:0-5288 GCA_046731495.1 Actinomycetota bacterium | reverse complement strand
CATCCGATCCGCGTCGGCGTGCTGTCGCGGCTGCCGCTGAGCGACGTCGAGCAGGTCAGCCACTTCCCGGCGCCGCTCGCCCCCGTCCAGGTCGACGATGAGGGCAACACGATCGACGCCATGGGCCGCGGCGCCCTGCGCGTGCGCGTGACGGCCGGCCCACACCAGCTCGACGTGGTGACCTGTCATCTGAAGTCGAAGCTGCTCACCTTTCCCGGCGGGCGTTTTCAGCCGCACGACGAGGGCGAACGGGCGCGCGTCGCGGCCTACGCGCTCGACCGCCGTGCCGCCGAGGCGGTCACCGTGCGGGCCTACGCCAACGGCCTGCTCGCCGGCCACGGCGACGAGCGCGCCGTGGTCGTGCTCGGCGACCTAAACGACGAGCCGCTCGCGGCAACCACCCAGATCCTGCTCGGGCCACCCGGCTCAGAGATCGGCACGCCCGGCTTCGAGCGCCCCGACCGCGGCGATCCGTGGCGACTCTGGAACCTCGCAGTGCATCCCCGAGGAACGCCGCTTCACGCGCGTCTTCCATGGACGACCGGAGCTGATCGACCACATCCTCGTCAGCCATGCGCTGGTCACCCCGCTACCGGCAGTGGATACCGGGGACGTGCAACCGCCATCGATCGGCGAGGTTCCCACCGCCCGGCGCGACGATCCCGCGTCGGATCACGCGCCGGTCGTCGCCCGGTTCGAGTTGGACTAGGGACTGGGACTATCCCGCGGCCGCAGCCCGTCCTGTCGCCTCTCGGGTACGGCGTGAGCCGCCGACCTGGCGACGCTGACGCTCCTCGGATCCAGCGAGGCGTTGTCGGCGATGCGGCCAGTGGGGGCGCGAGGACGAATTCCCGAACACCCGCGGGTCAGCGACGGACCCAGCTCGTGGTGCAAGTCCTGCCACCCCGCCTACCTGCGCGGGTGGCAGGTGAGGCGGAATGTGGTGGCCCGATGCTGGTCATCGTCGGCGTCCAGAGCCGCTACTACCGCGCTCAAGGGAAGGTGGCGGCGTGAGCAGGCGATCCGGATACGACGGCGGACCGGCTTGGCGCGAGACCGTCTTGGGGTATAGCGGGAGGTGGCCCCGACACCGCGTCGGGGCCAACCGCCATCTCAACTAGGCGGTACGCCTCTGCAACCACCCACCGGACTGCCGGGGTTGAACTCGTGCGGATCCTGAGGCTCCGTCGGCGTCAGGCCCGCGACGCCAACCCCGAAGTTCTGCACCTGGAAATCGGTCTGACCTTGGGTGAAGTCGTTCAGGCCGTTAAACGAACAGACCGAGGCGGCGACGTGATCGTGCACGGGCGTGAAATTCTGGTTGTTGAGTTGGCCCGGAGGGCCCCTTACCTCACCAGCGACAGCGGCACTCGCACCTACACCCGTAAGCGCGGCTGTGCAGACCGCAACCCCGAGCAATGACCTGAAGCGCATTGCGAACCTCCACTCTTGGGCCCCGCGAGTCGCAAAGTCACAAGGCCCACTTCGGCTAATCGTGCAATCCCTATCACTGATCGTGCCGCTCCGCGAGCCCGCTGCAAGCCCTAGATGCGCGTGAGAACGGTGCGGCGGAGGCTCGGAGAGCGTCTCTTGACGAGATCGCCCGAGGGAACGTTCTGCGACATCGCCTACTCCGCAGCCCGACGCTTCGAGGGCGTCTTGCCTCACATGCGGTTCGGCGCTCGGGCCTAGGCGAGCAGCTCGCAGACGTCCTGGCTTGTACCGCCCTGCTGGGTGAAGCCCACAATCACACCCGCCGCGTCACGCTCGACGATGACCCGGCCGGTCGTGATCAAGAGCTGCCCGAACGGCCGCACGAACTGCCTGCCCCGGAGGTACTCGGTGGACGACCCGTCCTCGTTGAAGACGGCACGGATCGGGCCGGAGGCGTTGACGTCGATGAACTCGCCAGTCGAGAGGTTGGTCAACCGCTCCTTGAAGGTGCCGGTCGTCAACCGGTCACCGTTGCTGAAGATCGTAAGGCGAGAGCGGTTGACGAGCACGTGCCGGAAGACGTCGAACGAGCACTGACCCGAGAAGGTCCGATCGGGGAACGAGACCGGCTCGTGGGTCGGCGGCGTACCCCAGGCGAGCGGGGCCGAGAGCGACGCTGCAGCTGTCGCAGCGGCGAGGGCGGTGAGCAGCTTCTTCATCACATACCTCCGAACTGGACCAGAGCGGCGGCCCCACCCTATTCGTCCGGCCCGGGGCGCTCAAGCTGCCAGTGCGAGTACGGGGCGTTGCCCTGGCGTGTGAGCGTCCCTCCTGCAGATCGCCCGCCCGGTGTCCGCCTCGCCGTACGCCTCTGCCAATGGCGAGCGCCGAGCTCAGCCGCCGCGTCGAGAAGGTCGTCGGGTACGCGCCGCTCGTGGAGATGGACGACCAGCAGCGGTGCGAGTTCCACGAGGCGGTGCTCGAGGCCGAGAGCTTCGAGGACCTGCCAGGCAAGTGGCAGGCCGCGATCCTCGAGGCGGAGGCGGCACGGCCGGATCTACGGCTCGTCAGCAGCGACTAGAGACAGCCCGCCTGATGACTGCTCAGTAGCTGTACATCCGACAGGCGAACGGCACAGTTGACCCGCGGAACGAGCCGGCACCCGGCGGCACGTCGATGTAGTGGTAGCGCAAGCGCGTATAGACGTAGCGCTCAACCGCCGGGCAGTAACGGCGACGGTACAGCCGGGCGCGCGCCCGGTAGTAGTGGAAGTGGCCGTAGGCGCAGAAGGGGATGCAGTCGTTCAGCCACGCAAGCCCCCTCCCGCGCACGACGCGCCGGTTCCAGCCGCGCCAGCGCATCCGCTTGAGCCAGAGGTTGCCGTCGCCGCAGGCGACTACGACCGTGCGAGGTCGCCGTCGCAGACTGCTCCCCAGGCAGCGAGCAGGAAACAGGATGATTCGGCGTGGTCGAACGCGCTTCGAGATCGTGCGCGAGCACTGCTGGCCTGTGACGGGGTCGACCTCGGTGTAGCCAATGCTCACGCGGGCGGATGGATCGTGCAGCTTGAAGCGAATCTCCAACGAGTCGCGGCGTGTGCTGTTGAGCGTGTCCCTGAAGAAGACCCGTCCGCGGGCGTCGCGAGACAGGCGGCCACGCCGCGATGTGTCGTCGGCGGGTCTGCGTCAGCCATGGCCAGCCTCAGCCCGTGGGGCCGAATCGCTCTGTACGCACCTGCTCCGGAGCGAATCCCGCCTCCAGCACGAGCTCCGAGGCCGTCTCCACGAACCCGTTCGAGCCGCAGATGAAGGCGATCCCCTGTTCGACCCCGGCCTCGGCGATCAACGAGGCGTCAACGCGGCCCGTATGGCCCGACCAGCCTTCGGGCGGCTCGCGCGTGAAGGTCAGCAAGGCGTCGTCGCCGAGCTCGTCAGCGTAGATCACGTCCTCGGCTGAGCGGACCGAGTAGACGAGCCGCATCGGCAGCTCGGGCATCGTGCGGCGGCGGTGGCGCAGCATCGCCATCAGCGGGACCACGCCTGAGCCGCCGCCCACGAGCAGGACGGGCGCCTCGCCGCGCCAGACGAAGTAAGAGGTGAACGGCCCCCGGACCTCGACCTGGTCGCCCTCGGCGACGACGTCGTGGAAGTAGGGGGAGACCTCGCCGTCCTCGAGCCGGTCGATGGTCAGCTCGATCTCGCTCTCGTCGAGCGGCGAGGAGGCGATCGAGTAGGAGCGCTGGGCGTGGTAGCCGTCAGGGGCGGTGAGGCGGACGTCGTAGTGCTGGCCCGGAAGGTGCGGCATCCACATCGGCAGCTCGATCAGGAAGGACTTGACGCGCGGCGTCTCAGGCTTGATCGCGGCGACGGTGCCGATCTGCCACTGGCCCGGCGCGCGCTGCTCGACGGGCGGCACGGGTGCTAGTCCGTCCAATAGCGCTGCTCCTTCCAGGGGTCGCCGCGGTTGTGGTAGCCGTTCTGCTCCCAGAAGCCGGGCTCGTCGTGGTCCATCACCCGCAGGCCGGCGACCCATTTGGCGCTCTTCCAGAAGTAGAGGTGCGGGACCAGCAGCCGGGCGGGGCCGCCGTGCTCGCGCGGCAACGGCTCGCCCTCGTGCTCGGTCACGACCCAGGCCTTGCCGCCGGTCAAGTCGGCGAGCGCCAGGTTGGTGGTGTAGCCCCCATACGAGTACGCCATTGCGAAGTCGCCCTGCGGCTCGACGGCCTCCAGCAGCACGTCGGCCGACACCCCGGCGAAGCTCGTGCCGAGCTTGGACCACTTCGTCACGCAGTGGATGTCGCAGGGCACGGTCTCGAACGGCAGCTCGTGGAACTCGTCCCACGTGAGCTCGCGCTCGTGGCCGACCATCCCGTCGATCCGGAAGCCCCAGACGTCCGTGTCGATGCGCGGCGTGGGCCCGGCCGTAAGCACCGGGAACTCGGGCTCGAGGTACTGTCCCGGGGGGAGGCGCTCCGCCAGTTCGTCCGGGGGTCGGTGCCGGCGCTGAAAGCCGCGGGAGACGAAAGCGCTCATGGCGGAGCCATCATCCCACCGGACCGTCGGTTCGAGGCGTGTGCGAGCCTGACGGCGGAGCCACGACGGCGAACTCGTCATGGGTCTCGTCGTCGACTGCCGACTCGGAACGCCGCAGGTAACCGATGTGAAGGAGCAGGGCGAGGATGCCAGTGAGGACGCCGACCGCAGCCGACGGAGCCAGTGAGTCGTCGGTGATGGCGTCGATCATGATGGCGCCGGTGGCGCCGACGATCACGCTGTTGACGAGGGCGACCGTGCCGGTGAGCGTCAGGAAGAGCTGCCAGCCGCCCGGATGGGGCCTCGCGCCTCGCAGGCGCTGGGCGGCCGGCGCGCCGCGAATGATCGTTAGGTAGGGCTCTAGCTGCGGAGCGACATCCACGTAGAACTCGCGCAGGCGGGCGATTCGCTCCGCGTAGGCGATGTCGTCGCCTGTGATCTGGGCCAGCCGCTGGAAGGTGACAAGCCCGATGAGCGAAAGTGCCGGCAACAGCACCAGCGCGAAGACGTAGAAGGCTGTCCCGAGCTCAGACATCTGGCCGATGAACGCGAGCGCGATGAGGCTGCTCGACAGGACCGCGAGGAAGCCGAGCGCTCGACTACTGGCCTCGGTAACGGTGGTCGACCGCGCCGTCTGAAGCGTGAAGTGCTCGGTAGTCGCGAACGTCACGGCGGCACCCTGGCTCTCCCCGGCTTCGCCAGTAGAGGCTTGCCTGTTCTCAATGCTTCCCGAGTTCGCTGTCATCAGCGCCTCCGTACTCCGCCGGCATGAGCGCCGCCGGTCGTCATGGCGCGCGCAGCTCGTGTGCGCGTTTGGAGTTC
>JBKPLC010000112.1:0-6051 GCA_046731495.1 Actinomycetota bacterium | reverse complement strand
CCGCCGGTGCCGGTGCCCTCCGGGCAGCCGCCCTGGATCATGAAGTCCTTGATCACCCGGTGGAAGATCAGGCCGTCGTAAAACCCGTCGCCGGCGAGCTTGCGGAAGTTCTCGACGGTCTTGGGCGCGTCGTCGTCGAAGAAGCTGACGGTGATCGGCCCCGCGTTGGTGTGGAGAGTCGCCTCGGACACTCCTTCCACCCTAGCTAACTGGCCGCTACTGGCTCCCGTGTCTTGTCCGGCAGCCACGGCTTGCGCCAGCCGCCGTAGCCGTGCAGGAGGTTGGAGGCTCCCTCCGGCCCCCAGCTGCCCTTCTTGTAGGTCTCGAGCTGGCAGGGGTTGTCGAGCAGCGGCTGCACGATCCGCCAGGTCTCGAGGACGCTGTCCTGGCGGGCGAAGCGCTGCTGGTTGCCCGCCAGCGCGTCGCTGAGCAGGCGCTCGTATGGCCCGGGCTGGCCGCCGAACTGCTGCTGGAAGAGGAGGTCGAGGTGGACACGCCGAAGCGCCTCCTCGCCCGGCTGTTTGGCCTCGAGCAGGACACTGGCGCCCGGATCCGGATCGATTCGCACGACGATCTCGTCCGTCTCCGGAGTCGGGCCGTCAGCGCCGATCCCCACCGGAGGCGGGTTCTGCAGGATCACCCGGACCTCCGTCACCCTCTCCGGCATCTCCTTTCCGGCCCGCACGAAGAAGGGGACGCCGGACCAGCGCCAGTTGTTGATGTCGAGCCGCAGGGCCACGAAAGTCTCCGTCGTGGACTTGGGATCCACACCCTCGATCCCGCGATAGCCCTCGTACTGGCCGCGGACATAGCGGTTCGGGTCGAGGTCCGGGATCGCCTTGAAGAGGTCGAGCTTGGCATCGCGGATCGGATCGGGGTCGGCGCCGGCCGAGGGCGGCTCCATTGCCACGATCGCCAGTATCTGGAGCAGGTGATTCTGGAAGACGTCCCGCAGGCAGCCGACCGGGTCATAGAAGCTGCCGCGGTCATCGACACCGAAGTCCTCGGCCATCGTGATCTGCACGGACTCGACGTAGCGGCGGTTCCAGATCGGCTCGAGCAAGGAGTTGGCGAAGCGCAAGTAGGTGATGTCCATCACCGGCTCCTTGCCGAGGAAGTGGTCGATCCGGTAGATCTGCGACTCGTCGAGGACCTGGTGGATGTGGTCGTTGAGCTCGATGGCCGACGCGAGGTCGTGGCCGAAGGGCTTCTCGATCACCACCCGCGCCCCCTCGGTCAGGCCTTCGCTGCCCAGCTGATCGATCACCGGGGCGAACAGAGAGGGCGGGATCTCGAGGTAGAAGACCGGGTGCTTGGCGTCGCCGAGCTTCTGTTTGATCCGGTCGTAGGTGTCCTTCTCGGTGTAGTCGCCCTGGACGTAGGAAAGCTCCGCGCTGAACCGCTTGAAGACGTCCTCGTCAATCTCCGTGCCTCGAGCCTCATGGCGGGCTTCGATCGCCTCCCGCGCGTGCTGGTCGACTGCGTCGTCGTCCCAGTCCGTGCGGCCGACGCCGATCACCGGGACCTGGAGCGTGCCGTTCTCGACCAGGTCATAGAGCGCCTTGAGCGTCATCTTCTTCGCCAGGTCGCCGGTGATCCCGAAGATCACCAGCGCGTCGGCGGGAGGTCCGATCTGGCGGCCTGAATCCGCTTGCGCCACGCTCGCAACCTAGCGGACCCGCCGTGCCGGGCCGCCGGGCTCAGCGCGTGGCGATCCGGTAGCCGGTGCCCTGCTTCGCGATCAGCTTCTCTCCCTCGAGCCGGGGGAGAACCCGGTAGAGGTAGTGAGGGCCCTTCAGGCCCATCTGCGAGGCCAGCTCCCGGATCGTGATTCCCGGCTGCTCGGCGATCAGCTCCAGCGCCTGCTCCGCCCGCCGACCGCGGGGCCGCGCTCGGACAACACCCGGGGTTTGACCTTGCCCAGCGGAGGTCGCCAGCGACTGAATGGCTTCCTCGATCCGCTTGAGCTCGTCGCGGAGCTCATCCGCGCGCGTCTCGAGGAGTTGTCGCGCTTCGTCAACGTTCCCGGCACTCATACGTTGTCCCCTAATGGCAATGGCGGTGGTCTTTGCCTTATCAGCGTCGGACGCCGGCTTCTTGATACCGCCCGAAATTGGGTCGGACATCGTTGAAATTGAGCGGTTGGCGGGCAGACGAGCGCGCCCCACCGGCTGAACGAGGGCGGCGGGGCGGGCCCGTCGCGGCCTCGGCGCAGTTAGGGGTCTGCGCCGGAGGTCTTTGGGGAGAGTCCGAGCGCTAGGCGTCCATGCCCGGACTCTTTGACTTTAACACCGTATTGACGCCGATTGGTGATTGACAATCTGTGGACAGATGGTTAATAGTGCCTCCCCGCAATCGGCCGGGAGGAAGGCCCCAGGGGGTAAGGGGGTAGCGAGCGGGTCCGGCGACTGCAGCGCCGGGCCCGCCAATCATCCCGGCCCCGAGCAGGCCGGCGGCATAGGATGGCCGCATGGCGCAGCTCGGGATGGTCGGCCTCGGCCGCATGGGAGCGAACCTGGTCCGCCGGCTGATGCGCGACGGCCACGACTGCGTCGTCTACGACGTCAACCCGGACCCGATCAAACAGCTCGAGGGAGAGGGCGCCGCCGGGGCCTCATCGCTGCAGGAGCTCGCCGAGAAGCTCGACGCCCCGCGCGCCGTCTGGGTGATGGTGCCGGCCGGGGAGATCACCGAGTCCACGGTCAAGCAGGTCGCCGAGGTCCTCGATCAGGGCGACGCGATCATCGACGGCGGCAACTCCTACTACCGAGACGACATCCGCCGTGCGCAAGAAGTGGGGGAGGCGGGGATCGACTACATCGACTGCGGGACGAGCGGCGGCGTCTTCGGCCTCGACCGAGGCTTCTGCCTGATGATCGGAGGGCCGGACGAGGCGGTCGAGCGCCTCGACCCGATCTTCAAGACGATCGCCCCCGGGGTGGAATCGGCGGAGCGCACGCCCGGGCGGAGCGGCGACCCCGGCACGGCGGAGAACGGCTACCTGCACTGCGGCCCGACCGGCGCCGGCCACTTCGTGAAGATGGTCCACAACGGGATCGAGTACGGGATCATGGCCGCCTACGCGGAGGGCCTCAACATCCTCAAGAACGCGAACGCCGGCAAGGTCGAGCGCGAGGCGGACGCCGAGACCGCGCCGCTCGAACACCCCGAGTACTACCAGTACGACCTCGACATCCCCGAGATCGCTGAGGTTTGGCGGCGCGGCAGCGTGGTCGGCTCCTGGCTACTCGATCTGACCGCGGCGTCGCTCCAGGAGTCGGGTGACCTCTCCGACTTCGCCGGCCGCGTTTCGGACTCCGGGGAGGGCCGCTGGACCTCGATCGCTGCGATCGAGGAGGGAGTGCCCGCGGGGGTGCTGACTACCGCGCTTTACGAGCGTTTCTCATCCCGCGACCTCGACGACTTCGCCAACCGCGTCCTCTCCGCGATGCGCTACCAGTTCGGCGGGCACAAGGAAAAGCCCGGGTAGTGGACCACCGCCTGGAGGTCCTCGACGATCCCGACGCCGTCCACCGCCGCGGCGCCGAGGTGCTGGCGGAGGCGGTGCGGGATGCGATCTCCGAGCGCGACTCCTCCGCGCTCGGGGTCAGCGGCGGCCGGGATCCTTGGCCGATGTTCTCCCAGCTCGAGGACCTGGTTGAGGACTGGACCTCGGTGACCATCTTCCAGGTCGACGAGCGCGTGGCGCCTCCGGGCTCCGACGAGCGCAACCTCACTCATCTGATCGAGAGCCTCTCGATCGGCGCCCAGGGAAGCATCAGGCCGATGCCGGTCGACGAGGACGATCTCGACGCGGCAGCCGATCGCTACGCCGACTCGCTTCCGGACGCGCTCGACATCGCCCACCTCGGAATCGGGCCCGACGGGCACACGGCGTCACTCGTGCCGGGCGATCCCGTGCTCGAGGTCACCGACCGGCGCGTGGCGGTGACCGCCGGCGAGTATGAGGGCGTCCGACGCATGACCCTCACCTACCCCGAGCTCGAGCGGGTGCGCAAGCTGCTCTGGGTGGTGACCGGCGAGGAGAAGGTGGACGCGCTCCGCAAGCTGCTCGACCAGGACCCCTCGACGCCTTCAGGCGCGCTGCGACCGGGCGGCGAATCGCTGATCCTGGCCGACCGCGCGGCCGCTCCGGACGCCTAGGCGGCTAGTACTCGTCGTGCCGGCGGAGCCAGTGGGGCTCCCCCGGCTTCTCGTCGCGGCCCTTCGCGGTGCGATCGAGCAGGAAGTAGTAGGCCATGGCCGGCTCGAGGCCGCGTGCACTGGTCACGTAGGTCCGGTAGACGTCACCGTCCGAGAGCGTGTAGGCGCTCAGGCCGGGCACCTCGGTCACGTAACCCTTCGGATCAGTTCCACTTGCCTCCGCCATCTGCTCCACGACCGGAGGAATCTCGCCCTCCAGAAACGGCTTGAGTTGCTCTTCGGTTGACGTGAAGCCGATGTCGAGGTTGAAATCCGTGCCGCCCGCGGACACCCAGTCGATCTCCCAGCCCATCCGCTCCCTATAGCCCTGGAGCCGCTCCAGCGGCGCACGGGATACGAGCATCAGCTTGGTGTCCCGGGCCGCGAGGTGCGGGACGTTCGGGGCGAGGGTGTCCGTGATGGAGCTGCAGGCGATGCAGCCCGCGTCGTAGGGCGGGCCGAACATGAAGTGATAGATGAGGAGCTGCGAGTGCCCGTCGAACAGCTCCGGGAGTGACTTGGCCCCGTCAGTGGTCTCGAAGCTGTACTCCTTCTCGACCCGCACCCACGGAAGGGCCCGGCGCTTCTCGGCGAGCTCGTCACCGCGGCGGGTGAGCTCCTTCTCCTCCTTGAGCAGCTCGTCGCGCTCGGCCTTCCACTCCTCCTGAGTTCCGACTTTGTGGTCCGGCATCAGCTTCCCTCCTGTCCGTATTCGTCGTGGCGGCGTATCCAGATCTGGAACGCATCGCCCTCTGCACGGCCCTCTGGCATCCGGTCGAGGATCCAGTAGTAGCCCATCAGGAACTCGACCCCGCGTCCAGTGGTCGCATAGGTCTTGTAGACGACGCCGTCCTGAAGCGTGAAGGCCGTAGCTCCGAACATCTCCGAGATGTAGCTGACGAGATCGGTTCCGGTCTCCTTCGCGTTGCGGCTGGCGATCGGCGGCAGCTGATCCTCGGGCGGCATCCCTGCACGCATCTCCTCCTCGTGGAAGGAAGCGCCGAAGTCGAAGTTGAAGTCGCTGTCCGCTGATGAGGCCCAGGGAATGCTCCAGCCCAGCCTTTCCCTGTAGGCCAGGAGCTTCTCCAGCGGGGCCCGCGAGACGAGGGCCATGGTGACGTCGCGGGCATGAAGGTGCGGCAGGAGTCCATCGACGCCGTCGACCATCGACGAGCAGGTCGGGCATCCCGCCTCATAGCTTGGACCGAACATGAAGTGGTAGATCAGCAGCTGCGACCGTCCATCGAACAGGTCCCCCAGCGACTTGGTCCCGTCGGCGGTCTCGAGCTCATACTCCTTCTCGACCGGCACCCAGGGGAGCTCGCGTCGTTTCCGGGCAAGCTCGTCGGCGTGCCGGGTGTGTTCCTTCTCCTCCGCGAGCAGCTCGTCGCGGACAGCCTGCCACTCCTCCTGGGTCCCGATCCTTTGGTCCGGCATCAGCTCGCCTCCTCCTTCGCGGTCTCGTATTCGTCGTGCCGGCGCCACCAGGACGCCGGTCCTTCCTCGTTACGACCGAGGGGCGCCACGTCGAGGAATGCGTAGGTCCCCATGAACTGCTCGACCCCGCGGTCGTAGGTGGAGTAGGTGTGGTGGACCACGCCGTCCTGCAGCGCGAACGCGCTCATGCCCTCGCGCTGCGGCCAGGGCGGCTGGTCGACGTTGCGGAAGTTGTACTCGGCACCGTTTCGCTGCTGCTCCTCCGTGAACGCGGCACCGAAGTCGTACTTGAAGTCGCTGCCCAGGGATGAGACCCAGGGAAACTGCCAGCCCATCCGCTCCCTGTAGGGCCGGAGCTCCTCCAAGGGCGCGATCGACTCCG
Organism: Actinomycetota bacterium; assembly: GCA_046731495.1. GTDB lineage: Bacteria > Actinomycetota > Thermoleophilia > Solirubrobacterales > 70-9 > DASUPK01. The sequence goes on along the minus strand of JBKPLC010000112.1, from coordinate 29 downwards.
CGACCAGCGTCACGTCGTGACCGTTGAGG
>JBKPLC010000111.1:0-7256 GCA_046731495.1 Actinomycetota bacterium | reverse complement strand
GCACCGCCGTGATCAGCCCGAATACGGCGTCTAGCCAGAAGTGGTTGCCGCTCGTGATCACCACGTAGCTCATCAGCAGCGGATAGGCGAAGAGCGCGATGCGGAGGGCGAGCGGCCTGACCAGCAGGCCGAGCGAGCACGCGAGGATCACCGAGAGCCCGACGTGCATCGACGGCACGGCCGCGAACGGGTTGAAGAGCGGGTCGCCGGGATTCGAGAGCTGCGGGTCGTTGCCGGTGACGGCGGTGGAGGGATCGAGCCCGAGTTCCGGCAGGAAGCGGGGCGGCGCGGTGGGGAAGAACGCGTAGCCGATCACCGAGATGGCCATCGCTGCGAAGACGGCATTGCGAACGAACCCGAAGCTGGAGCGGTAACGGAAGTAGAGGATCGCCAGCATCAGGCAGCTTCCCTTGAAGTGGAGGTTGGCGTAGCCCCAGCGCGCCACCTCGGCCGGCCAGCCGGTGTCCACCGCCCAATGCTGCACGCTCGGCTCGATCAAGAGGCCGAGCGAGCGCTCCGTATCGACCAGGTCGCGGGCGTGCGAGAAGGAGAGGCTCATGCTGCCGTCGACGGCGCCACGGGCGTGGCGCCAGGCCCAGTAGGCAGTCGAGAGAAGCGCGAGCTGGACGATCAGGTCGATCGGGCCTCGCGGCAGCAGCCTGCGGACGAGTGCGGTCAACGGCGCGGCCGTCCGAAGTGAGTCGCCTGCGCGGACCCGTACTCGATCCCGGGCTCCGAGTGGCAGCGCGGGCCCGAGCTGATCACGCGGCCCGGGGAGAAGTCGACACCCACCCGGAAGCGGCCAGGGGTCTCGACGTCGAGCATCGTGTAGCCGTCGGGCGCCTGCTCGACGCAGCCCGAGCCGCGCTCGATTGACCAGTAAGGCGTCCAGTGCACCCTGACCAGGACGGTGCCCGGCGTGTCGGCGTCGACCACGAACCCCTCGGGCGTCAGCTTCACCATCTTCCCGCCGATCGCGAGCGGGGACGGGTCGCGGACCTTGTAGACGGTCCAGTTCTCGTCGCGGAAGACCTTCTCCAGGTAGCTCGGCGGCCCGCGCTTGATCAGCCGCTTCTCGCCGAGCCCGGCGTAGTCGAGCGCCGTGTGCGGGACGGCGACGTAACCGACGCCGAGCTCATCCAGCCAGCTCCGGTACTGCAGGGCCGTCAGGGGAGTCGATTGGTAGAAGATCGGATTGAGCTTGCGATCGAGCTGGCGCTCCCAGCCGCGCGCGATGTAGATGCCGAGCGGCACGTATGCGGACTCCCAGTGGTGCGCGGCCGGGAGGACCTCGACGCGGTAGGCGTCGTGGTGAGGGGTCCCGCGGAGGAAGTCGCGCAGCGGGGCGTAGTAGCCCGGGCTGACCGACGGCTGGGCGCTCACCTCCTCGAGGTCCCGCACCACCGGGGACCACTGCCAGTAGATCAGCACCGGGATCAACAGGACCAGAGCGAACTTCTGGCGCCGCCACAGCCCGAAGGCCAGCACCGGACCGAGGAGGAGCGAGCCCATCCGCGTCGCGTTGCCTCCCATCGGGCTCTGGATCAGGAAGGCCGCCGTCAGAGCCAGGCCATAGCCCGCCACGCCGTAGCGGAGCAGCCTCTCCTCCGGTGGGAGCGCCACGAAGACCGCGACCGTCACCAGGATCGCCGGCTCGTAGCTCGAGAAGTCGAACGGCTCCGTGCCGCCCTCCGGGAAGGCCATCGAGATCAGGAATGCGACGCCGACCGTGACCGCGGCCAGTTCCAGTCCGCGCCGGCTCCGCTCCGCGATCGCGTAGGCGATCACGCCGCAGGCCAGGAAGAGGGCCGCCACCGGGCTGGCGAGCGGGGTGATGGCCGCAAGGATCACCGCGATCACGCGGTGCCCACGCTGGACCGCGAACACCGCGCCGAGCGCGACGGCGACGCCGAGGGCGAAGGTCAGCCGGCCGCTGAACAGGCTGATCGCGGTAGCCGTCGCGAACCAGATGACGCCGAGCCGGGCGCGCTCACCGAAGCGGCGGTATGCGATCGCCGAGAAGAGCAGCGCCGCCGTGACCGTGGCGAGCACCCCCACTAGCCGTGGTCCGATCAGCGCACCGAGCGCGGGGAGCAGGAAGCCGTAGCCGGGCAGGTGATGGCCGCCGAACCAGAGGTTGTCCCAGGCGGAGAAGCCCTCGCGGCCGAACAGGTCGGAGCGGAACACCTGGGCGGCGTGATCCGCGCTGTCCGGATGCGCGATCAGATAAGCGACGCCGAGGGCCGCCGCCACCAGCCCCGGCTCGCCGTAGCGACGGAGCGCGACTCGTGCGGTCAAGTCGTCGCGGGACGGAAGGACCAGACGGCTGGACGGGCGCGGGCCAGGGAGCGAGCCGCGAGCGCGGCTAGGACCGCCACGAGGAGGCCTGCAGCACCGTCGATCCAGAAGTGGTTGGCGGTCACGACCACGACCCAGAAGACGAGCACCGGATAGAGGGCCCAGAGGGTCTTGCTGGTCCTGTGCTTCGTCACCAGGAAGCCGGTCGCGCCGATCATCGTCGAGAAGGCGACGTGCATCGAGGGGATCGCGGCGTAGGGATTGATGAAGAGCTTGACCAGGGCGGAGTCGTGGTTGACCTGCGCATAGTCCGTGATCGTGTCGACGAAGCCGTCCTGCGGGAACAGCCGCGGCGGCATCGTCGGTACCAGGGCATACCCGATGATCGCCAGTCCCATCGCGACCATGAACATGTTGCGCACGAAGTAGAAGTGCTGGTTGCGGAAGACGTACAGCCAGACGAGGAAGACCGTGGTCACCACGAAGTGGCTGTTCATGTACATGAAGTTGGCGAAGTCGATGATCCAGCGGTGATCGATGAAGATCGACTGCAGATTCGGCTCGAAGAACGTGTGGAGGCTCTTCTCGAGCGAAATCACGTTCTGGCCGTTGACCAGCGCCTGATCGCGTGCGCCGTCGGCGATGCCGCGAACGGCCTCGTAGGAGAGCTCGGCGAGCACGAACAGGCCGATCTGCTTGCCAGCGTCGCCGTAGCCATGGGGAAGCCAGCTGCCGAATTTGTTGATCAGGGAGCGCACGACCGGAAGATTCTAGTTAACCCGTTGATGACAACTTCGTTACTGGCGCCGAGAACCTTCGTCAGAGGCGAGAAACCGGATCACGCGATCGACGAGCTCTGGCGAGTCGATCCACGGCCAATGACCCGCCTCGGGCACCTCGACCAGCTCGGCGTTCGGCAGCCGTTCCGCCCAGGCGGCGCCGAAGCGAGCGGGAATGTAGCGATCCCGCATACCCCACACGACCAGTGCGGGGGCGGTGAGCGCATCGAGGTGCTCACCCGCCGCTGCCAGGCGATCGGGGTCGGCTGAGCGGTAGAGGCGCAGGATCGCGGCCGTCCCACGCCGGTCCCGCAGCTGCTCGAGGACCGTTTCGACCTGATCGGGATCGTGGCGACTCCAGTCCCCGCGCGACTCTCTGAGGCCGACGTCGACTAGGCGCCGCCTGGCCAGGACGCGGGAGAGCTCGCCCAGCCCGCGCGTGCGCCAGATGCGGCCGGTGCGGTGCCAGCGGTAGCCGGGCAGGAGCGGCACCGCGTTGGCGATCACCAGCCGTTGGATCCGGTCCGGCTCGTCCTGCGCGGCGAGCAGTGCGACCGAGCCCCAGTCGTGCACGACCAGCGCGTACCGATCGATCGCCATCCGCTGGAGGAAGCGCGTGGTGTACCGGGCGAGACCGTCCATCGAGTAGTCGAAGTCAGAAGGCCGCTCGGAGCGCCCCCAGCCGGGGAGGTCGAAAGCCACGGCCGGACCCTCGATGCGCTCGAGGAACGGCTGCCAGTCGCCGGAGTGCGTCGGGTTGCCGTGGACGAAGAGCGCGGGTGGGCCCTCGCCCGGGACGCGCCGGAAGAAGGTGGAGACGCCGTCGACCATGACTGTCCCGGTCTCGATCGCGGCCACGGTGGGCGCGGACGATACGCGAGGGTCATGCGAGGGGGCGCCGAAGGGCGCCATCCGTTTAGCGGTGGGTCGCAACCCGTTTAATGGGGGCGTGCCTCTCCCAAGCAAGGTCGTCCTGGCGGACGGCAGCCCGGCCAGCCTGCCGCCGAGCGATCCGCCGCGCGTGCCGAAGCGCGACCCGAGCTGGCGCCGGCCGCCGCGCCGCCGGGTGCTGGCCATCCGGGATCGGCTCCGCGAGCTCTACGGGCAACCGGTCAACCACCCGCACGGCCACCCGATCGCCGAGCTGGTGCGCACCGTGCTCTCCCAGAACACCAACGACCGCAACCGCGACGTGGCGTACGGGCGGCTGCGCGAGCGGTTCCCAACCTGGGAGGAGGTCCGCGACGCCCCCACCGAGGAGGTCGAGGCCGCGATCAAGCCGGGCGGCCTGAGCGTCACCAAGGCCCCGCGGATCCAGCAGATCCTCGGGGAGCTGGGCGATCACCCGGATCTCGACTGGCTGGCGGAGGCGCCGCGCGAGCAGGCGCTCGAGTTCCTCACCGAGCTGCCGGGCGTCGGCCGCAAGACTGCCGCCTGCGTGCTGATCTTCGCCTTCGGCCGCCCGGAGATTCCCGTCGACACGCACGTCTACCGCGTCGGTGGCCGGCTCGGTCTGTTCCGCGCGAACGCCTCGTTCGATGAGGCCCACGACGAGATGCGCGCGATCACGCCGCCCGAGGACGCCTACGAGCTCCACATCAACCTGATCCGCCACGGGCGCGAGGTCTGCCGGCCGCGCCCCCGCTGCGGCGAGTGCGCCCTCCGCCGCATGTGTCCCTACTACAAGACGAATATGCTCCCGCGCGCCAAATGAAGCGCAGCACCTTCGTCATGTTCGGGATCGTCGTGCTGCTCCTCGGAGTGGGAATCCCGGCCTGGGCCTACACGCACCAGGGCTCCGAGAGCGCGTCGCCTGAAGAGGTCTCCTCCGATCTGCAGGATGGCAAGGACCTGTTCGTCACGAACTGCGGCGCCTGCCACACCCTCGCCAAGGCCGGGACCGACGGCGTGATCGGGCCCAACCTGGACGAGCTGCTCGCGCCGCCCAGCGCGAGCGCCCCGGACCCCTCGACCATCAAGCCCCGGGTCCTGAGCGCGATCAACAACGGCGTGGGCGGCCGCATGCCGAAGGGTGTGCTCTCCGGCCAGCAGGCGGACGAGGTGGCGAACTTCGTCGCGCAGGTCGCCGGCCAGGGCCAGTAGGCGGCCCCGGGCTACTCAGTACTGCGGCTCGCGGGTTTTTCCCGCAACTCCGCCGGAAATAGCGTGCTCTAGGGCAAGAGGAGTCACGAGGGAGCCCCGCGCACCGATGCGTTGGCCGGATTCCCTCGGAGAAAGGAGTTCCTTTGAGTCACGCACATCGGTTCCCGGGGATGAGGGGCCGCGTGGGACTGGCGCTGGTCTTGGGTCTGATTGCGGCCCTCTGCTTTGCGCTGATCCCAGCCGGCACCGCAGCCGCGGCAAAGAAGAAGGGGACGAAGCTGACGGTGATGACCCGCAACCTCTATCTGGGAGCGGATCTGACACCGGCGCTGCAGGCGAACACTGTCGACCAGGCCGTCGACGCGGGCGGCGAGATCGTCAAGCAGGTTCACGCGACCAAGTTCCCGTCGATCCGCGCCGCCTCGATCGCGGCCGAGATCAAGAAGCGCAAGCCGGACCTTGTCGGCCTCCAGGAGGCAGCGTGGTGGCGAACCGGGCCGCTCAACCCGAACCCCGGTGTGGTCACCAATCCGACCGTCACGGCCACCGACCCGTTGGGCGGTGACTTCCTCGCCGACCTGCTCAAGGCCGTCAACAGCGGCAAGAAGAAGAAGGGCAAGAAGCCGCTGCGCTACGCAGTAGCGGTCGTGAATAACGAGTTCGACTCCGAGCTTCCCGTCAACGACGACGGCAACGGCAACGGACTCGCCGGCGCGGACCACAACGAGCGCCTGACGATGCGCGATGCGATCCTGGTCCGCAAGGGCGTCGGCATCAAGTTCAAGAGCATCAGCTCGTCGAGCGGGACGTTCAACACCCTGCTGCGGGTGCAGCTCGCGGGGTTCATCAACGTCGACGTCACCCGAGGCTGGACCGCCATCAAGGTGACGGATGCCGGCAAGAAGTTCCGCTTCGTGAACACCCACCTGGAGGCATTCGACAGCCAGGGCAGCAACACGACGAATCAGGGCACCACGTTGGGCAGGGGCGACATTCGGGCCGCCCAGGCCACGCAGCTCGTGGGACCCGGTGGTCCTGCCAAGAGCAAGGGCCCGGTGATCCTGCTCGGAGACATGAACTCCGATGACGACACCGTGCAGCCGAACGGCGACCGCAACGCCTACCTGGCGCTGCTCGCCGGAGGGTTCACCGAGCGCAGCACGGCGAATCCGCTGAGCTGCTGCCTGAACGACCCGTTCCTGGTCGGTGGGCCGAACTCGATCAACGATTTCGACCACCAGGTCGACCACGTCCTCGCGAACAAGAAGAAGATCAGGTTCGTGAAGGGCTTCGTCGACGGCCGGGCGCCAGTCAACGGCCTCTACCCCTCCGATCACGCGGCGCTGACCAGCGTCTTGAAGATCAAGTAGGGACGAGCCAAGAAGCACGACGCGAGAGGCCGGGGCACGCGCCCCGGCCTCTTCGCTTCTCGGGACTAGGGTGAGGAGCATGTCGGAGGAGCTCCCGGCCAGCCGCCCGGTCCCGGTTCCGCCGTTCGACCTGGCCCACCGGGTGATGTCGATCGATCGCGAGGGAGTCGCCGAGACCTACCGGGAGCACGGCGAGGGGATCAAGCGGCACATCGTCTCCCTGCTGCCGCCCGACTGGAGCTTCGAGGGCAAGCGGGTGCTCGACTTCGGCTGCGGTGCCGGCAGGGTGTTGAGCGCCTTCCTGGAGGAGGCGAAGGGGGCCGAGTTCCACGGTTGCGACATCGACGCCGAGAGCGTGCGCTGGCTACGGGACAACCTCGCCCCGGCGATCCACGTGTTCGCCAACACGCCGCAGTCCTCGCGCCTGCCCTTCGAGGACGGCTCCATCGACCTGATCTACGCCGTCTCCGTCTTCAGCCATCTCGCGGACGGCTGGACCGGCTGGCTCGCCGAGCTCCACCGCTGCCTCGCGCCCGGCGGATACCTGCTGGCGACCTTCCTCGGCGGGGCGCAGTCGGAGACGATCGCCGGGGAGCCCTGGGACCCCGACCGGGTCGGGATGAACGTGCTCTTCCCCGACCAGCCCTGGGATCAGGGCGGGCCGATGGTGTTCGTCTCGGAGTGGTGGCTGCGCGCCAGGTGGGGC
>JBKPLC010000110.1:0-8613 GCA_046731495.1 Actinomycetota bacterium | reverse complement strand
TCGGTGAGGGCGCCAAGGTGACGCTCGAGGAGCTCGACGCCGAGGGCCAGCTCGATGTCGAGGACCTGCTCGGCCACTACGCCAACGAGCTCCGCAGCACCGATCAGGGCGACGAGGCCGACCGGGTGATGAAGCTCGCGGGCAACGCGAAGCAGAACTTCCTGATGATCATTCCTGAGAAGGTTCAGGCCGATCCGTCGATTTCGACGGAGTAGGCAGACGGCTTCGCCATAACGGCGGCCGCAACACCGCCGCCGGATCTAGGCGGACCCCTCCATCTCGACCGAGTAGAACGGGCGTCCAGCCGGCGCGAGGGTTCCCGCTTGCGGGCCGCCGGAGCCCCCTCCATACTGGCCGGAGGGGTTTTCGGGAGATGCGAAGGATCGCAACAGCGCTGTGCGCGGCGGGGATACTCGGGCTTCTCGGGCCGGCCTCCGCGAGCGCGTTCGGCCCGGTCGGGGCATTCGACGGCTCGGGTGCCGGTAGCACCCAGTTCAGCCACCCGCAGGCCGCGGCGGCGACCGGTGGAACGATCTACGTCGCCGACACGTCGAACAACCGGGTGCCCTACTACAACACGGCCGGCGTTTTCCAGGGCGCCCTGGCCGGTCCGCCTTCCGCCCCGCAGGACGTCGCGACCAACGGAACGATGGTCGTCGCGGCCGGGCCGAGCCAGATGGTTCGCTGGCTCGCCGGTATCTCGCTGGGCGCGATCGCGCCGGGGGGTTCCAGCTACGGAGTCGCCCTGGACGCCGCGGGAACGCTCTACATCAGCGACGCCCAGAACGGCGTGATCCACAAGTACAACCCGGTGCTGGGCAACTTCCTGGGGGACATCGGAGCGGGGCAGCTCTCCGCGCCGCAGGGCATGACGGCGGACGCCACCGGGGTCTACGTCGCGGATCCGGGGAACGGCCGAATCGTGAAGTTCGACGCCAACGGCACCCTCCTGGGCACTTGGACCATGCCGACGTACAGCGTCGTCGCCGGCGGGTCGACGTTCAACGGCAGGATCGAGCCGCACGACGTCGCCGTCGATGCGTCCGGCCGGGTCTTCGCTCCGGACGCGGGCACGCATTCGAACCTGGTCGCAATCTTCGGCGCGAACGGCACCCTGCAGCAGATCTTCGGGTCGCCCGACTCCGATCCCGGCAATGCCTGCACGTTCGACGCGCCCTGGGGGCTCGCAGTGAACGGCACCGCTCTCTACGTGGTCTCGACGGGCGAGAACCGGGTGCGGATCCTGGACGACACGGTCGCTCCATGTCCCACGGTCAACTTCGGCGCCGGCGGCGGCATCACTCCAACCCCGAGCGGCCCGGGCGGCGGTGGCGGCTCGGGACCGGATCGGGCACGCCCGAAGGTCAAGCTCACCGGTTTCCCCCGGGGTTGCGCGCGTCACAACTTCGCCTTCACCATCCACGCGAAGGACGACGTCCTGCTCGAGCGCCTCACCTTGTTGGTCAACCACCGGAAGGTCGCGAACCAGCAGGTGAACAAGCAGGAGTGGAACGTGAAGGTGAAGATCCCGGTCACGAACGTCCGACGTCAGCTCCCGCACGGGGCATCGGTCAAGGTGCTGATCCAGGTGCGGGTCGCCGACGCGACGGGCAAGAAGACGCGCGTCAGCCGCGCATTCCGCATCTGCGGCTGAGCTCGCGGCTCTGAGCGTCCGCGACCTGCGAATCTAGGTGGAGCGGGGAGCCCAGGATGCCCGACTCAGTCAACGATCAGACCGCTGGGGCAGTCGCAAACGCCGACGAGGCGCTTGCTCGCCTCGGCGACGTCCAGCGGGTCACCGAGGCGGCCCTCTCCTATCTCGACCTCGAGGACCTGCTCGACGAGCTGCTCACCCGGGTGAAGGAGATCCTCCGCGTCGACACGGCAGCGATTCTGCTGGTCGAGGAGGACGGGCGCACGCTCGCGGCGCGCGCGGCGAAGGGGCTGGAGGAGGAGGTTGAGCGCGGTTTCCAACTTCCGATCGGCCGCGGGTTCGCCGGCCGTGTGGCGGCCACCCGGGCACCCGTGGTGATTCCCGACCTCGACGACTCGTCCATCACCGTCCTCAATCCGCTGATGCGCGAGAAACGGGTGCGCTCGCTTCTCGGTGTGCCGCTGATCGTCGAGGGCGAGGTGATCGGTGTGCTCCACGTCGGCTCGCTCAGCCTGCGTGAGTGGAGCGAGCGCGACGTCGAGCTCCTCCAGCTGGTCGCCGACCGGGTCGCGCTCAACATCGAGCGGTCCCGGCTGGCGGTGCAGGGCCGGATCGCGCAGACGCTCCAGCGCAGCCTGCTGCCTCGAAGGTTGCCCGTGCTCCCGGGATTCGAGCTCGCCGCCCAATACCTGCCCGCGGCGCACGAGTCGGCCGTCGGCGGCGACTGGTACGACGTGATCGAGCTCGGCCATCGCAGACTCGGGCTCTCGATCGGAGACGTGGCCGGTCACGGCATGGCCGCGGCGACCCATCTCGGCCAGCTTCGCAGCGCGATGCGCGCCTACGCCCTCGATGTGGAGGAGCCCGGCGAGGTGTTGCGCAGGCTCGCGCGCTTCGCCGACCAGGAGCAGGCCCGGATGGCCACGGTGATCTACGCGACCCTCAACCTGGACACCGGCGTAGTCGACTTCGCCCGTGCGGGCCACCCGTATCCGCTCTTGATACGCGGCGACGGGGAAGCGATCTTCCTCACCGAGGCATCGGGACCACCCCTGGGAACCGGGGTCCTGAACGACTATGACCAGCAGAGCGTCACGCTGCAGGCGCACGACACGCTGATCCTCTACACCGACGGGTTGATCGAGAGGCGCGGCAGGCAGCTCTCCGAGGGCGAGGAGGCGCTGGTGGCCGCCGCGTGCGCCGCCCCCGCGGATCCGGAACTGCTCTGCGAGGGGATCATCAACGAGCTCACTCAGGACCTCGGGATCCCGGATGACATCGCGGTCCTCGCGGTGCGGGCGGTCTCGCTCGGGGAGGCCCTCGACGTGGAGGTTCCGGCCGAGGCGGAGCAGCTCGCCACGATCCGGCACCTGGTCCGCCGCTGGGTCGCGGCGAACAACGGCACCGACGACGATTGCGCCGCGTTTGCCATCGCTGTCAGCGAGGCGTCCGCAAACGCGATCGAGCACGCCTACGGCCCGGTCGACGCGACCGTGTCGGTGCGGGCGGAGATCGCCGGCGACACGGCCACTGTGAGTGTCAGCGACCGCGGTCAGTGGCGGGAGTCACGTGGCGGCAACCGGGGCCGGGGCATCGCCGTGATGCGGGAATTCATGGATGATGTCGCGATCGAGCCGGGCGACGAAGGGACCACGGTGCAGCTACGCCGGCGGCTGGGGGCACAGGCATGATGCCCGAGCTCGCCCGCCTTTCCTTCGAGAGCGAGGGAGACGTCGAGCTCGCCAAGGTCGCCGGGGAGGTGGACGCGTCCAACGTCGACGACCTCAGCGAGAAGCTGCTCGACCAGGTGTCCAACGAAGCTCGCGCGGTCGTTATCGACCTGACCGACACCAGCTACATCGACAGCTCGGGAATCAGCCTGATCTTCGACGCGGCGGCGAGGCTCCGGAACCGCCGGCAACAGCTCCGGCTGGTGGTGCCGCCCAAGTCCTTCGTCGGCGAGGTGCTCGCGGCCGTCTCCATGCAAGAGTCCGTGCCGATCGATGCAGCGGTGTCCGACGCGCTCGCGGCCGTCGGCTCCAGCTAAGTGGTGGGGTTACCCTCGCTCTCGATCACGCTGAGCGTGTAGCGGCCGATCTGCAGCTCGTCGCCGTCCGCGAGCGGGCTCCAGTCGACGGGCTCACCGTTGACGAGGATGCCGTTCATCGAGCGATCGTCGAGGACCCGCAGCTCGCCTTCCGGTGTCCGCACCACGACCGCGTGCCGTCTGGAGACGGTTGGATCGTCCAGGCGAATGTCCGCGGAGCGGCTGCGGCCGATGCGCGACCAGCCCGCGTCGAGCTCGATCACCCGGGTCCGGCCGTCCGCGAACATGGCCAGGTACTTGCCCGGCTCGCTGATCGACTCGCGGACGCCCTCCAGCCAGTGGGTGGGCTGGGCCGACGGACGGGTGATCGCGGTGATGCTGCGCAGTGTGGGCTGCTCGAACATGGAGGCGCGACGGAAGTCCGAGCCGCCGCAGTTGGGACACTCGGGAAGCGACTCGGCGGGCTCGAAACTGACCGGGAACGAACATCCCTGACAGATGAAGGAACCAACGCCGCCAGCCGGTTCTCCGGCGTGACGGACGTCATCCTGACTCTGTCCGATCACGGTCATTCGGGAGTGCGCGGGATACTACTCCGCGTACTGCGGATTGGCTAGTGCTTTTTCGTACGTTTCTACGGAATGTCCATACTTTTGTGCCTGGCTAGCCGTGGCGTAGCGCGGGTGGGGTGGGGACTAGAATCGCCCGGCCCGTGGGGCCGATTTCGCTGAACATCTCCGTCGACGCCCCGCGGGAGCGGGTATTCGACTTGATCTCCGATCTGGGCACAAGACCGGCCTGGATCGACCATTTTGCGAGCGACTATCGCCTCGAGCGGATCGATGCGCGCGGCAGGGGCGCCGCCGCTCGCTTCCGCGTCGATGCCCCGGCCGGGGTCCGGTACATGGAGACGGTGATCGCCGAGACCGACCGACCCTTCCGGATCGTCGAGCACGCACGAGGGGGCCGGCTCGACCGTCTCCCGATGCGAATCGTCTGGGAGCTCGAGGAGGGACCCACGACGAACCTCACGCTCACCTTCTGGACGCTTCCGGCGGGCCCGTTCGACCGGTTCAGGGAGCTGGGACGAGAGCGCTGGTGGCGCCGCCGCTGGAAGAGGGCCCTGGTGCGTCTGCGCGACCTGATCGAGTCCGGCGAGACCCCGCCGCGGGCCGAGGTGGCGGGCGGCGACCGCGTGCCCGTGCCCTGAACGTGCGGATAGACTGCGCGCCCTCATGCGCCGCGGCAACAAGGGAGCCCTGGCAATCCTGCTCGTCCTCGCGCTCGCTCTCGTGGGCGTCGCGGGCTGTGGGAGCGACGAGGGCAAGGAGGCGGACGAGGGCATCCCCATCAAGCTCGGGGACCTGCAGTTCAACGTCTCCGAGACCCGCTTCCTCAATCCGGCCCAGCCCGACGACAACGAATACCTCGCGGGGCAGAAGCTGCCGCTGCCCGCGGACCAGGCGTACCTCGGCGTGTTCCTGAGCATCCACAACGAGAGCGATGACCCGGTGCAGCTGCCGACCTACGCCGACACCAGCGTGGTCGATACGACAGGCGCCGCCTACCAGGCGGTGCCGAGCACGAACGACTTCGCCGCGCCGCTGGGGACGGAGCTCGTCGGTAAGGGGGATGTGCCCGCGCCGGACACGGCCGCGGCCAACGGGCCCACGCAAGGCGCGCTGGTGATCTTCCTGGTCGATCAGAGCGTCAACGAGAACCGGCCGCTCAAGCTCGAGATCGAGTACGAGGGCGAGACCGGCGACATCACGCTGGATATCTAGCCGCCCCGAAAGGGGCGTCCTTCCGCCCATGAGGAAGACGCAGCTCCAGGCCCTGCTCGTGATCGGTGGGATCGGCGCCGCCCTGGCGCTGATCCAGCTGCTCGGTGTGACCGGCGGGCTGGTCGGAGTGGGGCTGATGGTGATCTGCACCATCCTCACCGCGCCGGCCGCACCCGACCCCGACTCCGGCGGCCTCAACTGGTGGGCGCTGATCGCCGGCGGCACGGCGCTCGCCGTGATCGGCGTGCCGCTCGGCCTGGCGCTCGAGGCGCCCGGCGGCCTGCTCACCGCGATCGGCGGTGGCCTGGCGATGGTCGGCGTGGCCTTCGGCTACCCGACCTAGCGACCGCTTGCTGCCGCGATCTTCTGGCGAAGCGCCCTACTTCAGGCCCGCTTCAATGATGTTCCGCGCGATCGGCGCCGCGGTCGTGCCGCCGTCGCCCGAGGCGTCGATCAGCATCACCGCGACCGCCAGCTTCGGGTTCTGAGCCGGCGCGAACGCGATGAACCAGCCGTCGACGATCTGCTTGACGGTGTTCTCCTGGCCCGGCGGCGCCGGAGGCTGACCCGGCTTCGGGCCGAGCTCGGCGGTGCCGGTCTTGCCGGCGACCTGGATGCCGGGGATGTTCGCCGCCACACCCGTCCCGGAGGTGACCACGGCTCGCATGAGACCGGTCAGCACCTTGGCGTTCTCCTTCGAGGTCACCTGCACCGGCTTCGCGTCGCTCTGCAGGCCGGGGTCCTTGACGATCGGCGTGGGCTCACGGATCCCGCCGTTCGCGACCGCCTGGGCGACCGAGGCCATGCCGAGTGGCGTGGCCAGCACCCGTCCCTGTCCAAACGCGGTCACCGAGAGATCGGTATGGCTGGTGTCCTCGCTGAAGTCGGTGGGCATCGTCATGCCCTGCGCGTCGGTCGCCGCGGTGGCCGCCGCGTTGTAGAGGGTCGGCTTCTCGTTCCAGCCGTAGCGCTCGGCCGTGTCCACGAGGCGCTCAGCGCCGACCTTGACCCCGAGCGGCGCAAAGACGGTGTTGCACGACTTGGCGAACGCCTGCACGAAGGTGCCGCCGCAGGCCTCGTCATGGGCGTTGTGGACTACGCGCGCGCCGTGCTGCGGATCCGGATTGATCTCGGTCAGCACCGGGAAGTTGTCCGTGAGCTTGACGTCGTGACCCTCCAGCGCGGCGGTGGTGGTGATCACCTTGAAGGTCGATCCGGGGGGCTGCGGCGCCGAGTAGGCCGACCCGGCCAGCGCGAGCACGGCCCCGGTCTTTGCGTTCAGGACCACCGCCCCGCCCGACTGTCCGCCCAGAGCGTTGACCGTGATCGTCTGAAGGCGCGGGTCGATCGTCGTCCTGACGGGTTGGCCGGGCGCGCCTTGGGCGCTCGCCAGCACCCTGCCCTTCGTGCCCGCAGGGACGTCCAGACGGCTCGTTCCATCCGGGACCGCGAGCAGCTGGCCGCTCGGCTTGCCGGCGAGCCGCGCGTTGAAGGCGAGCTCGAGCCCGCTTACTCCCGTGCTCTGGCTGGTCGGATAGCCGGCCCGCTGGAGTTTCGCTTGCTGCTCGTTGTCCGGCAGGCCCGTCTCGCCGGCGACGTCGATCGCGTCCGAGCCGAGCGGCGAGTTGCGATTGTCGCTCGAGCCCTCCGCGAGCGGGACATTGTGCTTCGCCATGATCGACGCGCGTCGGCCAAGGGTGAGGCGCCGGCCAACCTGTTCTCCGTTCAGCAGGCCGGGAAAGGTCAGGCTCGGGTTCCAGGCGACCTTGCCCCCGTCGAGCGGCAGACGGACGGTGCCGTCGACCTCGCCGAACAGGTTCGTGTCGATGCCGACCTCGACGTCGACTACATCGGTGCCGTTGACGCTTTTCGGCCCATCCACATCACCGGGATCGATCGCGGTCGCCGTGGCGGCCTCCTGGGCCTCCCGGTAAGCCGTGGCCAGCTCGCTGGCCGAGTACCGCGCCTGCGCCGAGTCGGAGAGCTCGTCGCGCATGGACTTGAAGTCCTGGTGCGCCCAGTCGTCGACGAACCGCTTCGCCATGTCCTTCTCGGGACTGCCGGCGGAACTGATCACGCCGAAGATGAAGGCGATGACCGCGACGATCGCGAGCGGAAGGGCGCGCTGGCGCAAGCGGCGCTGCCGTTCCGTGAGCGGGCCCCGTTGCGCACGCGGTTTCCTGATAGGCCCCCTGGGTGGCGGTCTCCCCCCTCGGGTCCGTGACGGTGTCACGGGCGGATTCACGGCCGCAAAGGTAATCGGTCGTGCGCTTGTATTCGTGAAATTGTGACCGGCCTCGACTGGCTGATCGTCGTCTTCGCCCTCGCCATGGCCTTCTGGGGCTACCAGCAGGGCCTGATCGTGGGCCTGCTCAGCCTGAGCGGGTTCGTGATCGGCGCCTTCGCCGGCAGCCGGCTCGGCCCGGCGCTGCTGGCGGAGGGCTCGCATTCGCCCTACGCGCCCGCGACCGCGCTGGCCGGCGGGCTCCTGATCGGTGGCATCGTCGCCGTTTCCTTCGAGGGGGTGGCGTTCGCGATACGCAGGCAGTTGCTCGGCAGCGCCGGGCGACACCGGGGAGTTGCGATCGCCGAGTCGACCGGAGGTGCGCTGCTGCTGGTCGCGTTGGCGCTCGGCCTAGCGTGGCTCTTCGGAGCCGTCGCGCTCAATGCGCCGGGGGCCAAGGATCTCCGGAAGGCCGTCCAGCGCTCCGCCATCCTGCGCGCGCTCAACGACGCCTTCCCGCCATCGAGCGCACTGATCAACGCCCTCCACCGGATCGACCCGCGGATCGCGGTCCAGGGCCCGAGCCCCGACGTCGCGGCGCCGGACTCGAAGGTCGCCCGCGACCCGGAGGTGCGGGCAGCCGGAAAGAGCGTCGTGCGCGTGCTCGGCACGGCCTGCGGTCTCGGCGTGGAGGGGTCGGGGTGGATCGCCGCGCCCGGCGTCGTAGTCACCAACGCCCACGTCGTGGCGGGCGAGACCGACACGACGGTGACGCCGAACGGCTCGAGCATCTCGCTGGACGCGACCGCCGTTCACTACGACCCGACCAATGACCTCGCCCTGCTTCGCATCAGCGGCCTCGGCGGGTCGCCCCTCTCGCTCGCTCCGCAGGTGACTAGCGGCA
>JBKPLC010000109.1:0-9660 GCA_046731495.1 Actinomycetota bacterium | reverse complement strand
TCGCGCAGGACGAACGGCCGCGTCAAGGCCTCGGCGATTCGTTCGGCGATCCGCGTTGCGCCGCGCTCGTTGCCGATGTCCTCGGCGAGCACGGCGAACTCGTCCCCGCCGAAGCGCGCGACGGTATCCGCGGGACGGAGTGCGCCCTCGATGCGCGGGGCGACCGCCGCAAGCAGCTCATCGCCGGCAGCGTGCCCCAGGCTGTCGTTGACCAGCTTGAACTGGTCGAGGTCGAGGAAGAGGACGGCGACAGAGGTGCCGCGGCGGCTCGCCACCGAGAGCGCATGCTGGAGCCGGTCGAGGAAGAGGTTCCGGTTCGGCAGGCCCGTGAGCGGATCGTGGAGGGCCTCGTGCTGGGTGCGTTCCTCCGTCCGCCGCCGCTCGATCGCGTTGGCGAGCACGTTCGCAATCGCCTGTATGAAGTTGACGTCCTGCGGGCTGAACTCGTAGGCGTCGCGGGAACCCGCACTGATCACGCCGTAGGGCTGGCCCTTGGCCTTGATCAGGATGACCGCCGCGCTGCGTATGCCCAGTCTCCGCTGGAGCTCGGATGGCTCGAAGCGGGTCTCCTCGTTCAGGTCGTTGACCACCGTCGCCATCCCGGTTGCCAGCGCGTAGCCGGACTGCGAGCGATACCCGGCCGGCACGACCGCCTTCCCCACCAATTCGTCGGAGATGCCCTCCGTGGCGACCAGCAGGAGTTCGTCGCCGCCGGGCTGGAGCTTGAAGATCACGCTGTAGCCGATCTCGAGCCCCTCGGTCAGCATCCGGCACGCCTCGCGGGTGAGCTGGTCGATCTCGGCACCTTCCAGCGCCAGCTGCCCGAACTGAGCAACCGCCTCCTGCTGCGCTGCTCGTGTCTGGCTTTCGCCCTCGCTCTGGGCGAGGGCGGAGGCTGCCTCCGCCAGCTGCCTGCGGCGCGCTGATTGGTTTCGCGCCTCCCAGCCGCCGAGCAGGGCCACGCACGCGCCGACGAAGAGGCCGAACCCGTCGTACGGCAGCCCGCCTCCGACGACGAAGCCGACCGCGAGCAGCGCCGCCATGTCGAGCAGGCCGACGACGAGGATCGCCCGCGCCGGATAGGAGAGGGAAGCGAACAGGAAGGGGAGCACGAGGAGCAGCAACAGCGGGCTGTCCGACCCGCCGTCCAGGCCTGCGCCCAAGGAGATGATCGCGATCAGGGCCCCGGACCAGCTGACGAAGAAGGGCGCGCTCCAGTGGCTGCTGACGATGCGCTCGAGCGGCAGCGCCAGTACGAGCGGGGCGCTGAGGAGGCCGACGACGGTGAGTGCGAGGAGCAGGTCGCGGTGGGGTTGATCCCAGGTCGCGAGCGCGTAGATGATGCTGCCGGTGCCGACCACCGCGCTCAGCACCACGGCGATCCTCGCCGAACTCAGCAGCATCTCGCTTTCCTGTTCGGCAACGCCGCCGGTCCCCGCCGGCTGTATCTCCCCCCTCACGCTGGACGTTCCCTCCGCGATGGCTCCGATAGCGTGCCCGAGCACCGGCGCCGCGTCATCGGCACTAGTGGGGAGATACAAAGGGCCCAGCACATGTACGACCAGCACGACATCGAGACGCTCGAGCGCCAGTTCAACGCCGCAATGGAGGAGGCCGACACGGGCTCCGCTCTCGATGCGGTCAGACGCATCTATGACGAGTTCGACCGCGGGGGCGCCGGACTTGAGGCCCTCCTGCACCCCGACTTCCAGCTCCGCATGGAGACCGTCTTCATCGACGGCAAGACATACAAGGGGATGCGCGGCTTCCAGCGCTGGCGGACCGAAATGGACGAGATCTTCGAGTCGGACAGCTTCCGCCCGGAGGGACTGCGGTCCGTGACCGAGGCCCGCTGGGTCGTGCTCGGCCGGCTGCAGATCACTCAGAAGGAGAGCGGCGACGAGCTCGACGTTCCGCTCGCCCACGTCCTCGAGCAGCGCGACCGTAAGGTCGCGAGCGTCACGGTCTTCTCGGAGGTCTCGGCGGCGCTCGAGTCGGTGGGGCTGCCGGTCTAGGCCCTGGCAGCCGCGGGCGCGCGCTCGGCCGCCGCCACCAGCTCGCACATCAGCCCGACCGCCCGGGCCTGTTCGAGCCCCTGCTCCCGAACCAGCGAGCGCCAGGTCGTGAAGGAGATGGCGTGGCCGATCGCGGCGCGGGTCCGCGCCCGGGCCGCGCCGCGCAGGCCGCGGCCGGCCAGCAGGACGTCGGGGGCCGCCTCGATGTACTGGTGGAAGACGGCGAACTGGCGCTGCACCGGAGGGCTGACCGCCTCGTCGCGGAGCAGGTTGGCGATCATCCTCTCGGTCCGCCGCCAGAAGTCGTAGAGCTCCTCGACGGCAATGCGCAGTCGCTCGTCCGGGTCCTCGATCGCTCCCCACGCCTCCATGTCGGGCGGCGGATTCTCCGCCGCCCAGTGGGAGCTGCAGGCCTCGAACAGCGCGCCCTCGTCGGGGAAGTGCCGGTAGAGCGTCGACCGGCGGACGCCGGCGCGCTCGGCCACCGCGCTCATCGAGGTGCGGGCGGGGCCGAGCGTGCCGTGCAGCTCGACGGCGCTCTCGGTGATCCGGCGCCGGGTCTCGGCCTCGAGCTCGGCGCGGCGCTTCTTCCGGTAGGGACGCTTGCCGTTGTTGTTTTCCTCGGACATAACTGTCCTGTGAATCTTGACAGATCGGGAAGACCTGTGTATATATTCGCGCGACATAGCTGTCCACCGAAAGGGAGAAGGAAACATGGAGCTAGCAACCGCGCAGGCGACCAAGCCGAAGGTGATTGGCCCACATGACGGGAAGGCCGGGTTCCTGGGGAGCATCGGCGTCCGGTTCATGATCGACGGGGAGGAGACAGACCAGGGCTTCTCGCTGGTCGAGCACCCGATGTCGCCGCGGGCACTGGCGGCGCCCCTGCACATCCACACCCGCGAGGACGAGTACAGCTACGTCCTCGAAGGCAGGATGGGAGCCATGCTCGGAGACGACGTCGTCGAGGCCGGACCCGGTGACCTCGTCTTCAAGCCCCGCAATCAGTGGCACACCTTCTGGAACGCGGGCGACGAGCCCTGCCGGATCCTGGAGATCATCGCCCCGGCCGGCTTCGAGAAGTTCTTCGCGGAACTGGACGCCATGGGCGGCGCCCTGAACGCGGACCCCGATGAGCTGACCGCTCTTGGTGAGCGCTACGGCCATTACTTCAAGCTCGAGAGCGTGCCCGAGCTGCTGGAGCGGTTCAACCTGGTGGTTGGCGAGCGGCTCTAGCTCGTCCCCCGCTCAGAGGTTTCGGTCATCTGGCGCGTTTGTCCGGCGATTCCGGACAAACGCGCCATTTGCCGCAGTCCTACTAACGCGAATAGTTGTGCAGGAGCTGTAGCTCGACCCGCTCGGGCGGGCTTGCCAGCAGCGGCTCGATCCGGTCGTTGTAGGAAGCGAACTCGGGGTCGCTGTTGACTGCTTCGGCCGCCTCCCGGTCTGTGTACACCCCGATCCCACGCACCAGCCCGCTCGCCTCGTCACCGACGACCAGCACCGTAAGGAGCGCGGGATGGTCGCTGAGGAAGTCGGCGGCGAACTCGGAGTGGATCTCCGCGAGCTGCTCGAAGTGGCCGGGCTTGGCGCGCAGGGTGAACTCGGTGACGTACATGCTTGAGTCCTCCTTCGGCGTCTCCTCGCCTCCTGGTGGAGGCGGAACGGCCATCCTACGCATCACTACTCTCGCTGCATGGCCGCTCAGCCCTCAGCGCTGCCCCGGACGCTGACCGTCGCGGGCAAGAAGGTCCCGCGGATCGGGCTCGGGACCAACCGGCTGACGTCGACGCCGGGACACCACGCCTTTCTCCGCGAGGCGGTGGAGGTGGGCCTCGGGCTAATCGACACCGCCCACGTCTACACGGGCGGGGACAGCGAGGGCGCGATCGGCGAGGCGCTCTCGCCGGCTCCCGCGGACGTGGTGGTCGCCACCAAGGGCGGCTATCGGGATAGCGGCAGCCCGGAGGAGCTTCGCGCCCAGATCGAGCAGAGCCTCGACAGCTTGCGGACCGATGCGATCGATCTGTATTACCTGCACCGGGTCCACCGGGAGACGCCGCTGGAGGTGAGCCTCGGGGTGATCGCGGAGTACCGCGACGCGGGAAGGATCAGGGAGGTCGGGATCTCCGCCGTCGACGTCGACCAGATCGAGGCCGCTCGGAGGATCGTTCCGATCGCCGCGGTCCAGAACCACTACAACGTCGCCGAGCGCCGCTACGACGCCGAGGTCGACTACTGCGAGGCCAACGGGATCGTCTTCGTCCCGTACTACCCGCTCAAGGGCGGCGGCCCGGACGCACTCGCGGAGGTCGCTCGAAGCCACGACGCGACCCCGCATCAGATCGCCCTCGCCTGGCTGCTGCGGCGCTCGCGGGCGATGCTCCCCATCCCGGGCACGCTCTCGATCGATCACCTGCGCGAGAACCTCGGGGCGCTCGAGATCGAGCTGAGCGACGAGGAGTTCGAAGCCCTGGCATAGCGGTCGAGGGACGGCTTCGCCACCAGATCGCGGCAGCGAGCGGCCGGCCCACCTAACCGCTCGGGGCTTCGCCCCTCGCTCAAAGTGGACCGGCCTGGCTGCCGCTAGGACGAGCTTGGTCGACTAGGAGTTGGAGCCGCTCGACGAGCCGCTCGAGTCGTTGCTCTGGTCCTGGTTCTGCTGCTTGTCGCGCTCGTTGCTCCCGGGTGCTCCCGGAGGTGCGCATCCGCCGAAGTGGAGCTGCGGCGGGCCCGCCTTCTGCATGTCCTCGGGCAGCTTGTCCTTGCATGCCTCGAAGGCCTTCTGGAGCTTCTCGCGGTCGGCCGCGCTCGGCGGCTCAGGCGGGTTGCTCGGATCGAAATCACCGGGCTCGGGCGGCGAGGGCGCGCCGTTGTCCTCCATGCACTGCCTGAAGTCCTCCAGCTTCTGCCGGTCGGCATCCGAGAGGTTGTCCCGGAACATCGTCACCGCGCCCGCGGCGCCCGGCGGCGCCGGCGCCTGGAAGGTCTGGGTGTCAGACCCGCTGGAGTTCTTCCCGCCACTGCCGTTGTCGGCGAGCGAGACCGCCGCGAAGGCGACGGCCGTCACCGCGGCCGCGGCGAGCGACATGCCGAGCGGTCCGATGCTGATCCGGAATCGCCTCCTTCCCGTGTCCTTGTCCACTGCCACTCCTCTCGTTGTTTGCGATGGCCATGAAGCCAGCCGCGTCTGAGAGGAGGCTGAGACCGGGCTAAGAAGCCGCTTTAGCGGAGGGCGTTCGCGCGGTGGCGCCGATCACCTTCGCCGCCTGCCGCTCGGGCGCGATCCGGATCACGTTCCAGGCGAGCCCAAGCCTCTCCATCGCTCGAATCACCAGCGCCGAAGGGTCCAGCTCCCAGCGGCGCAGGCCGTGTACGGCGGATCGGGGAAAGGCGTGGTGGTTGTGGTGCCAGGATTCGCCGAGCGAGGGGAGCGCGAGCCAGAAGACGTTCGTGGAGCGGTCATCCACCTCGAATCTGCGAGATCCGAGGAAGTGGCAGACCGAGTTGACGCTCCAGGTGACGTGGTGGACGAAGAAGACGCGGACCAGGCCGCCCCAGAGCAGGCCGGTGGCGGCTCCGATCAGGCTCCCGGTGATCAGGTAGCCGAGCAGCGCCGGGAGCGCCAGGCCGAGCAGGACCAGCGGGACGAACAGGCGGTTGATCAGGCGCATGCCGGGATCCTCAAAGAGGTCGGGGGCGTACTTCCGCCAGTCCGCCCGGCCGTGCTCGGAGAGCAGCCATCCCGTGTGCGCGTGCCAGAGGCCGCGCAGCACGCCGCCGACCCCGTCCCCGTGACCGACATGCGGGCTGTGGGGATCGCCCTCGACGTCGGTGTGGGCATGGTGCTTGCGATGGTCTGCCACCCAGGCGATCACCGAGCCTTGCACCGCCATCGAGCCGAGCGTCGCGAAGACGTACTCGGTCGCCTTGTGGCTGCGGAAGGAGCGGTGGGTCAGCATCCGGTGGAAGCCAACCGTGATTCCCAGCGCGGTGACGAAGTACATGCCGGCCAGCAGCGCCAGGTCCGGCCAGCTCACGAAGCTGTTCCAGAGCAGCACTACCGCCGCCACGGTGGCCGCGAACGGGACCACGACGGCACCGAGGTTGACGAGCTTGCCGGCCCGGGTCATGGGGCGAGAGTAGGCGGGCGGAGCGCACAAGAGTTAGTCTGGAACGCAACTCTTGAGGCGATTTCTTGTCAGTTAAATGACAAAAGCAGCGGAGAAGGAGCCCTGGCGCGCGCTCGACGGCGAGCTTGCCGATGCGATCGAGCCCGAGCTGCCCGCGGCGACCGAGGAGATCCTGGAGACGATCGCGCGCGAGGTCCCTGAATACGCCCGGCCGCTCGAGGGCGCGTTCGGCACCGGGATCCGAACCGGCGTCACCGAGGCGCTCCGCCAGTTCGTCGACCTGATCCGCGACCCCGACGCGGGGCGGGAGCCGGGGCGGGACGTCTACGTCGCCCTCGGCCGTGGCGAGCTGCGGCAGGGGCGGACGCTCGACTCGCTGCAGTCGGCCTATCGCATCGGAGCCCGGGTGGCGTGGCGCCGGATCTCCGCGGGGGCGCGCCGCCACGGCGTCGATCCGGACCAGCTTGCGGTGCTGGCCGAGGCGATCTTTGCCTACATCGACGAGCTTTCGGCGGACTCGGTCGAGGGCTACGCCCAGGCGCAGCGCGAGCAGGAGGGGGAGAGGCAGAGCCGGCGCCGGGAGCTGCTCGCCCTGCTCCTGCGGGATCCCCCGCCGGACGAGGCGGAGCTGCGCGCGGCGGCGCAGGCCGCCGATTGGCGCCTGGCCCGGACCGCGGTCACCCTGGCGGTACCCGAGAGGGACCTGGCGCGAGTGGCGAGGCGCCTGCCGGCCGACGCGCTGAGCGGCTCGTACCAGGGCCTCGGGTGCGCCGTCGTCGGGGCGAGCTCCCGCGGGGACATCGAGCGGGCGGCGGAAGGCGTCCCGGCGGCTGCGGGCCCGGTCGCTCCCCGCGACCGGCTCGCGTCCTCGTGGTCGCTGGCCGCGACGACCCTACGGGCCCTGGAGGCAGGCGCCGTGGAGGCGGACGGCCTGGCCTGGGGGGAGGACCTGATCCCGGAGCTGCTGCTTTTCGAGTCCGCGGGGATGGGTGAGCGGCTGGCCGAGCGGCGGCTCGCACCGCTCGAGGACCTCACCCCCGCCGCCCGAAGGAGGATGGAGGAGACGGCGCTCGCCTACGTCCAGCACGGCGGCAACGCCGCAGCCATGGCCCGCGCGCTCCACCTCCATCCCCAGACGATCCGCTACCGGCTGGGTAGGTTGCGCGAGCTGTTCGGGGAGGCGCTCGACGACCCGGACGGGCGCTTCGAGCTCGAGCTCGCGCTCAGGTGGGCTGCTCTCCGCCGTTCGGCTGGGTCTCCGGCAGCGTCAGGCTGACCACGGCGCCCCCGTCGTTGGCATTGGAGGCGGTGGCGCTGCCATCGTGCTCTTCGGCGACCCGCTGCACGATTGCCAGCCCGAGCCCGGAGCCGGGCTTGCCGCGTGCCTCGTCGGCCCGCCAGAAGCGGTCGAATACCTTGTCCAGGTCGTCGGGCGGGAAGCCGGGGCCGTGATCGCGAACGGTCACCCGTCCGTCACCGACCTCCACCTCGATCGTGCCGCCCTGCGGACTCCACTTGCAGGCGTTGTCGAGCATGTTCGAGATCGCGCGGCCCAGCCGCTGCGCGTCGGCGTGGACGAGCGAGGGCGCGAGGCGATGATCGAAGTCGAGCCCGCGGGCGCGCCGCTTCGCTCGCTCGATCGCGTCCCGCGCGAGCTCGTCGAGGGCAACGTCCTGGCGCTGGACGGCGTCCTGGCCCGGCGCTCGCGCCAGCTCGACCACGTCGCCGACCAGCTCGCCCATCTCCTCCAGCTCCTGACTCAGGTCGGCCACCAGCCGCTTCCGTTCCGCCTCCGAAAGGCGGTCTCCGCGACCGAGGGTCTCGATGTTGGTCCGCAGCGTCGCCAGCGGCGTGCGGAGCTCATGGGAGGCGTCGGCGACCAGCCGCCGCTGGGCGGCCTCGGAGCGCTCGAGCGCGGCCATCATCTCGTTGAAGCTCGCGGCCAGCCGTCCGAGCTCGTCGTCACCGCGCACCTCGATTCGATGAGTGAGGTCGTGAGTACGAGCCACCTCCTCGGCCGCATCCGAGACCTCGCCCGCCGGCGCCAGCGCCGTCCGGGCGACGACCGGGCCGAGGGCGGCGGCGAGCGCGATTCCGCCCGCGCTGACCAAGGCCAGGATGATGACCAGGGTGTCGAGGGTGTGGTTGGTGTCGTCGAGCGAGCGGGCGACCTGGATCGCCCCGCCCGCCGCCAGCGGCTGGGTGAGCACGCGCAGCTCGGTGCCGTCGGCGTTGACGTCGGCGAAGCTGGCCTTGCCGCCGCTCGCCGCGAGCCCCCGGTCCTGGCTCGAGACCGGGATTGTGAACTGCGAGTCGGGCTCCGTCACCACGGTGCCGTTCGGCCCGATCAGCTGGGCGAGGGAGGGAGGGCCCCCGGGCGCGGGTGCGGGAACCGCCTGCTGGAGGAACATGCCGCCCTTCTCGGGTGGTGGCGCGGAGCCCTTCTGTGCATTGTCCTGCTTGCGGATCTTCTTGGTCAGCTCCGGTGGCAGCGGGGGCGCGCCGCCGGCCGCACCGACGATGCCGACCCCGCCGCCGTGACCGGCCTGCGTCTGGATCGTCGCCGGCGCGATCTGCGCCAGCCGTCCCGACACCAGGTCCGCTTGGTGATGGAGGTCGTTGTCGATGTCCCCGCGCAGCCGGTCGCGGACCAGGGCGTAGACCAGTGCCGAGGCGAGCAGCACCGTCAGGGCGACCGCCAGCGCCGAGAGCAGCGCGAGCCGGCGGCGGAGGGTCATTTCTCCCGCAGCGAGTACCCGACCCCGCGGACCGTCTGGATCAGCCGCGGCTCGCCGCCCTCCTCGGTCTTGCGGCGGATGTAGCCGATGTAGACCTCCAGCGAGTTCGAGCGCGGGCCGAAGTCGTATCCCCAGACCGCCTCGAAGAGCTGCGACCGGGTCAGGACGAGGCGGGGATGCCGCAGCAGGTGCTCGAGCAGGGCGAACTCGGTCTTGGTCAGCTCGACCGGGCGCTCGCCGCGCCGCACCTCGCGGGTCGCGGGGTTGAGGCTCAGGTCGGCGTAGGTGAGCACCTCGGTCCCGTCGCCGTTCGTCCGCCGCAGCAGCGCGCGGAGGCGAGCGAGGAGCTCCTCGAGCGCGAAGGGCTTGACGACGTAGTCGTCGGCGCCAGCGTCGAGGCCGTCCACCCGGTCCTGCACCGCGTCGCGGGCGGTCAGCATCAGGATCGGCGTGTGGTCGCCGCGCGCCCGCAGCTCGCGGCAGACCTCGAGCCCGTCGCGCTTGGGCATCAGGACGTCGAGCACCATCGCGTCGTGCGGGCGGGCGCCGACGGACTCGAGCGCCTCCTCGCCGTCGGCCGCGAGCTCGACCTCGTAGCCCTCGAGCTTGAGCGCCCGCTCGAGCGCGCGGCGGAGCTGGGGCTCGTCGTCTACGACCAGGACTCGCACGACCCCATGCTGGCGGGATCGCCTAAGAAATGCCTGAGAACTACTGCGTGCAGGCCTGGATCTTCTGGACGTCCGTGCCCGCCTCCTGGATGCAGTGGGCGATGTC
>JBKPLC010000108.1:0-4498 GCA_046731495.1 Actinomycetota bacterium | reverse complement strand
GCCCCTCCCTAGTTCGTAGCCCGCACGCGCTTCCGCAGCGGCGCGAACGAGCGCCATGCCCGCGTGTTCGCGACCTGCTCCGCGGAGAGCCAGGCCCGCCGCGCGGTCGCGACCGAGTACTTGATGTTGGAGAGCGTGTCGGTGCCGTGGGCATCGGTGTTGCAGACGATCCGCACGCCGGCCTCGGCCGCGAGCTTCGCGTGGTGCTCGTTCAGGTCGCGCCGGTTCGGGTTCCCGTTGATCTCCATCATCGTGCCGGTCCGCACCGCCGCCTCGACAATCCGCTCGATGTCGACCCCGTAGGGCTCGCGCCGCAGCAACAGCCGGCCCGTGAGATGGCCTATGCAGTCGAGCAGCGGGTGGTCCATCGCCGCGATCACCCGGTCGCTCATCGTCTTCTCCGAGATCGCAAAGGAGGTGTGGACGCTGCCGATCACCCAGTCGAGCTCGGCGAGGAGCTCATCCGGGTAATCGAGTGAGCCGTCCAGGCCGATGTTCACCTCGGACCCGGCCAGCAGCCGGAAGCCCCGCGGCGCCGAGTCGTTCCAGGCGCGGACCTCCTCGATTCGCTTCGCCAGCTGCCGGTCGGTGACGTGATTGCCGAAGCCGTGGCTCGCCGAGTGGTCGGTGACCGCCAGATACGCGTAGCCGCGTTTACGGGCGGCCTCGGCCATCTCCTCGAGGGACTGCCGGCCGTCGGAAAGGGTCGTGTGACAGTGCAGGTCGCCGCGGATGTCCTCCACGGTGATCAGGTCGGGCAGCTCGCCGGTGTCGCCGGCCTCGATCTCGCCGCGGCCCTCCCGCAGCTCCGGCTCGATGTAGGGCAGGCCGAGCAGCTCGTAGACGCCGGCCTCCTCGGCGAACTTGTGCACCTTCTTCCCCTCAACCTCTGCGACGCCGTACTCGCTGACGGAGAGGCCGCGAGCCTGGGCGCGCTCCCGGAGCTGCACGTTGTGGGCGGCCGAGCCCGTGAAGTGCTGAAGCAGATCGCCGAACTCCTCCTCCGTGCCGATTCGCAGATCGACCTTCAGGCCGGTATGGGTGAGCACGCTGGCGGCGGCGTCGCCGCCCCGGCGTGTTTCGGCTGAGAGGCCGTGAGTGGCGAGGGCCTCGCTGAGCCCCGCCGGGTCGTCCGTTGTCGCGATCAGGTCGAGGTCCTTGCAGGTCTCGGCCCAGCGCCTCGCCGACCCGGCGATCTCGATGCGGTTGGCCACGCCGAGGCCCTTCAGGTCCGAGCAGATCTCGTCCGCGATCGGCAAGACGTGCGAGAGCAGCAGTCGCTCGCCGATCCCGTCCTCGGTCACCCCCTCGAGCGAGCCGAGGATGTTCTCCTCAGTCTTCGGCCCAAGGCCGCGAATCGTGCTGATCCTTCCCTGTTCAGCGGCCTCCTTGAGCTGGACTAGGTTCTCGACCCCGAGCTCGTCGTAGATCCGCCTGGCGGTCTTCGCGCCCAGCCCCGGCACCCGGGTCACCTCGACCAAGGTCGCCGGGAACTTCTTCTTCAGCTTGTCGGCCGAGGGGATGCTGCCCGTCTCGATCAGCGTCTCGATCTTCTCCGCGAGCGTCTTGCCGACGTTGGGCAGCTCGGTCAGCCTGCCCTGCTCCGCCAGCTGCTCGATCGAAACCGGGCTCTCGGCAACGGTTCGGGCCGCCTCTCGGTAGGCGAGCACGCGGAAGCGGTCGGCGCCGTCGAGCTCGTAGAGGACCCCGAGCTCGCGGAGGGCGGCGGCTATCTCGGCGTTGCGCATGGCTCAAACCTAGAGGGGTGACGTATCTTGCCGCCGTGCCCGCACCCCCTCCCCAGGCGGACGGCGTCTGGGTCATCCTCCCGACCTACAACGAGGCCGAGAACCTCGAGCGGATCGTCGGCGCGATCCTCGAGCATGTGCCGGAGCGGCGGATGGTGCTGATCGTGGACGACAACTCGCCCGACGGCACCGGCGAGATCGCGGACCGGCTGGCGGAGTCCGATCAGGCGGTCTCCGTGCTCCATCGCGAGAAGAAGGAGGGCCTCGGCCCGGCGTACCTGGCAGGGTTTCGGGTCGCCCTGGACGCCGGCGCGGAGCGGATCATCGAGATGGACGCCGACTTCTCGCACGACCCGGCCTACCTGCCGCGGCTGATCGAGGCAACCGAGGACGCGGACCTCGCCATCGGCTCGCGGTATGTGCCCGGTGGCGGTGTCACCGAGTGGGGAGCCGTTCGCCGGTTCATCAGCCGCGGCGGCAGCGCCTACGCGCGTCTGGCCCTCGGCCTCCGGATCCGCGATCTGACCGGGGGGTTCAAGTGCTTCCGCCGAATCGTCCTGGAGACCATCGACCTCGATTCGATCGAGGCGCGGGGCTACGCCTTCCAGGTCGAGACGACCTACCGGGCGATCAAGGCGGGGTTCACGGTCGTCGAGGTCCCGATCGTGTTCAAAGATCGGGCGGACGGGACATCAAAGATGAGCAAAGCCATAGTGGCCGAGGCGATGTGGCGGGTTCCCGCCATGCGCTTCCGGCGGAAGTGACTCGCTTCACTTTGTATAGTAACGGCGAGGGCTCCAACTAGACTGATCAGAGCACCTTCCACCCACGACCTAGGAGACCGACAGTGCCGGGCAAGCTCAACGATGTGACCGACGCCACCTTCCAGTCCGAAGTGCTCGATGCCGAGGGCCCGGTCCTCGTCGACTTCTGGGCTCCCTGGTGCGGCCCGTGCCGTGTCGTGCATCCCGTCCTCGAGGAGATCGACTCCGAGCGGGACGACCTGCGGATCGTCAGCCTCAACACCGACGAGAACCCGCAGACCGCCGCCAAGTACGAGGTCCTCTCGATCCCGACGATGATCGTCTTCAAGGACGGCGACGTCGCCACACGCCTGGTCGGCGCCCGCCCGAAGTCGCGGCTCGAGCAGGAGCTCGAGCCAGTGCTCGCGTAGCGAGCACGGTCGCCTGGTTGAGTCGCCTAGCTAGCGCTTCTTCGGCTTCGGCAGATTCGCCTCGAAGCCATCGAGTAGAGCCTTCAGGCCTCGCTCGAAACGGCGGTCGCTCGCCTGTTCACCGGAGAAGGTCTGCATCAGTCGCTCGACGGCTGTCCGCAGGTCACCCCGAAGCAGCTTGCTCACGTTCGGATACTCCCCGGTCTCGAGTTCGGACTCGAAGAAGGCGAGACCCGACTCGGTCATGTCCGGGTCGCCCTCGGCTTCGTACATCTCTTGCAACAGCTCGCGGAGGGTGAAGCCGAAGACGTAGTCGTCCACCAGGCCGACCAGCTCCAGGCGATCCCGGGGCGGTGCGCTCAGCTCACGGACCGCAGCCATCGACTGCTCGAAGTGCCGAAGCCCGTTCGGCCCTGATCCTGCCGGCTGACTCATCGCCTCGAAGATCCACGGGTGCTCCTTGAAGGCCTGGCGTGATACCCGCGCGATCTTCGAAAGGGCCTGACGCCAGTCCCCAGTCAGCTCGCTCTCGGGAACGATGAGGCCGCCCATCACCTCGTTCCACATCAAGGTGAGCAGCTCGTCCTTGTTCCGGACGTAGTGGTAGAGGGTCATCGTGCCCGCCTTGAGCTCCCGGGCGACGCGGCGCATCGAGACGGCCTCGAATCCTTCGGTGTCGGCGATCTTCACCGCCGTCTGCCCGATCTGCTCGCGAGAGAGACCGGCCCGCCGGGAACCGGGGTCCTCCCGCATCCAGATCACCTCCTCCGGCTCTTTGCGCCTCGGTCGAGGTCGGCGGTCGGTTCGCGGCCGGACCTGCCTCGAGCGGGATCGTTCTGGACGTGCCGACATTTCGTACAGCGTACTGCTACAGTGCCCGTACATTGTACGACGCGAACGTACGAGGTACGAAATGCACGACACGGATGCAATAGCCGCGAAGGGACTCAGCAAGCGCTACGGCGACGTCTGGGCCCTCCGCGATGTCAGCTTCAACGTTCCGTCCGGATCGGTGCTCGGTCTGCTGGGCCACAACGGGGCCGGGAAGACCACCGCTATCCGGATCCTCACGACGCTGGCGGAGCCGACCGCGGGTAGCGCGAGGGTGGCCGGCTTCGATGTCGCCACGGACGGCGCTCGCGTGCGGGAGCGCATCGGCGTCGCCGGCCAGCAGGCAACGGTCGACGACTTGCTCACGGCCCGCGCGAATCTGGAGATGGTCGGGCGCCTCTACCACCTGCCGCGAGGCGAAGTGCGGCGGCGAGCGAACGAGCTGCTCGAGCAGCTCAACCTCGCCGACGTCGGCGACCGCCTGGTCAAGACTTTCTCGGGCGGCATGCGCCGGCGCCTCGATCTGGCGGCCAGCCTGGTCGCCGATCCGCCCGTGCTCTTCCTGGACGAGCCGACCACCGGTCTCGACCCCGAGGCGCGCAACGAGCTCTGGTCCCTCCTCCGCGAGCTGGTCTCCGGCGGGACGACCCTGCTCCTCACCACGCAGTACCTGGAGGAGGCCGACCGCCTCGCCGATTCGATCGTCGTCCTCGATCGCGGCCAGGTCGTAGCCGAAGGGTCGCCC
>JBKPLC010000107.1:0-25275 GCA_046731495.1 Actinomycetota bacterium | reverse complement strand
CGCATGCCGGGGTCGACTTCTTCGCGGCCTCGGGCTCGAGCTTCGTCGAGATGTTCGTCGGCCGCGGCGCCGCGCGGATTCGCCGCCTCTTCAAGGAGGCGCGCCGGTCCGGGCGGGCGGTCGTCTTCATCGACGAGCTCGACGCGGTGGGCGGCCACCGCGGGTCCGGGGCGGGTGACGGCGGCACCTCCGAGCGCGAGCAGGCCCTCAACCAGCTGCTCGTCGAGCTCGACGGCTTCGAGCGGGACCCCGGCACGGTGATCGTGCTCGCGGCTTCGAACCAGATCGACAAGCTCGACAAGGCGCTGCTGCGCCCCGGCCGCTTCGACCGCCAGGTGTTGGTCGGCCCGCCGGACCGTGACGGGCGCGAGGCGATCCTCCGTTCGCACGCACGCGGCAAGACCCTCGCCGACACGGTCGACCTGGTGGACGTCGCGCGCAAGACCACCGGGATGACGGGCGCCCAGCTCGCCAACGCCCTCAACGAGGCAGCGATCATCGCCGGCCGCGCGGGGCGGGCTTCGATCACCCGGGACGATCTCGACGAGGCCCTGCTCC
Source organism: Actinomycetota bacterium (assembly GCA_046731495.1). Lineage (GTDB taxonomy): Bacteria > Actinomycetota > Thermoleophilia > Solirubrobacterales > 70-9 > DASUPK01. The sequence continues at coordinate 24,717 of JBKPLC010000107.1, read as the reverse complement.
GCCAGGCGGTCGGGTCCCAGCAGTCGACCAGGCTGACCGAGGAGGAGCGCCGGATCGTGGCCTACCACGAGGCAGGGCACGCGCTCTGCCACCGCCTGGTCGGCCTGGATCCGCCGGAGATCCTCAGCATCGTCCCGCGCGGACCGGCGCTCGGCTTCGTCGCCAAGTCAACCAGCGAGGATCGCTATCTCCGCTCGCGCAAGCAACTGATGGACGAGATCGTCTGCCTGCTGGGCGGCCGGGCCGCCGAGGAGGAGGTCTTCGACGAGGGCTACTCGGGAGCCGCCGACGACCTCGCGCGCGTCCAGAAGATCTGCGTGCAGATGGTCACCGAGTTCGGGATGACGCTCTCCCACGGCCCGCCGGACAGCGCGCCACTGGCGCAGCCGACGAGCGACTACGCCCTCTCCGATCGAACGCGTCGGGACGTCGACGAGAACGCGCAGGAGCTCGCCCACATGGCGTACGCGCGCGCTCGCCAGCTCATGCACGTGAACCGCGAATGTCTCGACGACCTCGCCGCCAACGCCCTGGAGCGGGAGACGCTCACCCGCGAAGACCTCGACGAGATCTTCGACGCCCACGACCTGCGCCGCTCGCTGATCCCGAGCGACGAGAAGTCGGAGGCCAGCCGAGTGCTGGGCTACGCCGCGACGAGCTCGGACGAGCCGCGGCGAACCTCGTAGGCGGCGGCCATCGCCTCACCGGAGGCCGGCTCGAGCACGCTGTCGACCAGCCACCACTCCGCCCTGAGCCGGTCGCGGTCCAGATCGCAGACGACGTAGCCGTGGCCCGAGAACTCGCACCAGGCGACGTGGTCAAGGGCCTCGGTGAAGGCCCGCTCGGAGGCCGCGATCGTCTCGTCCCGCGGCTCGAGCTTGAGCTTCTCGTCGAGGTTCTGCGACGTGAGGCTCGGCGCGGTGATCTCGACGGCCACCGGCGTGCCGTTGCGGGCGAGCTGTGAAGCGATGCAGACGTGGATGTCGGCGCTGAGCACGACGACGTCGTCGAGCGACTCGAACTTGGCGAGCACGGCATCGCGCTCGGCCGGGTAGCCGTCCCACTGGTCCTCGTCGGGGCCCTCCCCGTCCTCGTCCATCAGCTTGAGCTTGAGCAGCGCCGTCTGCAGCAGCTCGCTGGGGTTTTCGCAAAAGGTGCGGTGCATGATCGAGGGACTCCCGACCAGCCGCCAGGCCGCAGCAGACGAGTCGAGCTCGCCGAGCAGCCAGTCGCGCTGCTCCCTGCCGAGCATCGAGCGATCGGGGTCGCTCATGGCCGGCTCGAGGGCGGGCCGGTCCCGGCGGGAGCGGATGTCGAGCAGGAAGATGTCGGCCAGGTCGGCGACGGCGATGCGGCGGAAGACGCGGGTCGGATCCGCGGGGTCCGGGGGCCGCAGGGGAAGCCACTCCCAGCGGGCCCGGAAGGCGGCCCGCTTGCGATCGTCCCAGGGGCCGTGCTGCTCGGGGTCGTGGGCGTCGGAGCCGCCCGCCCAGGCACCGTCTGCCAGCTCGTGATCGTCGAGGGTGGGAATGATCGGCAGGGCACGATGGAGCGCCTGGACGTCGGGGTCGCGGTGGTACTGGCGGTAGCGCGTCCGGTACTCGTCGAGCGTCCGGCACTCGCCGAGCGGATCGAAGTCCCGGCCGATGTCGGCCCCGGGCGTCTGCCCCTTCGCCGGGATGTTCGACGCCTCGTAGATGTAGTCGCCGAGGTGAAGCAGGAAGTCGAGGTCGTCGCGCTCGGCGATCCGCGCGTAGGCGTTGAAGAAGCCGGCGTTGTGCTTGGCGCACGAGCAGGTTGCAAACCGAACCCGATCCGCATCGGCGCGCAGCGTCCAGGTGCTGCCGACCGGCGAGGCCTCGCCGAGCGCCTCGAAGCCGTAGTGGTAGGTGACGCCGGGCTCGAGGCCTGTGACGTCGACGTGGACCGTGTGGTCGCGCTCGGCCTCAGCGGTCGTCTCCCCCGACAGCACGACGTCGCGCAGCTCAGGGTCGCGGGCGACCTTCCACGCGACCGGGACCGAGTCCTGGTCGGTGCCGACCTGGGTCCAGATCACGACGCGGTCGGTGAGCGGATCGCCGCTGGCGATGCCGTGGGCGAAGACGGGCGAGTCGGGCAAGGCCCAACTTGTACCGACTCGCAATCTCCCGCGCCAAGCGGGGCCGAAGGATCCGCTACGGTCACCGCCGTGCTGGCTCGACTGTCGCTGCCGGCCCTGCCGCCGGCGATCACACTCGGCAGTGCCCTCCGCGCCCTCCCCGTCCTGATGGGCGCGCTGGCCCTGCTGGTGATCGGTTCCAACGCCTACATCGTGTTCACCACCCGGGGCGAGGCGACCAGCGACGTCTCGCAGCTGCCCCACGCGCAGGCGGCGATCGTCCCCGGCGCGCAGGTCAACCCGGACGGCCGGATGAGCTCGATGCTCGCCGACCGCGTGCGACGCACGGTTGAGCTCTGGCAGGCGGGCAAGGTCGACCGCATCCTGGTCTCGGGCGATCACGGATCCTGGCGCTACGACGAGCCGGACACCATGCGCGAGGCGCTGATGCGGGCGGGCGTTCCGGGACGGGTGATCTTCACCGATCACGCCGGCTTCAACACCAGGGCGACGATGGTCCGGGCGAAGCGGATCTTTCAGGTGCAGTCCGCGATCGTGGTGACGCAGGGCTTCCATATGGACCGGGCGCTCTATCTGGCGAAGGGCGCAGGGATCGATCGGGTGCGCGGCCTCACCTCCGACCTGCACGGCTACGGCCGGAAGAGGCTGCAGAGCGACATCCGGGAGGTCTTCGCCCGGGTCAAGGCAACCCTTGACGAGACTCTCGACAGCGGCGTGATGGGCGGCCCGCCGATCCCGATCACGGGCGACGGCCGCGCCTCCTGGGGACCGAAGCCGCCGCCCGGCACTCCGCCGGCGGGCGCTCCGAAGCACTGAGCAGCGCGCGACCAGACGCACACGCGATCCGGGTCCGCCGCCGGGCCGCGTTACTGGCGGCGGCGGTCTTCGTAGCGTTCGGCCTCGAGGTCTTACTCGGCCCCGCCGACGAGCGCGCACGTCACGGCGCGAGCCTTCACGAGGGGTCACGATCGAGAGCAAGGATGTCGGAGAGTCGCTGCCGATCGAGGTCGTCGTACCGGCGGGCGCGGACCAGGACCATCGGCGACCCCTGCTGATCTTTCTGCACGGCCGCGGAGCACACGGCGAGCGGGACAACCTGAACTCCGCGATGTACGGCGCGCTGGCGGACCAGGGGACGCGGGCGCCGATCGTTGCATTCCCGAGCGGCGGCGACCACTCCTACTGGCACGACCGCGTGGATGGCGCGTGGGGCAGCTACGTGGTGGCCGAGGTGATCCCCACTGTTGTCCGCGAGTTCCCTGCCGACCCGCGTCGCGTTGCGATAGGAGGAATTTCGATGGGCGGCTTCGGCGCCCTCGACATCGCACGACTTCATCCCGGTCGCTTCTGCGCCGTCGGCGGGCACTCGCCCGCGATCTGGCGCTCAGGGTCGGAGACCGCGCCGGGAGCATTCGACGACGAGGCGGACTTCGAGCGCCATGACGTGCTCGAGACGGCAGTCGGCTCATCCGCGCCGTATCTCGGGATACCGGTCTGGGTCGATGCCGGGGACCAGGACCCCTTCCGACATACCGGCCTCGACGAGTTCGCCGAGGCGCTGCGCGCGCACGGAGCCGAGCTCACGTTCCACATCTGGCCCGGCACGCACGGAGGCGATTACTGGCGCAGTCACTGGGAGGACTACCTGCGCTTCTACGCCCGCGCGCTGGCCCGCTGCCACCGATGAGCTCAAGCGGCAGCGGGCCGGTACGGGAACCCGGCTTCCAAGTACCAGACGCTGGGACTGCTCAGACGGTGCGGGTGCCGCGCCCCATGAAGAAGATCAACAGGGCGACGATCGCCAGCGCAAACAACACGGGGTGAATGATGGCCCCGCCCGCGATGGCGATGATCAGCAGGACGATGCCTGCAATAAGCCACAACATGAGCGTTCCCTCCTTCCTTGGCCTGGCTGCTCGCGCCAGGTATACCCAAGCCCGGGCTGGACAATCCGATCAGGCAGAGGACGAAGGGGAATGGGCGGTGCCGGACTCGAACCGGCGACCTTCTCGGTGTAAACGAGATGCTCTCCCAGCTGAGCTAACCGCCCTGGGCGCCCTCGATTATGGCGGCTGTCGGTCGGTTGCCTGGGCCGGCGGGACCGGAGCGATCGCAGCTGCCGCCCACCGCAAGCGCAAGCACAGGCGCTAGCGCAGGGCACCCCGAGGCGCATAGGGTTGGCCGCGATGAGGCTGCTGATCACGAGCTCACGCATGCCCTTCGCGCTGGACGCGATCCGCAAGCTGGGGGAGCGGGGCCACGAGGTATTCGCCTGCGACAGCTACGACGCCTCGCCGGGCAGCCACTCCCGCTACCTGGCCGGTCACTTCACGACCGCCCCCGCCACGGCCGATCCGGAGCAGTTCGCGGCCGACGTCGAGCGGATCGCGAAGGAGAACGAGATCGAGGTGATCGTGCCGATGTTCGAGGAGGTCTTCTATCTCGCCGCGCAGCACGAGCGGCTGTCGGCGGTCACCAGGCTCTACGCGCCGCCGTTCCGGACGCTCGCGCAGGTCCACGACAAGGGCACCTTCCAGGAGCTCTGCGATCGGCTCGAGATCCGCACGCCGAAGACGGTCCTCTGCCACAGCCCCGAGGAGCTGCGGAAGGCGGTCGGGGATTTCCCGCACTACTTCGCCCGCGCTGCCTTCTCACGGGGCGGGGTCGGACTGCTGACCAACACGGGGCCGCTCGCCGGCCATCTCTCCGTGGACGACTGCACGCCCACCGAGGTGAACCCGTGGCTGGTCCAGGAGTTCGTGGGCGGCCCGATGCACTGCACCTACTCGGCGCTGCACGGCGGGAAGGCCGCCTCGCACATGTCCTACCGCGCGCCGCGGCAGTGGGAGCACTCGACCGGGATCCAGTTCCTCTCGGTCGACCCGGCCGACACACTGCCGACGGTCGAGAAGCTCGGGTCGGAGCTCGAGTGGGATGGTCAGATGTCGCTCGACTTCATCGAGACCGACGAGGGGTTGGTGATGATCGAGTGCAACCCGCGGCCGACCGACGGCGTCCTGTTGATGACCGCGGAGGAGCTCGAGCGCGGATTGCTGGCCCCGGCCGATGAGACGCTGCTCGTTCCCGCGGGCCGGGAGGAGCAGCTCGACTTCGCGGTCCTCGCGCAGGTCTTCCAGCAGCCGCTTCGCGAGGCGCCGAAGACGATCCACGATCTCGTCTCGATCCCGGGAACCGACCGCGGCTGGCGCGACGCCCTGCCGAAGCTCTATTCCTTCCTCGCCCTGGCCCGGTTCGAGAAGCTCAGCCTGAAGGAGCGCAAGCAGCTCTTCGTGGCGATGTCCGATGGGATCACCTGGGACGGCCAGCCGATCCCGGGGCTGCCGCCTGACGACGCGGCCTACCTCGCCGAACTCACTGGGGACGCGCCGGCCGCCTGAATCTGGCCGCTGCGAGAATGGCCGCGATGGATCGCTCCATTCTCTGGCGCGCCGCGGTCGCCCAGCTGCTGACCGTCGCGGCGCTCTCCCTGATCCTCGCCGTGACCCTCCCGCACTCGTTCTTCGACGACTGGGGCTGGGTGACCGGGCCGGTTGCCTGGCTGGGTTGCGCTGCGCTGACGGCGTGGGCGCTCAATCTCGACCTGCGGGGCGTGCTGATAGGCGCCGTGGTGGCCGGGATCCCGAGCGCGTTCGCCGTGATCGCCGGCGTCCACTGGCTCGGCGTCGCGATCGCGGTGGCGGCGTTCGCAGCCTGGTGCGCATGGCTTGCGCGGCGGCCCGGGAGGGCGCTTTGGACCTAGGCATCGAGGGCCGGACCGCGCTCGTGATGGCGGCGAGCAGGGGAATCGGACGCGGCATCGCGGGCGCGCTGGCGCGAGAGGGGGCGCGTGTGGCGATCTCGAGCCGCTCCGAGGAAGCGCTGCGCGAAGCGGCCGAGACGATGGAGGGCGAGGTCGGGGTGTTCCCGGCCGACACCGGCGACCTCGAGCGGCTCCGGCAGCTGCCCGGCGAGGTGGCCGAGGCGATTGGGCCCGTCCAGATCCTCGTCCTCAACACGGGTGGGCCACCGGGCGGCGGTGCCCTGGACAACTCGCTCGACGACTGGGAGGCGGCGTTTCGCTCGCTGGTGCTGGCGCCGAGGGTCCTGATCGAGGAGGTGCTGCCTGGGATGCGGCAGCGGGGCTGGGGGCGGATCGTGAACGTCTCGTCCAGCACGATCCGCGAGCCGATCGCGGGGCTGACGCTCTCGAACGCGAACCGGCTGGCTGCACTGGGGCTGCTGGAGACGCTGGCCGATGAGGTTGCGGGCGACGGCGTCACGGTGAACACCGTCGCCACCGGCATGTTCGCGACGGATCGACTCAGAGATCGTCACGGGTCGCTGGAGGCGGCCGAGGCAGCGGCGAAGGGGCGGATTCCGGCCGAGAGACTCGGCAGACCTGAGGAGTACGGAGATCTGGTGGCGTTCCTGTGCTCGGAGCGGGCCGCCTATCTCACGGGAACGGTGATCCCGCTCGACGGCGGGATGCTGCGTTCCGTCTAGCTCAGGCGGTGGCGGGCCGCGGTGCGCGCCGGAAGGCGAGCAGCAGCCAGGCGCCGCCGGCGATCATCATCACCAGGCTGATCAGCTGGGCCTGGGTGAGGCCGACGGCGACGTCGTCGTTGCGGCGGATGAACTCGACCAGGAATCGCTCGGTCCCCGCGAGCAGGAGGTAGAGCGCGAAGAGAAGGCCGTTGGTGAGGCGGTCGCGCAACCGCCAGAGCAGCAGTGCGACCAGACCCATTACAAGCGTCTCGTAGACCGGTGTCGGATGGACCGGGGTATCGATCGGCTTGGTGCCGTCGGGGTAGGCCATCGCCCAGGGGCCGTCCCAGGCCTTGCCGTAGTCGCCGTCGCCGGAGACCTGGCAGCCGCAGCGGCCAATCGCGTAACCGAGGGCGAGAGCGGGGGCCGCGAGATCCAGCAGGCCCAGGGTGAGGTAGTTGCGCCACCACGCCCAGAGGAGGACACCGATGGCGCCCCCGATCGCGCCGCCGTACCAGACCAGTCCGGAGCCGGAGAAGATGTTGCCGAGCAGGTCGCCCTTGACGTCGTCGTAGTTCTCGAGGATGAAGTCGCCGCGGGCGCCGATCAGGCCGCCGAGGAGCGCGGCGAATCCCATCTCGTAGGCCCAATCCACCGGCTTGCCGAGCTCCTCCAGTCGGCGCCAGACCACCGCGCCGGCCGCGATGAAGGCGAGCGCGAAGCAGATCCCGAAGGTCTGCAGCGTGACGGGGCCGAGGTGGATCTCAGGGAGCAACGGAGGGAAGGCTAGTCGAGCGACCTAAGTAGCCCCGGCGGGAGTCGAACCCGCGCTACGAGGTTGAAAACCTCGCGTGCTAACCGTTACACCACGGGGCCGCAGAGCCAGTCTAGGCTGAGCCCATGGGGCGGGTGCCCGAGTTCGATCCCGCGACGCCGCGCAACCCGCTGCAGCGCGCCCTGCGCTGGATGGCAAAGGGCAGGTTCGGAGGCTGGATGGCCCTCAACGTCGCCAACAAGGTCGACCCGTACCTGATGCGCGCCAGCCGCGGGCTGCTCAAGGTCCCGAGCGGCGTTCCAACGGTCCTGCTCACGCACACCGGGGCGAAGAGCGGGAAGAAGAGGACGACGCCGCTCGTCTACTTCACGGACGGACCCAACGTCATCCTGATCGCCTCGCAGACGGGCAAGCCGAAGCACCCCGCCTGGTTCCACAACCTGAGGGCCAATCCGGAGGTCGAGCTCTGGGCCCGCGGTCGCGGCGGTGCCTACCGCGCCCGCGAAGCCGAAGGGGAGGAGCGCGAGCGGCTCTGGAAGCTCGCGACCCAGCTCTACCCCGGCTACGACGACTACCGGCTCAAGACGGACGTGGCCGGCAGGCGCATCCCGGTCGTGGTCTGCGAGCCGCTCGACTCGGACGAGACCTAGGTCAGCAGCCGCTCGAGCAGCGCCTTCTGGGCGTGCAGGCGGTTCTCCGCCTCGTCCCAGACGGCCGAGCGCTCGCCGTAGAGCACCTCGGCGGTGATCTCCTCCCCGGGGTGAGCGGGGAGGCAGTGGAGCGCGATCGCGCGATCGGACGCGTCCGCGAGTAGCTCCTCGTTGAGCTGGTACGGCGCCAGGTCGCTGCGGCGCCGGTCGGCCTCCGCCTCGTCGCCCATGCTCACCCAGACATCGGTATAGATGGCGTCCGCCCCTGCGGCAGCCGCTCGCGGGTCATCGGTCTGCTCCGCGAGCCCGTCCTCGATCCGGTAGCCGTCGGGCGCCGCGATCACAACCTCCACGCCGACGGTCCGTCCGAGGATCGCCAGCGAGCGCGCCACGTTGTTGCCGTCCCCGACGTACGCCAGCCGCAGCCCGTCCAGGTCGCCGAAGCGCTCCTTCAGCGTCAGCAGGTCGGCGAGCGCCTGGCAGGGGTGATGGCCGGGGGTCAGCCCATTCACCACCGGCACGTTCGAGCCGCTCGCCAGCTCCCGCACCCGCTCGTCGGACCCCGAGCGGATCACGATCCCGTGCAGGTATCCCGAGAGGATCCGCGCCGTGTCGGCGATCGACTCGCCGCGGCTGAGCTGCAGCTCGTCCGCCCGCAGCACGATCGGCGTCGCACCCAGCTCGGAGACCCCAACCTCAAACGAGACGCGCGTCCGGGTCGAGGGCTTCTCGAAGACCAGTGCCACCGAGCGGCCCGCCAGAGAGTCGCGTCCCTCTCCGTCCTGCCGGCCGCGCTTGAGCTCCTCAGCCCGCTCGAGCAGGGCCAGCAGCTCCTCACGGTCGAGCTCCTCGCCGGTCACGAAATGGCTTGCTGGACGGGGTGCGGTCTGCGGCTCCATCGAGCAGCCGATACTACGCGCGTGCAACTGACGGCAATGACATGGAACTTGTTCCACGGCCGGGACTGGCCCCCTGAGCCGCCACTGCAGGTCCGGGCCCACAAGGGCAACTGCAGGCGCGGCCCGCGCCTCGGCGACCACTACGAGCAGGTCAACTGGGAGCTCTTCGACGAGTTCGCCGAGCTGATCGCCGGGGCGGAGTGGGACGTGGCGCTATTCCAGGAATGCCCGCCGCGCTGGGCTCGCAGCCTGGCTGCGGCGTGCGGCGCCGAGCCACATCGCGCACTCAGCGGCCGCAACTGGCTGCAGCCCATCACCTCCCTGATCGCCCGCTGGCGCCCCGACCTGCTGGGCGCCTGGGAGGGCGGCTCGAACACCACCCTCGTCCGTCCCGGCGCGGGCCCGATCGCGGAGCGTCGCCGGGAGATCCTCACCTGGCGACCTGAGCTCCGCGTCATGGCTCTGACCCGACTCGGCTCCGGGCTCACCGTCGCCAATCTCCACGTCAGCACCAGCCCGCCGTCGGCCGAGCGCGAGCTGCTAGACGCGGCGCGCCGAGCCGTCGAGTTCGCCGGCGACGGGCCGCTGCTGTTCGGCGGCGACTTCAACGTCCGCCCCAGGGAATCCGGCGTGTTCGCGCAGCTCGAGGAGCGCTTCGGACTCGCGCCCCCCACAGCCCCCGACCGGCTCAGCCATCTATTGGTGCGCGGGCTCGCGGTGGTCGACCATCCGGCCGCGTGGGAGCCCGAGGCACGCGACATCGTCGACCCTCAGACCGACCTCAAGATCCGCCTGTCCGATCACAACCTGGTGACTGGAAGGTTCGATCTGCCCGAGTGAGCGTTTCCGGACCGGGCACGTGTGGGATAGTCCCGGTCGGTGGCGTCTACGGGTACCGAGGAGAGCTCGCGAGCCGAGCAGAGCGTCCAGGCCTTCCGGGAGGCACTGGAGAAGAGCATCACCATCTCGCGCGAGCGGCTGCAGGAGGTCGTCGACGACGCCGTCAAGCGCGGTCGCATGACCCGAGGCGACGCTGAGGAGATGGTCGGCCGTCTCGTCACGCGTGGCCGGGATCAAGCCGAGGACCTGATGGCGCAGCTGGAGCGCATCCTCTCGCAGGTGCGAGAGACTCCCTCCAAGGCGCGGCAGGAGGTCGGCGGTCGCGCCGAGCAGGCCCGCCAGCGGGCCGTCGCAGCCGTCGACAAGCCCCTCGCCGGCGCCGATCGGATGCGTCGCGCAGCCCGCGTCCCGGGCTTCCCGATCACCGCCTACGACCAGCTATCGATCCGCCAGATCGACCGGCGGCTGCAGGAACTCAGCCGCGCTGAGTTGCGGCGCGTCCGCGATTACGAGCGCCGCACCAAAGGCCGCAAAGGGCTGCTCCGCGCCCTGGACCGCAAACTCCAGGACTGACTACTTCAGCGCTTTCTTGCGCTCGGTTACCTCTTTGGCGATCTCGTCGAGCGCCTCGACCGAGGTCTGCGCCCTGACCGCCAGCTTGCCGAGCTCCTTGCGGACGTCCTCGGTCGCCTTGTCCAGGGTGTCGCGCCAGTTCGAGACCTGATCCTGCGCCCGCGAGCTCGCTCCGCCCGACACGCTGCGCAGCCGCGAGACCGCGGAATCGATACTCGAGCGCACGTCGCCGGTCGCCTTCTCACCGGCCGCGCGCAGGTCGTCGATCGCCTTCTGCACCTGCTCCCGGACTCCACCGCCGCCTTCGCTTGCTTCCACGTTCGACCTCCTCGTCGGAGTTGATGCGAGGGCGCGCCGCAAGCGCCACCCGCTTTGTGAAGCGGCGCAAGCCTATACCGAGGCAGTCAGATCCGATGCAAGCGCCATGAAGTCGAGCGAGCGGCCGGTCGCCTCCTCGACCAGCGCATCGGCGTCTAGCCGCTGGCCGTTGGCCCAGATCGCCCGCAGCCACTCCCCGGCTTCGGGCATCGAGAACCAGGCCTCGCCGAAGCGCTCGGTGAGCGCGGTGCGCCACTGAACCTCGAGCGCCCAGGCGCGCAGGTAGCAGGCGACGTAGAAGCCGGAATCGACGTCGGCGACCCAGGTCTCCCGCGGCCACTCCACGCCAACCCGGTCGCTGAGCAACTCCGCGTACCGACCCGGCATCCGCTCCAGGTCGGAATCGGGACCGTGTAACTCGACCTCGTAGGCGATCTTGGCCGAGTACCGGCGCAGGAACAGCGTCCGCACCGCTCGCGCGCTCTCCAGCGCGGCCTCCGGCTCCCCGGCCTCGAGGATCGCCTCGAGCCAGGCTGGGTTGGCCGTCAGCCCCTCGAGCAGGAAGGCGAACGACTCGGTGACTGAGTTATCGCCCAGGTGGCGGAACTCGAACTCCAGGGCGGCCTGGGTGCAGGCGTAGTGCTCCGCGTGACCGGCCTCGTGGAAGAGCGTGGCGTAGTCCTCGCGGCCCCCGATCGGCGGCAGCACCAGATAGATCTCCTCCGGGACTCGCGGTGTCGCGCAGAACGCCCTGGGACTCTTCGTCGGCCTCGTCTCGGTGTCGAGGATGACGTTCTCCTGCCCGTCTAGATCGATCCCCAGCCCGAGCAGCGTCCGGCGGAGCGACGCCACCATGCCGTCGCTCGGGAAGAGCGGGTCGAGATGGGCGGCCCGGAAGAAGCGGACCAGATCCGAGCGGCGCAGCTCGTCGAGCCGCATCCCGACCGTCCGCTCCAGCTCGGGGTCGACGATCGACGGATACGCGGCCTCAGTGGCCTCCGCGAACTCATCGAGCCGCTCGCCGAGCGCCCGCAGATCGAGGGCGCGGAGGTCGGAGAAAGCATCGAGGTAGGACGGCCAGCCGAGGTCGCGGCAGGCGGCGTGGGAGATCTCGAGGCCCTCGCGGTGGAGCGGGGTGAGGTGCTCGGCCAGCGTCGCGTTTCGGGCGGCTTCGATCGCGGCCCGCCGATCCGGGTCGGTCTCGTTGGCCTGCACGACAGGCGACATCCGGTAGGGCATCGCCTCCCCGTTGACCTCGAGCTCGAGCGAGGACTCCAGCTCGGCCAGCCGAGCCTCCAGGCTGCGGGTTCGCGCGCCGAGGTGGCCCTCGAACGCGAAGTGGTGCAGGAAGCGCAGCCGGCGCTCCTCATCGCCCTGCACGGAATGCCTCAGCTCGCCGATGCGCTCCACCGCCTCGCGGCTGAAGAGGGCCTCGTGGCGCTCGTAGATCGCCTCCACCTCGAGGTCAGGCTTGTGGCCCGCGCCCTGCAGGTAGTAGTCGCGGTGGATCTCCTCGCAGAAGAGCTCCGCGTCGCGGCGGTATTCGTCGAGGTTCCAGGCCACAGGCGGCTGCAACGATAGGTCGCCGATGGCGCAGGACACCACCCACGAGAGGCCCGCCCGCGGCGAGCTGCTCACGCTCGACGTGGAATCCCTCGCCTACGGAGGGAAGGGGGTGGCTCGTCGCAACGGCTACGTCGTCTTCGTCGCCGGCGCCCTACCTGGCGACCGCGTCAACGCCGAGATCACCAAGGCGAAGCGCGGCTACGCCGAGGCACAGGCCCGCGAGATCGTCCGCGAGTCACCCGATCGGGTGCCGCCTCGATGCGATCACGGCGGCGAGCCCTGTCCGGGCGCACCGTGGCAGGGCCTCACCTACACCGAACAGCTCCGTCACAAGCAGGCGCAAGTCGACGACGCGCTGACGCGGCTCGGCGGCCTGGAGGGCTACGAGCTCGAGCCGATCGAGCCCGCCCTGGAGCAGTGGCGCTATCGCAACAAGCTCGAGTACTCGTTCGGGGACCGCGATGGCGAGCTCGTGCTCGGCTTCCACGCGCGCGGCCGCTGGGACCTGGTCATCGATGCAGAGGACTGCCAGCTCGCTTCGGAGCACAACAACGCCAAGCGCAATGAGCTTCGCGCATGGGCGCGAGCCGAGGGACTGCCGGCCTTCGACCGCCGGGCCGGACAGGGCGTGCTCCGAAACCTGGTGATCCGCGAGGGCCGCCGTACCGGACAGCTGCAGACCCGCCTGGTCACCTCCCCGGCCGAGATACCCCGCCCGCCGGTCGACCTCCACACGATCGCGGAGGGCACCTCCGACGCGGCCGACGGCCCGACCGGCGCGCTCGGCGCCGAGTACCTGGAGGAGGAGCTCTCCGGCCTCCGCTTCCGCATCTCCCACCGCGCCTTCTTCCAGACCAACACCGAGATGGCGGAGCGCCTCTACGGCATCGCGGGAGAGATGGCGGGGTTGACCGGCCGGGAGCGCGTCTTCGACCTCTTCTGCGGGATTGGGACGCTCGGCCTGACGCTGGCCGGGGGCGCGGGCGAGGTCTGGGGCGTCGAAATCGTCCCCGAGGCCGTCGTCGACGCCGAGGAAAACGCCGGCCTCAACGGAATCGAGAACGCCCGCTTTCGCACCGGCGACGCCCGCAAGGAGATCCGGCCCCTATTAGAAGAGGCGGGAGTGCCCGACGTGGTGGTCGTCGACCCGCCCCGCGCCGGGCTGTCGAAGAAGATCGTCCGCCGGGTGATCGAGTGCGAGGCCGACCGGATCGTGTACGTCTCCTGCAATCCGACCACTCTCGCGCCGAACGCCGCTCAGCTCGCGGAGGCCGGCTATAGGCTGCGCCGCGTGAAGCCGGTCGACATGTTCCCGCAGACCCCGCACATCGAGTGCGTGGCCCTGCTCGAGCGATGAGCCCGGCCCCCGGACGCGTAGTGGAGGAGGCCGGCTGATGAGGGGTTTCGGGGTCACCGCCGGGCTCGATCCGGAGATCGCCTCACCGCTCGCCGCCCGCTGCCAGGAGCTCGGCTATGCCTCGATGTGGTCGAACGACCACCCCGGCGCGAAGGGCCTCGAGACCCTCGCCGCCTACTCGAAGGGTGCCGACCGCATCGACCTGGGTGTCGCCGTGATCGCACTGGACCGCCAATCGCCCGACGAGATCGCCGCGGACATCGAGCGCCTGGAGCTCGACCGGGACCGGCTCTGGCTCGGACTGGGCGCCGGCTTCACGGAGAAGCCGCTCACGACCATGCGCGAGGCGCTTCCTCGTCTGCGCGAGGCACTGCCCGGCGTCCGTCTGGTCCTTGCGGCGATGGGCCCGAAGATGTCGGCCCTCGGCGGGGCCGAATGGGACGGTGTCTTCTTCAACTGGATGACCCCCGAGTTCGCCGCCGAGACCCGCAAACGGGTCGAGGAGGGCGCGCGGGGCGCGGGCCACGAGCCGCCGCCCGTCTTCGGCTACGTCCGGACGGCCGTCGGTAACCAGGCCGAGGAGCGGCTCGCCAAGGACGAGTCCTTCTACCGCGACCTCCACCAGGGGTACCGCAGCCACTTCGACCGGCTGGGGGAGCCGGAGGGCACCGTCGGCGTCGCGGCCGAGAACGCCGGCGTGGCGCAGGAGGAGCTCTCCCGCTACCGGGCGCTCGACACCGTCGTGGTCAGGGCGCTCGCCAGCGCCAACATCGAGGACATGAGTGCTCTCGCGGAGGCCGCGGCGCCCGGAGTCTGAGCAGAGGGCGGGGCCGCGGCGTGGGAGAGTCGCCGCGGCCCCTGGAATCGCCTCTGGGGAGAACTACTGGTGTCGCTCGCCGGCGGTCGCCGTCGCCACGCGACCTGCCACGCCGCGGCGGAGCAGCGGCGCGACCGTAATCGCGATGCCAATGACGGCGATGGCCAGGGAGGTCAGGATCGCCGGGTGGAACCCGTCCAGGAGGGCTGTGGCGCTGCCGGCGGGAGCGCTCGAAGCGCCGGTGCCGGCGTCGATCACCGCCGTGGCGATGGCGAGTCCGATCGCCCCGCCAACCTGGAATGAGGTGTAGACCAGCCCGGAGGCCAGCCCTTGCTCCTCTGGCGCCACGCCGCCCGTCGCGGCCATGTTCAGTGGCCCGAACGTGAGCGTGAAGCCAATCCCGGCCAGGATGAAGGTGGGCAGCATCCCGGTCAGGTAGTCCGTGTTCGCCCCGATGTTGAGGAACAGGATGTACGAGGCCGCCAGGCTGGTGAGGCCGACGGCGATCGGCACCGTGGTCCCCACTCGGTCGATCAGCCGGCCGATGTTGGGAGAGCCTGTCGCGACGATGATGCCGGCAGGCAGGAAGGCCAGGGCCATCTGAACCGCGGACCAATCCCTCAGATCCTGCATGTACAGGGTCCCCATGAACTGGAACCCGAACCAGCTGCCCAGCAGCGCCATCGCGCCGAAGTTGGCGCGCCGTAGCTGAGCCGAGCGCAGGATGCCAAGGCGAACCAGTGGATTCGGGCTGTGCTGCTCGATCAGGACGAAGGCACTGAGCAGCGCCGCCACCCCGACGAAGGAGAGCAGCGTCCGCGCCGAGCCCCAGCCGACGTCCGGCGCCTCGACAACCGTGTAGACGAGGCCCAGCATCGAAGCCGCCAGGGTCGCCGTGCCGCCGAAGTCGAGATTCCGGAGCGAGAAGCCCGCGGTCGCCTCATCGCGATCGAGGTAGCGCGGCAGCAGGAACAGGATCAGCGCCGCGATCGGCACCGGCATGAAGAACGTGTACCGCCAGCCGAGCTCCGTCAGCAGGCCACCGAAGATCAGCCCGAGCGACCAGCCGCTGGCGCCGGTCGCGGTGTAGACGCTGAGCGCCTTGTTGCGCGCAGGCCCCTCGGCGAACTTGGTGGTGATGATCGAGAGTCCGGCGGGCGCCGTGAACGCCGCCGACGCGCCCTTGATGAAGCGCGTGGCGATCAAGGTGGTCCCGTCGTTGGCGATGCCGCCGATGAACGACGCCACCACGAAGACCGCCAGCCCGCCCAGGAGGACCTTGCGTCGTCCGATCAGGTCGGCCGCGCGGCCGCCGAGCAGCAGCAGCCCTCCGTAGCCGAGCACGTAGCCGCTCACTATCCACTGCAGCGAGCTGGGCTCGAGGTCGAGCTCATGGCCGATGTTGGGCAGCGCCACGGCCACCATGGAGACATCCATCCCGTCCAGGAAGAGGACGCCGCAGAGGAGCAGCAGGAGTCCCCAGAGGCGGGAATCGAATCGAGTTGCCGGTGAAGTCTGAGTTGCTTGCTCCATCTGTTCCTCCCAAACGGGTTGCAGACGAACTGTGTGAGGCGGGTAGTATATGCATACGCATGCATTGTGTCAACAAGATATGTGCAAGCAACTTTTGCTATAATGCCGGCCGCGTTCGGGCGGGCAGAAGGAATTGAGGCGAGATGCCCACAAAGGCCACCGAGAGAGAGCAGCTTCTAGAGAAGTGGAGTGAGCTCGAGTCCGAGCACGCCCGCGTCCGTGAGGCGCTCGAGCACGCCCTGCAGCGCCAGCACCGCCTCTCCCTCACCGAGTACGAGGTGCTCCGCCGCCTCTCCGAGTCCCCCGAGGGTCACCGCCGCATCCAGGAGCTGGCGGAGGAGATCCACCTCTCTCAGAGCGCCCTCTCGCGTCTGGTGCAGCGCCTCGAGGATGACGGCTACGTCTGCAGGAATGTCTGCGACCACGACCGCCGCGGCGTCTTCGCCTGCGTGACCGACGAGGGACGCAAGGCTCAGGTCGAGGCCCACCCGACCCACGTCTCCGTGCTCGCCGACACGCTCGGCGAGTCAGCAACCGCGTAAGCGGCGCCGCTGGGCATACTGCCCTCCGTGCCCAGGGCAAGGAGAGCGCTGGCCATCGCGGCCGCGACCACGACCGCTGCGTGCGTACTCTGCTCGGCCGCCCTCGCCTCCCCCACCACCCCGCTGTCCCATGCCGGCCGCTGGATCACCGACGCCAGGGGCCGGGTGGTGATCCTGCACGGGGTCAACATGGTCTACAAGCGGCCGCCGTACTATCCGGCGGCTACCGGCTTCGGCGCGGACGACGCCGCCTTCCTCCGGCACCACGGCTTCAACGCGGTGCGCCTTGGCCTGATCTACGCGGGCGTCGAGCCCAGCCCCGGCTCATACGACGACTCCTATCTGGATCAGATCGCAGCGACCGAGTCCATCCTCGCGCGCCACGGCGTCTTCAGCCAGCTCGACTTCCACCAGGACATGTACAACGAGCGCTTCCAGGGCGAGGGCTGGCCGGACTGGGCGGTGCAGGACGACGGCCAGCCGAACCCGCAGAACGGGTTCCCGGCCAACTACTTCACTAATCCGGCGTTGATTCGGGCGTTCGATCACTTCTGGGCCAACGACCCCGGTCCCGGAGGCGCCGGCCTCCAGGACCGCTATGCGGCCGCCTGGGGGCACGTCGCCGCGCGCTTCCGAGCTGTGAACCACACGGTCGGGTTCGACTTACTCAACGAGCCCTGGCCCGGCACCCCCTGGCTCACCTGCCTTACCCTCGCCGGCTGCCCGGCATTCGATACAGGTGCCATGGGGCCGTTCTACCGGCGGGTCTTCGACCGGATCAGGGCCGCCGATCCGCAGAAGCTGATCTGGTACGAGCCGAACGTGCTCTTCAACTTCAGCGCGGACACCAACCTGCCGGCCTTCGGCGACCGCGCCGCCGGGATGAGCTTCCACTGGTACTGCACGCCGGGGGTCGCGGCGGCGCCGTACAACCTCGCCAGCTGCGACGACCAGGACGAGCACGTGCTCTCCAACGCCGACAAGCGGGCGCAGGGGACCGGCGACGCCCTGATGCTGAGCGAGTTCGGAGCGACCGACGACCTCGCGGCGATCCGCTCGGTTGTCGACCACGCGGACCGGCACATGGTCTCCTGGGAGTACTGGCACTACTGCGAGTGCGCCGACCCCACCACGTCCGGTTCCGGCGTCCAGGCGGTCGTGATCGATCCGAGCCAGCCACCGTCCGGATCGAACGTGAAGGAGTCGAAGCTGGCGGTGCTCTCAGAGCCGTATCCGCAGCTGATCGCCGGCACGCCGCGCACGTACCGGTTCGACCCCGCCACCGGTGTGTTCCAGCTCTCCTACTCGACGCGCGGCCCACGCGGCAAGAAGTTCTCCGGGCGCCTCCGCAAGCGCTCGAAGCGCGCGCTGAAGGCGCGGCAGACGGAGATCTTCCTCGGCGACATCCATTATCCGCGGGGCTATCGGGCATCCGTGCAGGGCGGGGCCGTCATCTCGAAGCCGAAGTCGAAGCGGCTCCGGGTGATCGCCTGCCCGAGACGGCGCAACGTCAACGTCACGGTCGGTCCGCGCGGGTCGGGCGTCCGCAAGCACACGAGCTGCAAGGTCCGGCCGAAGCGCCGGAGGTGATCAGCGCGGGCTAGCCCGGCGTCTCGGCCTCTTCGTCCTCGTCGACCGGAACGACCTCGGCGGCGCAGGTGGTGCACAGCACGAGACCGCTCGGCGGCCCCTCGGTGAGCGCGGCGCGCTTCTCGGCGTCGGTCAGCTTCGCGCCGCAGTTCTGACAGCGGTCGGGAAGCTGCTCGATCGTGCGCTCCTCGAGCTCCATGGGATCAGCGTAGTGGACCGATGTCCGATTTAGGCCGGTGGGGCATTCGGCCACAGCCCGCCCGGAACCTGCTCAACACCCGGCAGGAGCCGATCTGGACCCCATGACCCGGATGCTCGCCACGCTGGTGGCGGTACTGGTCGCCATGGCGGCGCTGGCCCAGGCTGCGTCGGCCAAGAGGGCGCACGGAAGCGCCGCTCTCTCCGGCGCCGTCGAGGTGGGTACGGCCACCGCCCAGGCGACCGGGGACGGAACGACCGCGACCGCGACGGCCAACTGCCCGAGCGGCACGAAGGCCGTCGGCGGTGGCTTCGACGCACCATCCTCGGCGGAGGTCGTCGGCCTGGTCTACGAGTCGGTGAAGGTCCGCAACAGCGGCTGGCGCGCCTCCGTCCAGCTGTTCGACCCGGGCGATCCCAACACCGTGACGCTGACCACCTACGTGTACTGCCGGGCCCATTTCCCGAACACGAAGACGAGCAGCGACACGGTTCCGACAACCGGCGAGGTCCAGCTCGGTCCGACTGCGTCGGCCAGCTGTCCTCGTGGCGAGTCCGCTGTGGCCGGCGGCTTCCACATGCCACCGCCCCTCGGCGAGGTGAGCGTCACCGACCTGTTCTTCGACTCACTCCGCTCGGGCGACTCGGGCTGGGATGCTCGCGTGGTGACCGGTCCCGCCGGGCCGAGCACGGTGACGAGCGAGGCGTACTGCTCAAAGGCGCTCGCGCCGCCGACCGAGGTACAGGCGCAGAGCGCCCCGGTCGCCGTCGACTGGCAGCCGGGCACCGCCTCCGCCGCCTGCCCGGCGGGGCTGACGCCGGCGGCCGGCGGCTTCGCCCAGCCCGAGAGCAACGTGATGAGCTTCTTCTTCCTCTACTCGTCGATGCGGGTCGGCGACAGCTGGCAGGTCTCCGGCCTGCACTCGGGGAATGAACCCGCGGTAGCGCTCACCGGCGCCGCCTACTGCGCCTAGCTTCGGCTCGGAGCCCTAGTAGGGCGGGAGCCGGTCGTACCACTCGCCAAGCACCCGGAAGGCCGACCAGAAGCGCTGCTTCGCGTCCTCGGTGTCGAGCGAGTCGTCGATGTCCGGGACGTAGAGGGCCTCGATCGTCGGGGTGAGCCGCTGGATCTCGCCCTCGACCGGCTCGATCGGGTCGGCCAGCGGGAGTTCCAGGTCGTTGAGGACGTCCAGCGCCTCCTCGCCCATCACCACCACGATCCGCGGCTGCACGATCGCGATCTCCTCGGCGACGCGGGCGATGCAGCTCTCTGAGGCGTGGGTCGGGTCGGTGAGCGGGCACTTCACGCAGAGCGTCCCGAAGACGACGATCGGATCGATGGCGAGCCGCTTGAAGCTCTTCATCAGCGCGTTGCCGGCGCGGCCGTAGAAGGCGACGCCCTCCTCGATCTCCGAGGGCGTGGCCGAGCGCTTCAGCATGAAGATGTCCGCCTGCGGGTGGCCCGATCCCTGCACCGGCATCACGTTGCCGCGCGGGCAGTCCTGGCAGGACGACAGCTCCCGGCCCAGGTCGTTCAGCTCTCGGATCGCGCGCTCGAGGTACTTCTCGCGGATCTCGTCGTCGGTTATGGATGACACGGCGCCTTGCCTTTTCTTCGGGCCCGGCTCGGCACCTTGCGGGTGCATCAACTCTTGCTCGCGGAGCGACGTTTCGCCCGCTTGCGCCGTCCGTCACGTGCCGCCAGGGAGCGACCGCCACGGCCGCCGGATGTCTGCAGGAACTTGAGCGCCTGCACGTAGACCAGGTTCCTCTGTTTGCGGACGATGTCCGCATCCCGCATCGACTCCAGGAACTCCTGGGGGCCGTCAAAGTCCCGCAGCCGGATCTTGACGCTGCCGAGCCCCTGGACGACGTGGCTGTCCGAGCCCGCCCCCGGGACGATCGAGTACTTGCGGGCGAAGCGGACCGCCTCCTCGTTGAACGCCGAGAAGGCGACGCGCGGATTGAAGACCTCGAGGATGTCGATCTCGTCGACGATCTCGAGCAGGTGCTCGTAGTCGGGGACCGAGTGCAGCCGATCGAAGGGGTGCGGGACGTAGACCAGGCCGCCCTGGCGGCGGATCTCGGCGATCGTCTCGTTCATCGACATCCCCCGCTCGATCCGCTCGCTCAGGAAGAGGCCGATCACCTCGCCCTGGTGCGCAGTCTTCACCTCCTCCGCGACGATCACCTTGATCCCGCCGACCCGCTCGGCGATCTCCTGCGCCTCGATCGCGCCCGAGATCTCGTTGTGGTCGGTGATCGCGATCGCGCCCAGGCCCTGGGTCTTGGCGGTCTCGAGGAGGAGCTCGGCCGGCGTTGCGCAGTCCGGCGAGTGGTCGGTGTGCATGTGCAGGTCGCAATGGACGTACTCCCGCTCCTGGAGTCGGCGGCGGATCTCGGTGTTGCCGGCGCCGTCGTGGCGGCGGCTCACCAGGCGCCCGTAGACCGACTCCACCTCGTCGGTCACCTCGCTCCACGGCCTGGCCTCGCCGCTCGCGCCCCCCGCCGCCCGTAATCGATCCCGGAGGGCCGCGTCGAGGCAGAGCCGCTCCAGCTGGGCGGAGAGGGTGAGCACGTCGCCGACCGGGAAGAGCAGGCCGCGCTCTCCCTCGCCCGCCAGCTCCCGATAGAGCTCGAGGTCGGACATCACCGGCACCGCCCCGGCGGCGAACGCCTTCCGCACCAGGCCGGGCGCCGCGCGCACTCCTCCCGAAGCCAGGCAGGCGATGTCCGCAGCGGCCAGGAACTCGGCCGGCTCGCCGTCCCTGGGGCGGACCACCCGCAGCCGCTGGCGCAGCCGCCTGCTGACCCGCGCGAGAGGATCGGTCGGCCCGTCGAACCAGATCACGCCCTCCCAGTCCAGGTCCTTGGGGAGCTTGCGCAGCGCCCGCAGCAGCAGCCGCAGCGCCCCGCGCTCCTCCTCGGCGCAGTAGGCGATCCGCACCCGCCCTGCGGGCGGCGGCTCGAGGACGGGCTCGGCCCGGTCGGCGCCCGGCCTGATCAGCTCGTACTGGCCGGGGAAGAAGCGCTGGAGGAGCTCCCCAGTCGCCTCGTTCGACGCGATGCGCTCGTCGATGCGCCCGAAGAAGACCTCGACCAGCATCCTCGCGACCTGGGTCGAGAGCACCCTCTCGACCGGCTCGTGGAAGGTCGCGACGTTGAGCGATTGGGAATGGCGGAGGGCGGCCGAGCCGGTGCTGGGAGCGAACGGCTCGTGCACGTGGAGGAGATCCAGGTCGACCGCGTCGAGCAGCCGCTCGAGCGCGCCGCTCACGTCGACGGGGAGGGGCGCCGGGCGACGCCGTGGCCCGCTCGGCAGCGGGATGCTCTGCCCGATCGCGATCACCCGCGGGTTTGCGCCGCGCCAGATGACCTCGGGCCTCGCCTGCGCCTCGCGGATCAGCCTCCGGCTCTCGCGGATCGCCTTGCGGGACTCCGAGGGCGCGATGATCAGGACGCGATGCCCGCGCGAGGCGAGCTCGTCCGAGGTCCGCGCGATGAACTCGTTGATCTCGTGCCGCTTCTCCCAGGGGTGCGGCGAGACCTGCGCTATCGCAAGCGACTCAGCGGCCACGGCCAGCGAGCTTAGGGAAGCTGCGCCGGCAGAGCCCTACTTCGCCTTGGACTTTGCCTTCTTGGACTTCTTCGCCTTGGACTTGCCCTTCTCGGGCAGCCCGCGCGGACGGGCGTACTCGGCGATGAACTCCTCGGTCATCTCGCGGGCGATCGAATCGGGCCGCTGGTTGTGCGGCGACTTCATCAGGTAGCTGGACGGCCCGTCGAGCTGGCCGGCGATGCCGTGGTTGAGTGCCAGCTTCACGATCCGCACCGCATCGATGACGATGCCGGCCGAGTTCGGCGAGTCCCAGACCTCGAGCTTCATCTCCACGTTGAGCGGCACGTCGCCGAAGGCCTTGCCCTCGACGCGGATGTGCGCCCACTTGCGGTCCGTGAGCCACGGGACGTAGTCCGACGGCCCGATGTAGACGTCCTCAGCGGGCAGCTCGTGATCCATGATCGAGGTGACCGCGTTCGTCTTCGAGATCTTCTTGGACTCCAACCGCTCGCGTTCGAGCATGTTGTAGAAGTCCATGTTCCCGCCGACGTTGAGCTGGCTGGTGCGCTCGAGGCGCACGCCGCGGTCGGCGAACAGCCGCGCCAGGGAACGATGGACGATGGTCGCGCCGACCTGGGACTTGATGTCGTCGCCGATGATCGGCAGCCCGGCGTCCCGGAAGCGCTTGTCCCAGTAGTCCTCGCGGGCGATGAACACCGGCAGGCAGTTGACGAAGCCGACGCCGGCGGCCAGGGCCTGCTCGACGTACCACTTGGTCGCCTGCTCGGAGCCGACCGGCAGGTAGCAGACCAGCACGTCCGTCTGAGTGTCCTGCAGGATCCCGACGATGTCGGCGGTCTCGCCGGGCGCCTTGGTGATCTTCTCCTTCAGGTACTTGCCGAGCCCGTCATGGGTCATACCGCGATGGACCTTGACCCCGAGCTTGGGAACGTCGGAGAACTTGTAGGTGTTGTTCTGGCCGGCCCAGATCGCCTCTGAGAGGTCCTTGCCGACCTTGTCAGCGTCGATGTCGAACGCCGCGGTGAACTCGATGTCGCGCACGTGATAGCCGCCGAGGTCCACGTGCATGAGGCCGGGGACCTGCTCGGCGGGATCGGCGTCCTTGTAGTACTGGATGCCCTGCACGAAAGAGCTCGCGCAGTTGCCGACGCCGACGATCGCAACGCGCACCTTGTCGTCGCGAGCGCCATTGCGGCGGGCGCCGTTCGCTCTCCCATTCACGGTGCTCATGTCTCGGAAATCCTCCTGGATCAGAAGTCTTGGCTCTGAAACGACACTTGCGTTGCTGTGGGGTTACACGTCCTCGGCTGGGACCGCGGGGTCGACGGGCGCCTGCTGCACGTCCGCGCCGCGCCGTTTCAGCTCGTTTCGCACGTGCCAAACGCGCTGTACCACGGTGAAAGCCGTCAGCGCCGCCATAGCGTAGATCGCCGGTGCCAGAAGATCCGCGTCGAAGACTCCGGCTCCCTTCGCGAAGACGAGGCCGATCGAGAGTATGACTACCCGGACCGGGCGCGTGGCCAACCCCACCTTGCACTCGACCCCCAGCGCCTCGGCGCGGGCACGCGTGTAGGAGACCATCAGGGAGCCGAGCACCACGACCACGCACATCGCCGCGGCGAACTGGTCTCCGCTGAGCGCGAATCGATAGGCGACGGCGGTCAGGACGATCCCCTCCTCGACGCGGTCGAGGGTCGAATCGAGGAAGGCGCCGAACAGCGTCCCCTTGCCGGAGACACGCGCATAGCGGCCGTCCAGCGTGTCCATCACCGAGCCGACGATGAAGGCGATGCCACCCAGGAAGTAGAGGCCCTGCCAGATCAGGACCGCGGCGGCGAGGTTGCCTGCCAGCCCGACCATCGAGATCGCGTTCGGGGTGAGCCGCGACTCGATCAGGCGCTTCTGGACGGCGGCGGAGAGCTCGGCGGCGTTGGTCGGGCGAGTCGACGCGGCGCGCGCGCCGTTCGCCCGACGATCCTTTTGCTCGACGTCCATCTCGCGGGGCACACCCTACGCGGGTGCGGCCTCCGGCTGGGGCTGCGGCTCGATCTCCCCGGCGGCCGGGCGGCGGCGCAGCGGGCCGAACGACCAGTCGGGGTTGACCCGAGCGAACAGGGCCGCGACGCCCACGGCGAGCACCGCCGTGATCAGCCCGAATACGGCGTCTAGCCAGAAGTGGTTGCCGCTCGTGATCACCACGTAGCTCATCAGCAGCGGATAGGCGAAGAGCGCGATGCGGAGGGCGAGCGGCCTGACCAGCAGGCCGAGCGAGCAGGCGAGGATCACCGAGAGCCCGACGTGCATCGAGGGCACGGCCGCGAACGGGTTGAAGAGCGGGTCGCCGGGATTCGAGAGCTGCGGGTCGTTGCCGGTGACAGCGCTGGAGGGATCGAGCCCGAGCTCAGGCAGGAAGCGGGGCGGCGCGGTGGGGAAGAACGCGTAGCCGATCACCGAGATGGCCATCGCAGCGAAGACTGCATTGCGAACGAACCCGAAGCTGGAGCGGTAGCGGAGGTAGACGATCGCCAGCATCAGGCAGCTTCCCTTGAAGTGGAGGTTGGCGTAGCCCCAGCGCGCCACCTCGGCCGGCCAGCCGGTGTCCACCGCCCAATGCTGCACGCTCGGCTCGATCAGGAGGCCGAGCGAGCGCTCTGTATCGACCAGGTCGCGGGCGTGCGAGAAGGAGAGGCCGAGGCTCCCGTCCACCGCGCCGCGCGCGTGCCGCCACGCCCAGTACGCCGCGGCGAGCAGGGCGAGCTGCAGCAGCAGGTCGAACGGCCCGCGCGGCAGGAGTCGCTTCATCAGTGGCCGCTCGATGAGGTCTGGGCCGAGCCGTACTCGATCTCGGGCTCGGAGTGGCAGCGCGGGCCGGAGC
>JBKPLC010000106.1:0-14409 GCA_046731495.1 Actinomycetota bacterium | reverse complement strand
CGGACACGGTGCCGTCCATGAGCAACCACACCTCTGTCGACCTGGTGACGGGAGCGTTCAGCTACTCCGGGAGTTACATCGCCGAGCGGCTGCTGGGCTCGAGACGCCGCGTGAGGACGCTGACGTTCCACCCGGACCGCGCGCACCCTCTCCAATCCCGCGTTGAGACCTTCCCGTATCGATTTGACGACCCGGCGGCACTTACTCGCAGCCTGGAGGGCGTGAGCACGCTCTACAACACCTTCTGGATCCGCTTCGACCACGGACGGACGAGTTTCGCCGGCGCGATCGAGAACTCGCGCATGCTGTTCGACGCCGCCAGGAGCGCCGGGGTCGAGCGCATCGTGCAGGTCAGCATCGCCAACCCCTCGATCGAGTCCCCGTTGCCGTACTTCAGGGGCAAGGCCCTGGTCGAGTGCGCCCTGGCCCAGTCCGGGCTGCACTACTCGATCGTCAGGCCCACCTGGATCTTCGGTGGCGAGCGCGACGTACTGGCCAACAACATCGCCTGGATCCTGCGCCGGATGCCAGTCTTCGCGCTGCCCGGCAACGGTAGCTACCCGGTGCAACCGGTACACGTCGACGACCTGGCACGAATCTGCATCGATGCTGCCGGCTCTAAAGGCGACCTGGTAGTCGACGCGGCGGGACCCGAGAGGATGCCCTTCCGCGACCTCGTCGCGCTGGTGCGCAGCGCGGTAAACGCTCGCTCGCCGATCGTCCACATACCCCCATCCCTAATGGCAGCGGCGGCGCGTGGGCTTGGCCTTCTCGTTCGCGATGTGGTACTCACGCCGGATGAGATCAGAGGTCTCATGGCCGGGCTGCTCGTGTCACACGACCCCCCACTCGGACGGATCATGTTCAGCGAGTGGCTTGACGAACACAAGACGTCCGTCGGTCGCTCCTACGCCAACGAGCTGCACCGCCACTTCGCCACCAACGTCGCCCCGTGAACCGGCCGCTTGGAGGCGACCCCGTCCGACTCACGCCCGACTCAGGCTCGCTCGGCGCGCTGGGCCGGCGGCGTAGCCTCAGCGCACGGCCTTTCTTCATACCAACGGAACTCGACTCCTATGCTCGAGCGGTTGAGCAGCTTGCACGGGTGGAGCTGAGATAGAGGTGGGAGAGCCGAGACCACTAACGGCGGACGCTCGCAAGGAGCAGGCGCTGAAGCTGTTCGCCGGTCTGCCGCGTCGCTACGACGCCGCCGGCGCCGCCCTCAGCTTCGGCCAGGATCCCCGCTGGCGGCGGGCCATGGTGGCTCGTGTCGACGCTGGGCCGCGCGATCGTGTGCTCGATGTGGCGACCGGAACCGGCCTGGTCGCGGCTGCACTCGTGCGCCGCTTCGGCTGCCGGGTCGTGGGTCTTGACCAGAGCCCAGAGATGCTCGGGCGGGCAGAGCAGCGGCTACGCGGCGACCCGCGGCTCGCTGCGCGCACCGAGCTGGTCCGGGGCGAGGCGGAGTCGCTGCCGTTCGCCGACCGCGAGTTCGACCATCTGACCTTCACCTATCTGCTGCGCTACGTGGACGACCCGGGAGCGACCCTGCGCGAGCTGGCGCGTGTGGTCAAGCCGGGTGGCCGGATCGCCTCACTCGAGTTCATGCTGCCTCCGAACGGCGTGGCGCGGTCCCTGTGGCGCCTCTACACACGGGCGGGGCTGCCGGCGCTCGGCCGCCTGATTTCGCGCGATTGGCTTGAAGTGGGGCGATTCCTGGGACCGAGCATCACCGACTTCTACATGCATCTGCCGCTGCAGCAGCAGCTGGAGCTCTGGCGGGCGGCGGGAATCGTCTCGGTGGAGGCGAAGGTGATGAGCCTCGGCAGCGGCGTCGTGATCTGGGGAATGCGCCGTGGGTGACCGCGGTGCTCCCGCCGGGACCGCGGAGGCGGACCTGCGCCGCCCAGCCTTCTACGCCCTGCGTCGGGGTGGCTGGCGGGATCTGATCACGTTGCTTCATCCGCCCTATACCGCATGGCATCTGTCCTACGTGGGGCTCGGCGCCGCCTCAGCGCCGCAGATCCACGGCGATCGGCTGCTGGCCACGCTCGCGGCATTCTTCCTCGCGGTTGGAGTCGCGGCCCACGCCTTGGACGAGCTTCATGGGCATCCTTTGAAGACGCAACTGTCCGATCGCTCCCTGATCGCCCTGGCGACCGTCGGGCTTGGCAGTGCGATCGGGATCGGCGTCGCAGGCCTCTTCATCGTTTCGGCCAGCCTGGCGCCGTTCGTAGCCGTCGGCAGCTTCCTCGTCGTCGCCTACAACCTCGAGCTCGTTGGGCGTCGTTTCCACACCGACTTCTGGTTCGCCGCTGGTTGGGGCGCCTTCCCGGCGCTGACCTCGTGGTGGGCGAACACGCTTTCGCTCGAGTCAGCCGACGAGGTGGCGGCCGGCGTGCTCGTGGCGGTGGCCTGCTTCGGGCTGAGTGTGGCTCAGCGGCGCCTCTCGACGCCCGTGCGCGAGCTGCGTCGCAGGACCGCCTCCCTCAGCGGAGAGCAGCGCCTGGACGATGGCACCTCCATCCCCCTCTCGATCGAGAGGATCGCCTCCCCGCTCGACGGAGCTCTGCGAGCGCTTTCATGGGCGCTCGTCGTGCTCGCGGCGGGCCTGATCACGCTGCGCCTCTGATCCACGCGCGCGCCCAACCGGCCCACATAGACGCGGGAGGCCAGCGAGGGCAAGAAAAAAGGCAACGGTCACAGGTTCGAATCCTGTCGGGCGCGGTAGGGTCCTGCCGGGATGAGAGGGAGCGGTCCGGTGTCGGCGAGGTGATTCCGCAATGGGAGGAGATGTCGGCTGGTCGGCGCTTCTTCGATGCCATCCTGCTCCCGTCCGCCTTCGGCCTGCTCTGCGGACTCGCGCTCGGGGTCTCGGCCCCCCTCTACCTGATCGGCGTGATCCTCGCCCTGCTCGGCGGGATCGGCGGCGGCGCCCAGTACGCACGCCGAAACGACGCGCTGCTGCGCAGCCTGGTTGGGGGCGCCCTGTTCGGGATCTTCATCCTGCTCGGCTTCGAGCTCGGTGGGGAGGCGGAGGCCAAGGTCGATCTGCCCGACCCGCACATCGTTCTTCTGGTCTTCACGGTGGTGCCGTCGATCTTCCTGCACTGGCTCGGCTGGCGGCTGCGGCCGAGGCTGCTCGGCGAAGAACCCGCTTAGCGATCGGCGCGCTACGGGATCCCCAGATCGGCCGGGCCCTCTCTCTGATTCCGCCGGACCGATGAGTCTCGGCGGCCGCGCCGGTCAAAGCTGGTGACTGATCACTCGACTCCAGGAGGGACCATGAGCACCACCACCGCAGGCGTCAGCAGGGTTTCCGCCGTGATCATCCCGGTCGCGGACCAGGACAAGGCGCTCGAGTTCTACACCGAGTCGCTCGGGCTCGAGAAGCGCGCGGACATCCCGTTCGGCGACGAGGTCCACGGCCGCTGGATCGAGGTCGCGCCCGCCGGCGCCGAGACCCCGATCGCCCTTTGCCCGCCCGGGCCGAGCGCCGAGGCCGGCAATCGCGAGACCGGGATCGGGCTGCAGACCGACGACATCGAGGCCTACCACGCGCAGCTGAAGGAGCGCGGCGTCCACGTCGACGAGGAGATCAGCTACATGGGGGAGCCTGTGCCGCCCATCTTCTGGCTCCGGGATCCGGAGGGAAACACCCTGATGGTGGCCGAGGTCTCCTGACCGGCGACACCCGTTGAGCGAAAGGGCCGCGATTCGCGGTCCTTTTGTCTGCCCGGCCGCAGGCCCGGCCAGCGGAGCCGAGCCGGTGTCTACACTCGCCCCACGGGCCCTTATAGGGGGCGGGTCCGTAGCCAGGTGGAACAGAAGACCGTTGAAGAGAAGGAGAGAGTTGTCATCCGCTTCGCGGGTGACTCCGGCGACGGCATCCAGCTTTCGGGGAACCTGTTTGCGGCCGAGACGGCGCTGATCGGCAACGACCTCGTCACACTCCCCGACTTCCCGGCCGAGATCCGCGCCCCGGCCGGCACCCTGGCCGGGGTCTCCGCCTTCCAGATCCACTTCGCCTCGCGGGAGATCCTCACCCCCGGCGGGCGGCCCAACGTCCTGGTCGCGATGAACCCCGCGGCGCTCAAGGCGAACCTCGCGGAGCTCGAGCCGGGCGGGATCGTGATCGCGAACGAGGACGGCTTCACCAAGGGCAACCTCGGCAAGGCGCACTACAAGGAGAACCCGCTCGAGGACGACTCGCTCGATGGCTACCAGCTCTACCGCGTGCCGATGACCTCGATGACGATCCGGGCGACCGAGGGCATCGACGTCAGCTCGCGCGACGCCGCACGCTCCAAGAACTTCTTCGCGCTCGGCCTGGTCTCCTGGATGTACGGGCGGCCGACCGACGCGACGATCGCCTGGATCGAGAGGAAGTTCGGCGAGCAGCCGCTGATCCGCGACGCCAACCTCGCCGCCTTCCGCGCCGGCTTCAACTTCGGCGAGACGGCCGAGCTCCTCCAGGTGAGCTACCACGTCGCGGCGGCGCCGGCCGAGCCCGGGACCTACCGCGCCGTCAACGGGACCAACGCGACCGCCCTCGGCCTGATCGCCGCCAGCGTCCGCAGCGGCCTGCCGCTCTTCCTCGCCAGCTATCCGATCACGCCCGCCTCCGAGCTGCTCCACGAGCTCTCCCGCCAGCGCAAGTTCGGCGTGCGCACGGTCCAGGCCGAAGACGAGATCGCCGCGGCGAACATGGCTCTGGGCGCCGCCTTCGGCGGGCATCTCGGCGTCACCGCGACCAGCGGACCGGGCATGGACCTGAAGGCGGAGACGATCGGCCTCGCCGTCGCCCTCGAGCTGCCGCTGCTCGTGATCGACGTCCAGCGCGCCGGGCCCTCGACCGGGATGCCGACAAAGACCGAGGCGGCCGACCTGCTCACCGCCATGTACGGGCGCCACGGCGAGTCGCCGCTGCCGATCGTGGCGGCATCGACGCCGGCGGACTGCTTCGAGGCGACGCTCGAGGCGGCGCGGATCGCGATCACCTACCGGACGCCGGTGATCCTGCTCTCGGACACCTTCCTCGCCAACTCCTCCGAGCCCTGGCGGCTCCCGGAGGTCGGCGACCTGCCGGAGATCGATCCGAGGTTCGCGACCGAATCCGACGCGGACGGCTTCCAGCCCTACGCCCGCGACGAGCGCCGCGCGCGGCCGTGGGCCTTGCCGGGCACGCCGGGCCTCAACCACGTGATCGGCGGCCTCGAGAAGGAGGACGTCACCGGGCAGATCTCCTATGAGCCCGACAACCACGCCCGGATGACCGAGCTGCGCGCAGCCAAGGTGGCCGGCATCGCCGACGAGATGGGCGAGCTCGTCCCAGACGATCCGGACGGCGCGGACCTGCTGGTGCTCGGCTGGGGCTCGAGCTACGGCGCGATCACCGGCGCCGCCCGCCGCATTCGCCGCCGCGGCGGCAATGTCGCCTGCGCGCACCTGCGTCACCTGAACCCGCTGCCGGCGAACACCGGCGATCTGCTTCGCTCCTACGAGAAGGTGCTGATCCCGGAGACCAACACCGGTCAGCTCTGGCGAATCGTCCGGGCCGAGTTCCTGATCGACGCCGAGCGCTACAACAAGGTCGAGGGGCTCCCGATCTTCGCCGAGGAGCTCGACGACGTGATCACCTCTTACCTGTGAGCGAGAACGGACACCACGGCAACGGCGGCGCGCCCGAGGCGGGCGGCAATGGCGCGACCCTCACCCTGACCAAGAAGGACTTCGCCTCCGACCAGGAGACGCGCTGGTGCCCGGGCTGCGGCGACTACGCGATCCTCGCCACGGTCCAGCAGTTCCTGCCGGAGATGGGCATCCCGCCGGAGAAGATCGTCTTCGTCGCCGGCATCGGCTGCTCGGGTCGCTTCGCCTATTACATGTCGACTTACGGGGTGCACGGCATCCACGGCCGCGCGCCGGCGCTCGCCACGGGCCTCGCCGTCTCACGGCCTGACCTCTCCGTCTGGGTGGTGACCGGCGACGGCGACTCGCTCTCGATCGGCGGCAACCACCTGATCCATGCCCTCCGCCGCAACGTGCCGATCAACATCCTGCTCTTCAACAACCAGATCTACGGGCTCACCAAGGGCCAGTACTCGCCGACCTCCGAGGAGGGCAAGGTCACCAAGTCGACGCCGTTCGGCTCGCAGGACCATCCCTTCAACCCGGTAGCGCTCGCCCTCGGTGCCGACGCGAGCTTCGTGGCCCGGACGGTCGACACCGACCGCGATCACGAGACCGACGTCCTCCGGGCAGCCGCGGCCCACAACGGCTCCTCCTTCGTCGAGATCTACCAGAACTGCAACGTCTTCAACGACGGTGCCTTCGACTCGGTCCGCGCCAAGGGCAAGGAGGCGAACCAGATCCGCCTCGTCGACGGCGAGCCGATCCGCTTCGGCACCGAGGGAGAGCGCGGCGTCATCCGTGACGCGAAGGGGCGCCTCGAGATCGCCGACGTCGCCGAGGTCGGGGAGGACTCGCTCATCGTCCACGACGCCGACGATCCGGCCCTCGCCTACGCGCTCGCCCGGCTCGCTGATCGCCCGATCGGCCCGACGCCGATCGGCGTGATCCGCGCCACCGACCGTCCCATCTACGCGGAGGGCGTGGGGGAGGAGCTGGCCGCCGCGCGCGAGGGGGTCGGCGATGACGACCTCGCCGGCCTGCTGCGCTCAGGCGACACCTGGACGATCGAGTAGACCGACTGGGCTGATCCGTTCCCCACGGATCTCCCGAACCGCCACCATTCGGGGATGAGATGGCGGCTTCAATCGGACAGGAGCTGCGCAGCGCGCGCACGGAGCGTGGAACCGAGCTGATCGAGGCCGAGCGGGTCACCAAGATCCGCGTCAAGTTCCTCGAGGCCATGGAGGAGGACCGGTGGGAGGACCTGCCGGGCCCGCCGTATACGCGCAGTTTCCTCTCCTCCTACGCGCACTTCCTCGGCCTCGACGAGGAGGAGATCCTCGACCGCTACAAGCGCGAGGCGGAACCTCCCGAGCATCTGGAGGCGATTCCGAGCAAGGTGATCCAGTCTGGCTCCCTGACCCCGCCGCGGTCGGTGCGGCCCACCGCCCTGGTGATCGCGGGCCTGGTCGTCGTGATACTGCTCGGGGTGGTGATCGGTGTCTCCGTGGGCGGCTCCGGGGGCGGTAGCGGCGAGCAGAAGAAGGGTCAGAAGTCAGCGAAGGCGAAGGGCTCCGGCCGAACGTCGGGCTCGACGACCTCGCCGGCAACCGGAACCGGCACGACCACCACCGCCGCGTCGGAGGTCTCGCTCGAGCTGCGGGCCACGGACCTGGTCTGGGTCTGCGTCGTCGATGACCGTGGCCGGCCCGAGGTCAACAGCGAAACGCTGAATCCGGGCGACACCCGCGGGCCCTTCGAGGGATCGACGTTCGAGGCGACCTTCGGGAACGGGTCGATCGAGATGACCGTTAACGGCGAGCCGGCCAAGGTGCCCCAGCTGGCGGAGCCGCTCAGCTTCCGGGTCACGCCCGAGGGCTCGGAGAGGCTCGACCCGGGCAGCGGGCCGACCTGCACCTGACCGGGTACCGGCCCCCGCCGCGCGGTCCGGGCATACACTGGGGGGCGGGTAAGTAGTGGTGACGCAGGAAGCGGCAGCAGAGGCGTCGACGGAACGGGCGATCGAGCTCGATCGACCCCTGCCGCGAGGGCGGCACGGCCTCCCGCGGGAGACCGTCACCGAGTCCCAGCGCAGCCGGATCATCAACTCGATGATCTCGGCCGTCGCGGAGCGCGGCTACGCGGAGACGCGTGTCGTCGACGTCGTCGAGCGAGCGGGCGTTTCGCGCGCCACCTTTTACGACCTGTTCCACGATCTGGAGGACTGCTTCCTCGCCACCTACGACCACGTCTCCGGCCGGATCCTCGACACGGCCACAGAGGCGTTCAACGAGCGACCCGACGCGCCCTGGCCCGAGCGGGTCGGCGCCGCCGCCGCCGCGGTGCTCGAGCTGCTCTCGAGCTGGCCCGAGGGGGCGAAGTTCGCGATCGTCGAGGTGCTCGCGGGCGGGCCCAACGCCCTCGTCCGCAGGGATGCGGTCCTGCGCCGCTTCGCCGAATTCGTGGAGGCCGGACGGGGGCAAACGTCGAGCGACCCGCCGGGCATGACGGCGCTCGCGGTCGTCGGCGGCATCCAGGAGGTGGTCTACAGCGAGGTGATCCACGGAGCCCTCTCACAGCTCCCCGCCCGGCTGCCGGACATCGTCTACTGGGTGACGCAGCCCTTCCTCGGCGACAAAGCCGCCGCCGCCGAGCGCGAGCGGGCTCGCCGGGCCCTCGCCCACCAGGGCTAGGCCGTAACCTGCCCATGCGGGCGGGGATAGGCCGAGAAGGTGGCGAGCACCGAGGAATCACTCAGCGCCCACGCCCTGGACGGGGTGGTCCGCCTGCTCTTCCAGCTCGACGCAGAGCGCGAGCTCGACGACTTCTACGACCGGATCTGCGAGGCGGTCTGCCAGCAGACCTCGATGGAGCGCGCGGTGCTCTTCCTCTACGACGCCGAGCGCCGGCTCGTCCTGCCGGCCGGAAGCTACGGCGTCTACCGCGAGTTCATCGTGCACGGCTACGGCACCCTGGAGGAGACGCCGATCGCGCAGCGGGCGCTCTCGGAGGACCGGGTGGTCGAGACCAGCGATCTCGAGCACGACGTCCCGTCCCGCTACTCGAACCTTCCGGGCATGACGAAGCTGACCTGCACCCCGGTGGCCGCCGCCGGGCGGTGGCTCGGGGTGATCTTCGCCGACCGCGACGGCGAGCCCTTCGACCTCACCGAGACCGAGCGCTCGACGATGCATGCGCTTGGACGGACGGCCGCGCTGGCGAGCCACGTCCGAGAGGTGACCCGGCAGCTCGAGCGCAGCCGGCGGCTCTCGGAGCGGATCGACCTCGCCCGCGAGGTGCACGAGCGGGTCACGCAGCGTCTCTTCGGCATCTCACTCGCGCTGGGCTCGGACGTGCCGCTCGCCGATGAGGACCAGCGTCGCGCCGCAGCCGAGATCAAGGCCGCGCTCGGCGACCTCCGGGAGGCCCTGATCGGCTCGCCGGGCGGTTCCGTACTGGAGCTCCAGGAGGGGAGCTTGCGCGCCGAGCTCGAGCGGCTTGATCGTCAGTACAAGGACCTTCCGCTCGAGGTCGAGTGGGCCGAGGGCGTCGAGGTGCCGAAGCCGCTCGAGCCGCTGGCGGTGTCGGTCCTGAACGAGGCCCTTCGCAACGCGGAGAAGCACGCGAACCCGAGCGAGGTGAAGGTCTCGATCGAGGCGACCGATGGGGTGTTCGCGCTCGAGGTGCGAAATGACGGGCTGCCACGCGCGGATCAGACCCGCGCGGGTGGCTCTCGGATGGGACTCAGGCTCGCCGCCTACGAGGCGCTGCAGCGAGGCGGGATGCTCGAGTACGGCCGTGAGGAGGACCGGTGGCGGATTCGCCTGGTGCTGCCCAGCAGCTGAACGGCGGCGGCCAGCTCAGCGTCCTGGTCGTCGACGACCACGCAGTCGTGCAGTGGGGATTCCGCTTGCTGCTCGGCCGCCAGCCCTGGATCGGCCGCTGCGACGCCGCCACCACGCCCGACGAGGCGGTCGAGCTGGGGCGTCGGCTGAAGCCGGACGTCGCGCTGGTCGACCTCTTCCTCGGCGAGCGCTCGGGCGCGGACCTCTGCGAGGCGCTGCGCGACGTCTCGCCGAAGACGCGGGTGCTGCTGATCTCCGGCGCCGGCTGGATCTCGCCCGAGACCGCCAAGGCGGCGGGCGCCGCGGGGTTCATCTCCAAGGACTGGAGCGCCGAGGAGGTCGCGAACGCAGTGCGGATGGTGGGTCGTGGGATGACCGTGTTCGCCCGCCAGGCCGAGGGGCCGGCGACGCCCCTCTCCTCGCGGGAGCGCGAGGTGCTCGAGCTGATCGGCGAGGGTGCGACCAACCGGGAGATCGCCGAGCGGCTCTTCCTCTCCCCGCACACCGTGAAGGACCACACCACCGCCCTCTACCGCAAGCTCGGGGTGCGGAACCGGGCCGAGGCAGCGCGCCGCGCCGAGCAGCTCGGGCTCGGGGGCGCGCGCTAGCGGCCACCAGGCCGCACCATTTGAAGCGGCGGCGCAGCCGCCGCGCCTGACGTGGGCGGCCGCTTGTGGCCGCGGTCTGATGGCGAAGCCGCACCCCCCGCCGTTCCCCCGAAACCCCCCCGAACGGGGGAGAGGACCCGGATCGCCCTTCACCGCCGGCGATGCCGGGGATACCTCTAGTGCATGGACGCCAATGCCACTTCAGCGATCCTGTTTCCGGGACAGGGGGTGGGCGATGCCTCCAGCCGCGACCTGGTCGCCGAGCTGCGCCCTGACCTGCTCGAGCTGGCCACCGAGCTGGTGGGCGAGGACCCCTTCGAGCGCATCGCCGATGGGACCGCGTACGCGCAGCCGGTCGTCTTCTGCGCGTCGATCGCGGGCTACGAGCAGCTCGGCCGCCCGCGGGCCGATTACTTCGCCGGTCATTCTCTCGGTGAGGTCGGAGCCCTGGCGGCCGCGGGGGCGCTCGACGACCGCGATGGACTTCGCATCGTCGTGGCGCGCGGCCGGGTGATGGAAGAGGCTGCCCGCGCCGGCGAGCCCGGCGCGATGCTCGCCGTCGGCTCGGACCGCGCCGGGGCCGAGGCCCTCGCGGCCGAGCACGGCCTGACCCTCGCCAACGAGAACTCGCCGGAGCAGTTCGTCCTCTCCGGCCCCCTCCCCGGCATCGAGGCCGCGCTCACTGCCGCCAAGGAGAGCGGCATTCGCGCCAAGCGCCTCGCGGTGGCCGGCGCCTTCCACACAGCCGCGATGGAGCCGGGCATCGAGCCCTTCCGCGCGGCCC
Source organism: Actinomycetota bacterium (assembly GCA_046731495.1). Taxonomy (GTDB): domain Bacteria; phylum Actinomycetota; class Thermoleophilia; order Solirubrobacterales; family 70-9; genus DASUPK01. The sequence continues at coordinate 3,538 of JBKPLC010000106.1, read as the reverse complement.
TCGACGAGGTCGAGTTCCGGCAGCCGGACGCTCCGGTCGTCTCCTCGACCACCGCGGACTTCTTCGATGACGACCCGAGGGAGGGGCTGGTCGCCTCGCTCACCAGCCCGATCCGCTGGACCGCGGTCTCGCGGCGGCTCGGCGAGCTCGGCGTCGGCCGGTTCCTCGACGTCGGCCCCGGCAAGGTGCTCGCCGGCCTCGTCCGGCGCACGATCGATGACGTCGAGATCGAGACCCTCGCGAGCAGGGAGCGGGCCGTTGCCTGAGCTGCCGCGAGAGCAGGACTTCGAGGTCGACGCCTCGCTGGTCGACCCGGACGGTCTGGTCGCGCGCGCGACCCAACATATGACGGGTTCCCCCTCGGCTCGCGCCTCGGAGGACCCTCGCATAACGAACGGCCGACGGCAGGGCGCGGCCGGGATGGCATCGATCGCGGCCGCCGTGCCTGAGCTGATCGTCGATAACGAGGCGATCGCAGCGCCGCTCGGGATCGACTCGAACTGGATCTCCTCGCGGACCGGGGTTCTCCGCCGGCGTCGCGCGACCGGGGAGAGCCTGGTCGACCTCTCGGCCCGCGCCGGGTCCCGCGCGCTCGAGCTCGCCGGCCTCGACCCCACCGAGATCGATCTCGTCCTGGTCGCCACCCTCACCCCCGACGAGCTTCAGCCCAACGCCGCCCCTCAGGTCGCCGCCCGGGTGGGAGCGGCCGGCGCCGGCGCGATCGACGTCGGCGCTGCGTGCACGGGCTTCCTCTCCGCCCTATCGCTCGCTCGAGCCCAGGTCGAGGCCGGTGGCGCCCGGGCGGCGCTGGTCGTTGGCGCGGACATCATGAGCCGGGTCGTGGACTACGACGACCGCCGGACCGCCGGTCTCTTCGGGGATGGCGCCGGGGCGGCGGTCGTCGCGCCCGGGGCCGCCGGCGGGATCGGGCAGATCCTCCTTCGTTCCGATGCAAGCGGCGCTGACCTGATCCGGGCCTCCAACGAGGAGCGCCTGGTCCGGATGGACGGACGGGCGGTCTTCCGCGCCGCCGTGGCCGCGATGAGCGACGTGACGATGCAGGTGCTGTCCGATGAGGGCCTCTCCCTCGACGAGATCGACCTGTTCGTCTATCACCAGGCGAACTCGCGGATCATCACCGCCGTCGGCGAACGCCTCGGCCTACCGCCCGAGCGGGTGATCGACTCGATCGCCGAGTACGGCAACACCTCGGCGGCGAGCATCCCGATCGCACTGTCGGAGGCGGCGGCCGCCGGCCGGCTGCGGCCCGGCTCGAAGCTCCTGCTCTCGGCCTTCGGCGCCGGCTTCACCTGGGGTGCGGGGGTCGTGGAATGGGAGGGAACGGCGTGACCGCCGCGGCCACCAAGAACGCAGCCGCGGAGCGCGACTCGGCGCAACACACGGGATGCGCGCTGGTCACCGGCGGCTCGCGCGGCATCGGCGCCGCCACCGCTCGCGCCCTGGCCGCCGACGGCTGGGCGGTCGCCGTCAACTACAGCCGCGACGAGGCGGGCGCGGAGTCCGTGGTCTCCTCGATCGAGGAGGCCGGCGGACGGGCGCTCTCGCTCGGCGCCGACGTCTCGGCCGAGAGCGCGCCCGACGAGATACTCGCCACGGTCTGCGACGAGCTCGGCCCCGTGCTCGTGCTCATCAACAACGCCGGCGTCACGTCCGACGGCCTCTCGATGCGCCTCGGCGACGAGGCCTGGAATCACGTGCTCGAGGTGAACCTGACGGCCGCCTTCCGGCTGACCCGGGCGGTGCTCGGCCCGATGATGCGGGAGCGGTTCGGGCGGATCGTGAACGTGTCCTCGGTGGTCGGGCTCCGGGCGAACCCGGGCCAGGCCAACTACTCGGCGGCGAAGGCGGGTCTGATCGCCCTCACCAGGACGGTGGCCGCCGAGGTGGCGCGCCGCGGGATCACCGTGAATGCGGTCGCACCGGGCCTGATCGAGACCGAGCTGACCCGCGAGATCACCTCGAACGGCACCGAGGGGCTGCTCGGGTCGATTCCCGCGCGGCGTCCCGGTACCCCGGAGGAAGTCGCCGCCTGCATCCGCTTTCTCGCCTCCGACGAGGCGGCGTACGTGAACGGCGCCGTGCTGCCGGTCGACGGCGGCATGTCCGCCTGAGGCTTCAGACAACTCAAGAACGAAAGGAGAAGCAAATGACGACCGCAACCAAGGACCAGGTGACTGAGAGGGTGATCTCGGCGCTGGTCGAGTTCGGCGAGGAGCAGGAGAACGTGAAGCCGGACTCGCGCTTCGAGGATCTAGACATCGACTCGCTCGACCTGGTCGAGCTCGGCCAGGTGATCGAGGACGAGTACGGGGTCGAGATTCAGGACAAGGACATGGACCAGATCAAGACGGTCCAGGACGTCGTCGACTTCGTCACCGCCCGCCAGCAGTCATGAGCGGGCGCGTTGCCATAACGGGCGTCGGCGCGGTCACCCCGCTCGGCGTCGGGGCCGACACGCTCAGCGAGCGCTGGGCGGCAGGCGAGTCCGGGATCGAGGACGGCCTGGGTCGGTGCTCCGACTTCGAGCCGACCGACCACCTGACGCGCCGCCAGGTGCGCCGCACCGATCGCTTCACGCAGCTCGCGCTGGCGGCCGCCGACGAGGCGATCTCCCAGTCCGGGCTCGACGAGGCGCCCTACGACCGAGCCGAGATCGGCAGCGTGGTGGGGACCGGGATCGGCGGCCTCTCCACGATCGAGTCCGAGCACATCATCCTGCGCGAGAAGGGCCAGCGCGCGGTCTCGCCGCACTGCGTGCCGCAGATGATGGCCAACTCCGCAGCCGGTGCCCTGGCGATCCAGCACGAGCTGCGCGGCCAGTGCTTCGGCACCGTTTCCGCCTGCGCCGCCGGCGCGCACGCCATCGGCGCGGCCGCCCGGATGGTCGAGCACGGGGACGCCGTCGCCTGCGTAGCGGGCGGCAGCGAGGCAGCGATCACCGACCTCGCCATGGCCGCCTTCGCCGAGATGGGTGCCACGTCCCCGAGCGGGATCTCGCGCCCCTTCGACCGCCGCCGTGACGGCTTCGTAATGGGCGAGGGAGCCGGCATCGTGATCCTGGAGGACGCCGAGACCGCCGAGCTCCGCGGCGCCGAGATCCTCGGCTACCTGACCGGCTACGGCGCGACGGCCGACGCACATCACATGACGGCTCCCGAGCCGAGCGGCGACGGCGCCGCCCGCGCGATCCGCAAGGCGCTTGCGGACGCCGAGGTGGAGCCCGGCCAGCTCGCTTACGTCAACGCCCACGGGACCTCGACGCCGCTCAACGACCGCTCCGAGACCGAGGCGCTCAAGACCGCCCTCGGGGAGCGCGCGCACGCGATCCCGACCTCGTCGACGAAGTCGGCAATCGGCCACCTGCTCGGCGCTGCCGGCGCGGTGGAAGCGGTCGCGACGCTGGGGGCGCTCCGCGCCAAGGTCGCGCCCCCGACCCTCAACCTCGAGGAGCCCGACGAGGGCCTCGACCTCGACTACGTGCCGCTCGACGCGAAGGAGCTGCCCGTGAACGGCCATC
>JBKPLC010000105.1:0-8468 GCA_046731495.1 Actinomycetota bacterium | reverse complement strand
CGGTCGAGCCCGGACCGGACGGGAAGCCCCGCTGCTGGTGGGCGCTCAGCACGGACGACTACATCGACTACCACGACCACGAATGGGGCCGGCCGCTGCACGGCGAGCGCGAGCTGTTCGAGCGGCTCACCCTGGAGGCGTTTCAGTCCGGCCTCTCCTGGCTCACCATCCTCCGTAAGCGAGACAACTTCCGCCGCGCCTTCGACGACTTCGAGATCGAGAAGGTCGCCGATTACGGATCGAAGGAGGTCAAGCGGCTGCTCGGGGACGCCGGCATTGTCCGCAACCGCAAGAAGATCGAGGCAGCGATCACCAACGCGAAGGCAGCCCGGGAGATGCACTCGAACGGCGAGACCCTGGACGAGCTGATCTGGGGCTTCGCACCGGATTCCCGCCCGGCGCCGAAGACGCTCGCCGACCTGGAACCAACCACCACGGAGTCGAAGGCACTCGCCAAGGAGCTCAAGCGGCGCGGCTTCGTCTTCGTCGGCCCCACCACCGTCTACGCGACGATGGAGGCGATCGGGGTGGTCAACGACCACCTCGCCGGCTGCGCCTTCCGCTAGAGGCTCAACCGCTCTGCTCTTCTGTGCGCTCGGTCGTCACCACGAGCGCCAGCAGTATTTGCCGAAGCTCGCCCTCCGGCAGCGAGTTGAGCGAGGCCGCGACGGCCTGTGGGCCCTCCTTCCGCATCTGTTCACGGAGACCGGCGAAGAGAGCCAGAGACTTCTGCATGGCGCTCGCGAGTGACTCCTGTTCATCCGCCATACCCGACGGGCTAGCAGACCGTCGCGTTCCACCCTGGTTTCCCTCTTGCTGCAACCGGGCGTTCAGGTACCGGGTGAATTTGGCGGTGGCACCCTCGATGCGCGAAGATGCTCCGACCGGTGGACGAGACCGCACGCAGAGGGAATTACGAGTCCGGCGCGGACTACGTGCTCGAGTACGGAGAGCTCCGGTTCTCCTTCAACGAGCGGGACTTCGCCCAGCGCGTCGAGCAGGCGGCGGTCAAGCTCGACTTCGTTCGCCAGGGCCTGGACGAGCACGAGCTCGAGGACCTGCTCGAGCTGGCGGTGAACGGCGAGATCCGCGAGCCCTGCTCACCCCTCGGCGAGCACGTCAACGAGAACTGGGAGGACCTGGTCGGGCCCTCCAACAAGAGCCTCGTCCACTGGCTTCGCCGTCTCGTCTTCCGCGGCGCCTGGCTCGACCAGCGGGTCAAGGAGGGTGAGCTCGACATCGTCTTCGACGAGGGCACCCAGACCTTCGGCTATGTCCAGCCCGACCGCGACTCCGAGCTGATCGAGCTCTCCGCCGAGCCCTCCTGGGCCGCCGTCGCCTACGGCGGCCGCGACCGGGCCTAGCCCTCAGCGCTCGCATTTACCGCTCCGGCTCACCGCCGGAGGTGTTTGAGCGGATAGATAGCCATGAAACGCGCTCTGTTCACGGGGCTGATCTCACTCGTCGCCATGGCGGCCATCGCGCCGGCCGCGCAGGGAGCGACGCGGATCCGCCAGGTTCAGGTACCGATCGGCTCAGCACCGAGCACGCCGTCCATCCCCGCGGGGACGCTGACTCTGCGGTTCGTCTTCAAGAACAGGCCGCAGACGAAGCGGAAGTTCACCCCCCGGCAGCTGATCCTGATCGACTTCTCGAAGGTGCCTCTGACCTGCTCGAACGAATCCGGTGAGGGGACCTCCCAGCTGCTCTTCGACAGCACCATGGACGTCAGCGTCAAGCTGACCAAGGCGCCGCCACCCAACACGAGCAAGCCGAAGCCCGGCCGCTACGCGTTCCGCTTCGCCTATAGCTTCCCGACCTTCGCAGGGAGCGTCCGCGGGACGATCGACAAGCCCAACCGGGGACCGCGACCGCGGCTGCCCCGTTCGCAGGGATCCTTGACGATCGACGACCTCGACTCGAACCCGGGCCACACGAACTGCTCGACCCAGGGCCCGAAGCAATGGGGCGGTCTGCCGCTGACGGGCGTCTAGCCCCGACCGCTCAGCCCTTCAGCCAGCTCGGCTCTTCGACCTTCGGGATCGAGCCCGAGATCCGCTGCATGAGGCCGTAGAAGCGGGGCAGTTCCGGGTAGACGATCGCCTTGCCGGTGGTGAGCAGGCCGACCGAGATCGCCCGCTCGGGATCGGCCCACCCCATGATGTTGATCAGGCCGAGGTGGCCGAAGGCGAGGTCGGTGTCGCGGCCGTACAGGCTCACGTAGTTCGCGCCGAGCATCAGCCCATAGGAGAAGCGCGTCGGGAAGAGCAGCGAGAAGTCGATCTCCAGATGCGACTGCTCGGTCAGCGCGCGCCGGATGGTCCGCTCGTCCATCACCCGCGTGCCGTCGAGCTCTCCCCCGACCCGGAAGATCTCGAAGAAGCGCGAGAGCTCGTTGGCCGTGGTGATCACGTTCGCCGAGGGCACGATCGCGGTCAGGAAGCGGGGGTCGTTCGAGCTCTCCACAACCTGCGGGAGCGGCACGCTCAGCACTCGCGTCACCAGGTTCGAGAGCGGCGGCAGCAGGGGCGGTCCGGTGACGTAGTTGAGGGCGACCTCGTCGATGTCGTCGGACCGCACGCCGTAGTTGCCCCAGCGGAAGCCGAGCGGGTCGAGGAGCTCCTCCGCCAGCACCTCGCGTACCGACTTGCCGGTCACTCGGTAGACGATCTCGCCCAGGATGTAGCCGCCGGAGACGGCGTGGTAGGCGAGGATTCGGCCAGGCCGGATGCTCGGCTTCGCCTCGCAGATCGCGCGCATGATGAACTCGGAGTCGCCGACCCGGTCGAGGTCGAGCGTCTCCTTCGGCATCGAGGCGACCCCGGCGCGATGGGCGAGCACGTGCGCGATCGTCGTGCCCTCCTTGCCGTTCTGCGCGTACTCGGGGATGTACTCGCTGACCCGGTCGCCGATGTGAAGCAGGCCTCGCTCATCGAGCTTGTGGACGACGAGCGCCGTCACCGCCTTGGAGGCCGAGAAGATGCACGCCGGGGTCTCGGGCGTCATCGGGACCTTCGGCGCGTCCTCCGAGTCGCCCGGGCCGTTCCCCCGCGCGTGGCCGATCGCGCGATCGAGAACAACCCTCCCCTCGCGCCGGACGGACAGGGAGAGGCCCGGGTGGACCCCCGAGCGGTAGAGGTCGAGGGCGCCTTCCCAGATCCGCTCGATCGTCTCCTCGTCGAGCCCCGCGGCCTCGGGCTCCTCCTCGGCGCCCCTCGTGGTCACGGACTCGAGATCGTCCGGAACCCGAACCCGGTGGAAGACGTCCGAAACCCCGGGAAGACGCGGGAGCTTGAGCAGGTGAGAGAGCTGCGGCCGGCGGGGAGCCACGCGCGGAGCCTAGAGGCGGTCCAGCAGCTCCGCGTTGCTCGACGTCGCCGCGATCTGCTCCGCGAGCGAGCGCGCCGCCTCCTCGGGCTCCATCCCGCCTAGCTCCTCCCTGAGGCGGCGGACCTTCTCCAGCTCGTCCGGCTCGCGCAGCTCGTCCTCGCCCGAGGCCCGGGAATCCGCGGCGTCGAGCGCGGGAACGACCCCCTTCGACGCCAACTCGGAGTCCAAACGCAGCAGCAGGTTCTCGGTTGTCTCCAGCGCCTCGCGAACCTCGGCCCCGCGGTCGTCGGAGTCGAGAACGGTCGCGATGACGGTCAAGGATCCCGATCCCTCCTCGCCGAGCTCCCGGCCCGCGCCGAACAGCCGCTTGACCCGGGCGGGGTCCCGGTAGCCAAGCGCGAGCCGGCTGAGCGAGTCCACGAGCGCGACCACGTCCTCGCCGGACTCGGCGAGCCGCTTGGCGTGACCGATCGCGAGCTCGGCCTGGCGGACCTGGTCGCGCGGCTCCTGATCGGCGGTGGCGGCGAAGATCTCGGCGTTCGGCAGCGCCCGCTCCCACTGGGGCACCTCCTCGGGCCGCTCGTCCGCCAGCAGCACGACCAGATGCGCGCCGGACCCCGCAATCGCCGTGCCGAGCGCGCGCAGGAGAGTGGTCCGGCCCGACCGCGGCTGTGCGAGGACCAGAACCCGCTGGCCGAAGGCGAGGGGCCCGAGCAGGTCCACCGCGCGGACCAGCGGATCCGCGGCCGCATCGGGGGCGAGCAGGCGGCGGGTCGGCGGCGCCGGCGTCAGATCCTCGAAGTGGCGGCGCTCGTCCTCCGGGCTCTGCCCGTTGACGGCCTCGACGCGCACAAGCGCCCGGTGCCGCTCGCCCCGGCGCGGCTGGCGCGCCGGCCCGCTCACCTCATCGCCGGGCCGCAGCTCGCACCGGCGGATCTGCGACGCGGAGACGTAGACGTCGCCCTCGGCCTCGTGCAGACCGCTGAGGCGCAGGAAGCCGTACCCCTGCGGCATCCGGTCGAGCACACCGGTCACCAGCTCCGCCTCGACCTCGGGGTCCGGGTCCTCGTTGCGAGTCTGATCGCGATCAGCTTCCTCCTCCTCTTCGGGCTCTCTCGCGTCGGCCCGCGGGCGTTCGAAGCCGGCGTCGACGGCCTCCTCGCGGCCGGCCAGCTCGCGCTGCTCACCCTCGCCGCCGCGCTCCTCGATCGCCTCGATCAGCTCGTCTCGGGGGAGCATGCGATAGCGCGAGATCCCGAGCTCCCGGGCGCGCTCGTGAAGAACCGCCAGATGTTGGTCCCTGAGGGCCACCGCGGGCCGCATGCTAATCAAGGTTCGACCGGCTACTTCGCCAGCGCCCGGGCCGGGTCGAGGCCCTCGGCAGCCATCACGCCGCCCCACGCCTCGATCTCCTCGGACACGCGCGAATCACTCCAGCCGAGCTCCCCGCCCAGGATGCGCGCCACTCTCTCAACCGTCTCGCCGGCCCTCAATTCGGGTGCCGCGAGCAGCCCGAGCCGCGTGCGGCGGAGGAGCACGTCCGCGAGCGATCGAGCCTGCTCGCGCCTGGCGGCGATCACGACCTCGGCCAGCAGGTCCGGATGGTCGGGGACGATCGGCTCAGCGAGCTCCGGGCTCTCCTCGCAGACGTCGAGCACGGCGCGAGCGGCGTGCCCGTAGCGGAAGGCGAGCTGGTCCCTGGCCCCATCGGGGATCTCGAGATCCGTCTCGAGGTCGTCCGGTCGGGCGGCCATTCCGAGCGGGATGTCGTCGGTGCGGCACTCCGCCTCCCGGCCGTTCCGCTCGGTGATCCGGTCGACCACCTGGGCCGCCATCCGGCGAAACGTGGTGAGCTTGCCGCCGGTGATCGTCAGCATCCCCGATGAGGTCTCGTAGAGCTCCGCCTTGCGCGAGATGTCGACCGACTTCTTCGGATCACCGCTCGAGATCAGCGGCCGGACGCCGGCGTAGGCCCCGGTCAGGTCGCCGGGCCCGAGCGAGGTGCCGAACATCTCGTTGAGCGCCTCGAGGATGTAGGAGATGTCGTCCTGACTCGGCGGGATGTGGTCGATGTCGCCCTCGTAGTCGTTGTCGGTCGTGCCCGCAAGCACCCGTCCGTACCAGGGCAGCGCGAAGATCGTGCGATCGCCGGCGGCGGGGACGATGCAGGCGGCGGTCCCGATATCGATGCTCTCGGTCGAGAGAGTCACGTGGGTGCCCCGGCTCGGGCGGATGTTCGGGATCTCCTCCTCGGTGAGCAGCTCGCCGGGCCGGATCCGGTCCGCCCAGACCCCCGTCGCGTTGACGACGTTGTCCGCGTGGACCTCGAAGCGCTCCCCTGACTCAGCCTCGACGCAGACGACCCCAGAAGCCCGTCCGTCCTCGTCGAGCACCTCGGTCACCTCCGCCCCGTTCAGGACCACCGCGCCGAAGCGCTCCGCCTCCCCGAGAACGGTCAGGACCAGCCGGACGTCGTCGGTCTGACAGTCGTAGAAGAGATAAGCGGAGCTCGGATCCAAGGGCGCGAGCGCGGGGGTCAGCTCGGCGGCCTCCTCGCCGGAGATGGTGCGGTGGCGGTCCGGCGACCAGTACTCGGCCTCCGCCCTGTGCTCGTTTCGCTGGCTTCGCCCGCGACCGAGGCGCGAAGTCGCCATCACGTCATACATGTTGAGCCCGATCCCGATCGATCGGTTGCGCTTCTCCTTGCCCAGCGCGGGGACCAGGAAGGGCGTCGGGTAGACCAGGTGCGGGGCGAGCCGGACGAGGAGCTGGCGCTCGAGCAGCGCCTCGCGGACCAGGCCCAGGTCGAAATTCTGCAGGTAGCGGAGCCCGCCGTGGACCATCTTCGAGGACCGGCTGGAGGTGCCCCGGCCGAAGTCGTCGCGTTCCACCAGCGCGACGGAGTAGCCGCGCGAGGCCGCATCGAGCGCGACGCCCGCCCCGGTGATGCCGCCGCCTACGACGACCACGTCGAAGTGCTCCTCCTGCATCGCGGCGAGCGCCTGGTCGCGGGAGATCATCTAGCGGCCACTACTCGAGGAACTCGATCACCTGGTCGGCGGGCGCTCGCTCCGGCGCCCGCTGCTCCTGCACCGCCGTCCCGAGATGGAGCAGCCCGACGAAGCGCTCATCCTCCGGGATGCCGACGGCCTGCCGTCCCTCGGGCGTGCGCAGCACCTCCGGCGTGCGCCAGTAGGTCGCGAGGCCGCGGTCGTGCCCGGCGAGCAGCACGATGTAGGCGGCGCAGGCCGCGGCGTGCAGGTCCTCCTCGTCCTGTACCGGGTCGCCGGTCAGCGCACACGAGCAGACGACGAGAGTCGGCGCGCGGTCGAGCTTCTTCGCGGACTCCGGCCCCGCCGCCTCCTTGAGCCGCTCGAGTGCCTGCGGGCCGATCACCCGGAAGCGCCACGGGTTCGTCAGGTTGTGGTTCGGCGCCCAGCGGGCCAGATCGAGGATCTCCTCGAGCAGCGCGCGGTCGACCGGCTCGGGCCGGTAGGCCTTGTGCGTGCGGCGGGTGCGGATCGCCTCCTCGACCTGCATGATCGAGGAGGAAAGCTAGAGCAGCGCGGCTACTTGCCCTTGGGCTTCCCGAACTTGCCCTTCTTGATCTCGCAGCCCTTGACCTTGCGCTTGCCCTTGCCGGTGGCGATCACCTTGTCGCGCTTGCCCTTGCCGCAATTGACCTTCGCCTTGCCTGGGCCGACGCAGATCAGGTCGTTTCCGCCCTTGCCCTTGACGACGTTCTTCCCGCCGCTCGCGGCGTTCGCGTCGACCACGTTGCCCTTCTTGGTGCCGAACAGGCTGTCCGGGCCGTCGTCGCCGACGATCGTCGCTCGCTTGCCGCCGCAGGTCTGGACGTCCTCCCAGTCGGGAGTGTTCTCACGGTCCGTGCTCGAGGGCGTCTGGGTCAGATTGGTCTGTCCCTGCGCATTGGCGTCCGACGTATAGATGTCGTTCGTGACCGCGTCGGTGAACGAGAAGGCGAGCCGCAGCCCGTCGCCCGAGAACACGGGACGCCGCTCGCCAGCGGCGGTCTGGGTGAGGGGCCGGCGTCCTGACCCGTCGGCGTTCATGATCGCCAGGTCGTCGGTGCCGGTGTTCCCGGTGTCCACCTGGAAGACGATCCTGGCGCCGTCCGGCGAGAACGAGCCGCCCAGCTCCGAGTTCGGAGCGTGCGTGTTGGTCAGCCCGTGCTGTCCGCTCCCATCTGCGTTCATCGACCAGATGTCGCACTGATGGTCGGGCGCCCCCGTGCAGTGCGAGTACGTGATCGTGTTGCCATCGGGGGAGAAGTCCGGCGTGAAATCGCTGTCGGGTAGCGCCGTGCTGGTCAGAGGATGCTGGTTCGTCCCGTCCCGGTTCATCACCCAGATCGCCGTGCCGTTCACATTTCCGGTCGCTCGGTCGTACGCGATCAGCAGCCCATCCGGTGAAAACGCCGGACGCCGCTCGGCAACGGCGCCCCCGGTGTTCGTCAGGTTGGTTACGCCGCTGCCATCCGCGTTCATCACCACGACGTCGCAATCGAACGTCGAGGCGCAGCGGGTGAACGCGACCTTCATCCCGTCCGGTGACCACGACGGCTCGCTTTCATTGAGCGTCGGCGTCTTGGTCAGGTTCGTCGTCCCGGTCCCGTCGGGGTTGATGACGAAGATCTCGCTCGAGGTCGCGGAGGGCCGCGAGTAGGCGATCTTTCCATTCGATCCCACCGGCGCCGTGGCCGCGGCGCCATCGGCGGCGACGAGCGCGACCAGCGCGCCGAAGCAGCTGAGCAAGGCGATTCGCCCCCGAATTCCTCGGCGCTGCTCCCCGGCTGAGCTCATCGGTCCCTCTCCCTCACTCGTGGTGAGGTCCGACCCTATTGCCGCTCGCGTCTCCCGGTCAAGCGACGGACGCAGGTCAGACGCGGAGCCGGCGGCGGTAGAGCACCCAGCCGCCCCACACGGCGCCTCCACCCAGGACGATCAGGCCCAGGGCGATCAACCAGGCGGGAACCCCTCCCCCATCGTCGGTGTCCGTGTCCGATGATGCGGGCGCCAGTGGCGCGGCTGTCTGGGTCGGGTCGGGTGGCGCACCGCCGGTGGGCGCCGGAGCCTTGGCCTCCTTCGATCCCTTCTGCTTCGGGTTCTCTGCAGCCC
>JBKPLC010000104.1:0-33974 GCA_046731495.1 Actinomycetota bacterium | reverse complement strand
GGAGGAGGAGGGCCTCGCTTTCGAGTGCCGGGCACTCGAGGGCACGAGTGCCGCTCGGGCGCTGCACGAGGCGGCCGAGGAGCAGGACGCCGGGCTGCTCGTGGTCGGCTCGACGAGGCGTGGGCCCGTGGGCCGCGTGTTGCCCGGATCGACGGCCGAGCGGTTGATGCACGGCGCGCCGTGCCCCGTCGCGGTGATCCCCCATGGCTGGGAGGCCGGCGGCGGGCTCAACACGATCGGCGCCGCCTACGTGGACAGCGAGGAGGGACGCGAGGCGTTGCGCGGCGCCTACGACCTCGCGCGCCGAGCGGGAGCGACGTTGCGCGTGCTGACGGCCGTGCGAAGCCGGCTGGGGATGTACGCCGAGACCGAGGCGCGGACGGCCGGCGTGCGCGGCAAGGACTTCGACGAGGTCGAGGGCGAGCACCGCGTGCGGACCGAGCAGGCGGTGCGCGCCGCCGTCGCCGCGCTGGACGGCGACGTCGCAGTGGAGGTCGACGCGTTCGTCGAGGACCCGGCGGACGTGCTCATCCGCGTCTCCGAGCACCTCGACCTGCTGGTCTGCGGCTCACGCGCCTACGGGCCCGTGCGCGCGGTGCTCCTGGGAGGGGTCTCGCGCCGCGTGGCGGCCGACGCGCGCTGCCCGGTCATCGTGCTGCCCCGCGGCGTGAAAGCCTCGCTCGAGGCGCTCAGCGCCGACGCTCCGGGCGCCACGGCCTCGGCATAGCGACGGACCGCTCCGATCCGCCTGAGAGCGGTCAGGCGATCATCTTGACCGCGCTGCCGGCGCGCGCGCCGCAGCGGGCCGGCGTCGATCGGGCGCAGGCCAGGGTCGGCCACGACCCCGCTCACGAGCCGCTTCGCGTCCCCTGCAGCAGCTCGAACGCGTCGACGTCGATGGGGTTGGCTGGGCGGGCCCGCGCCGGCACGGCGAGCCCTCACCGTCAGGTCACGGTGAGCCGCCGCTCGATGAACGTGTCGCCGGCGCTGACGACGACCTGCTTGGGTCCGCGGCTCACAGGCGCCACGACGACCCGCCCCGCGGCGTTCGTACGTTCGATGCGTCCGTTGCGACACGCTGCCGAGGGCTGCTCGGAGGAAGCCGAGTCCGCGCGAGCCGACCACGATCTCCACGGCGTCGTGGTGCCGGGCCGCGCGGACGATCGCCTCGGCGGGGGGACCGTCGACGACCTCGACGTCGACGTCGACGTCGCCGAAGTCGAGCCTGTTCAGCTCGTCGAGGACCTCGCGCTCCTCTGCCTTGCGCCAGGCAACGGCGTCCGCGTAGAACGACGAATCGAGCCACTGGGAGGTCGGCCGGGCGGCGTACACGACGACCAGCCTGCCGAAGGGGCCGACGCGCGCGGCGGCGACTCGAAGCGCATCGCGGGCCTCTGCCGATGCGTCGTAGCCGACGACGACAGACGCAGAGCGCTGCGAAGAGGAGCGAACACTGGGAGGGACGTCGAGGATCGTCATGGCTACACCGTTGTCGATTCCAGGGGCGCAGTCGATGGGGTCTGGAGGCCATTCGCGAGCGCGGGTGCCGCAACGATCGCCGGGCCGCGCGGCCTCAGCCGAGGCCCGAGCCGCCGCGCTGGTCAGGGCAGGGACCGACGCCACGCGAGGGCCGCGCGGCGATTGTCAGATGTCCCGGCCAGAGCTCTCCGGGCGCGGGTGACCGCCTCGCTCGGTACTGCGGGGCCGATGGCGGCTGCGTCGTCCGCGCCTGACCGCTGACCGGAGAGGTTTCGTGGCGCTTGGCGCGCGGTCCGAACCGGCATCTACCGTCCGTCATGTCCGGGTCCTCCCTCGGAGCCTTCAGTCGTGGCGACCGAACGCCTCCGTCGGAGGCCGGACGTCCCCCTCAGCCCTTCAGTAGGTCCATGGGTGGCTCAGCTAGCGCACGACCAGCACGTCGCAGGGTGCCTGGCGCACCACGTTCTCTGCGGTCGATCCGACGATGGCGCGCGTGACGTAGCCCCATCCCGCGCTACCGACCACGATCAGGTCGGCATCCCGCTCGCGTGCCGCCTCGACCAGGGCCTGGACGGGTGCAGCGTCCGCGGCGACCAGCTCTGGCTCGACGCCGCGTGATCGCAGCGTGGCAGGTGCGCTCTCGAACACCGCGTCGCGTTGGCCCGGCGACGGGCTGTCGAGAATCGGCTCGTCAACCACGCCCGCCTGTGGGAGCGAGACGCTCGCCGTGACGATCAGCACGCGACCGTCCGTGCCGGCGTGTGCAGCCGCTCGGTCGAGCGCCCGCTCGGCCGCGGGCGAGCCGTCGAATCCAACCACATCGTCCTCACGCGGTCTGGAGTACCCGCCGACGCATCACCTGCGACGGACGCCACGACGCGGTCCACGGGCGCCGCACATCCCCAGCAGCACGTCGCGCAGCACCTCCCGATGCCGGTGATCGCGCCCAGGATGGTCGCCTGCGCCGGACCCGCGCGCGTGGCTGCAGTCTTAGGTGGCGCGCAGGAGCGGCGCGGCGTCGCCGACGTCCCTTAGCGCCAGCGCGACGCTGGACGCCCCTTGCAAGACGCGGATCACTCCCCGCGAAGGCCGTGCGCCTCTCCGGTGACGTCCAGGCTGCGGGCATCGTCGGCGCCGTGCAAGACCGTGCAGCGATCGGATTCGAAGCCGCTCGTACGCAAGCGCTGCGACGCCCGGTCTACGCCCCGCTCGTCACGGAGAAGACCCACGACGAGCCGGCGCGGATACGGGAAGCGGTCGAACGCGGACCTCTTGTTCATGATTGCCGCCCGGTGTGGGGTGGACATGTCTTAGCAGTGTCGAAAGCCACCCTGGCTTGCCGGCTAACGGCGGTGTTCCAGGACGAGGGCGTTGCCCGACGGGTCCCGGATGGTCGGCCCGGCCGGGCCGTCCTCGGGGCTGACGCCCCTGCTTTGGACGCGCTCGACGAGGCGCGCGCGCTCTGCGGCGTCGGGCAGGACGAGCGTGGCGTGGCGCAGCGCGGCGGTACCCGGCGGCGGCGCCGGCGCGCCGGCGCTCTCCCACGTGTTGGCGCCGATGTGGTGGTGGTAGCCGCCGGCGCTGAGGAAGGCGGCCTGCCGACCGAGCGCGGCCATCAGGTCCAGGCCTAGCACGTCGCGGTAGAAGGCGATCGTTGCCGGGATCTCCGCAACCTTGAGGTGGACGTGTCCTATGACGGTGCCGCTCGGCAGCCCGTCGAACGACGCGCCCGCCGGATCGTCCAGCTCACCCAGGACGCTGTCGACGTCGAGCGGCAGCGTCGTCATCCGCGCGGCCACCCGGCCCTCCCAGACGTGGCGTGGCCGGTCGGAGTAGATCTCGACGCCGTGCCCGTCGGGGTCGCTGAGGTAGATCGCCTCGCTGACGAAGTGGTCCGAGAGGCCGACGAGCGACACCCGGTCCCGGGCGGCGTGGGCCAGCCACCGCGCGAGGTCGGCGCGGCTCGGGAGGAGGAGCGCGAAGTGGTAGAGGCCTGTGTACCGGACGGCAGGGCGGGCGCCGGGCTCCTCGACCAGCACCAGCAGCTCCCGGCCGCCCGCGCCCAGCGACGCCCGACCGCCGTCCAAGTCCAGGACATCCAGACCCACCACGCTGCGGTGATAGACGACCGCGCGCTCGAGGTCCGAGACGGTGAGATGAACCGCGCCGACGGCCGTCTCAGGCGAGATCTCACCCTTGGCGGGAGCGCCGCCGGCTTCCAGCTCTTCGGGATCGCTCGGGCCAGGTTCGATCATGTCGTGCTGAGGATGTCGCATCGCGTCCTCACGGGTCAGCGCCCGAGCCGCCCCAGCGCTCGGGCCGGGCCTGACCCTCGTGCCTGGTGCATGATGGGCCGATGCCGGCCCGCACGCAGATCCTGATCGCCTACGACGGCTCGTCCTCCGCGCAGGCGGCGATCCGCGCGGCCGGCCGGCTCGTCCCGAGGGCGACGGCGCGGGTGCTCGCCGTCTACGGATCGCCGTTCTCCTTCGAGCAGGTGGCACTAGCGGGAGCCGTACCGGCTCCCGAGGCGCCGAAGGGCGTCGACGTGCTGGCGCGTGAAGCGATGGAGGAGGCGCGATCGGCAGCCGAGGAGGGAACGCGGCTGGCCGCCGAATCCGGCTTGCAGGCCCAGGCGGCGTCCGTCGAAGAGCACCGCCAGGCCTGGCAGGCGCTCCTCGGCGAAGCCGACGCCGACGACGTCGACCTGGTCGTCTCGGGCACCCGGGGTCGCGGGGCCTTTGCGCGTGCGCTGCTCGGAACCACGTCGACGGGCCTCCTGCACAACACCCAGCGGCCGCTGCTCATCGTCCCGGAGGGCGACGGCGGCGGCGATGGTCCCGTCGTCCTCGCCTACGACGGCTCTGACGACGCGCGCCAGGCGATCGCCGTGACCGCCCGCCTCCTCGAACGTCGCTCGGCGGTCGTGGTGCACGTATGGGAGTCGCCGGCGCAGCACACGCTGTTGGGCGGGGCACTCGGCGCCGCCCGGCGCGGCGAGATCCGGGAGATCAGCGGCGAGTTCGACGCGAGGCTGGCCTCCGTCGCGGCCTCGACGGCGGAGGAGGGCGCGGCGCTCGCCCGTGGGGCCGGACTTCAGGCGACCGGCGAAGCGCTCGAGTCGTCCGTCGGCATCTGGCGAACCGTCAACTCCGCCGCCGCTGATCGCAAGGCGGCGCTCCTGGTCGTCGGCGCGCGAGGCAGGGGACGCGCGGCATCCGCGCTGATCGGCTCGGTTTCGGGCGGGCTCGTCTCCAACGTCGAGATGCCCACGCTCGTCGTGCCCGGGGGTTAGCGAGGCGGTCAGGCGGTGGGCGCGCGAGGCGACGGACGCGCGTGCGGCGGCCCGGGCACGACGATGGTGTCGCGTCCGAGTCGGCGCCACCGGCAAGCGCGTCCACGCCTTCTCCTCGCGTCGATGGCGACGTCGCGCTGGACCGCGAGTCAAAGGCAAGGATCACCGGCGCGAGCTCGCCGGCCAGTACCGCTGCGGACCGAGCAGGCGGCGCGCGCCGCCGTCGCCGCCCTGGAAAGGCGACGCGTTCCTACGCAGGCGCCGTCAGGGCTCGATCAGCCCGCGGGGAAGCGCGTACCGGGTGAGCTCGACGCGATCGCGCATGCCGAGCTTCTCGAGGATGTTGGCCCGGTGGCGCTCGACGGTCTTCTTGCTGATCACGAGCATCTCTGCGATCTCGTCATTCGTGTGGGCCTCCGCGATCAGCTTGACGATCTCCTGCTCCCGCGGGGTGAGCGGGTCCGTGCGCGCCGGCTCGCCCCGCCGCGCGCGCTCGAGGTGCTCCCGGATGAGGGCGCGCACACCCGCCGGGTAGAGGAAGGGCTCGCCGCGCATGGCGGCGCGACCCGCGTCGACGAGGTCGCGGTCGACCGCCGTCTTGAGCACATAGCCGCTGGCGCCGGCCGCCAGCGCCTCGAACAGGTACTCCTCGTTGTCATGCATGGACAGCATGAGGACGCGGACCTCGGGCGCCCGCTCCGTGATCTCGCGGGCGGCCTGCAGGCCGGTCTTGCGGGGCATCGAGACGTCCAGGATGGCCAGGTGGATGTCGCCCGTGAGCGCCCGGTCGACGGGCTCGGCGCCGTCGTGCGCCTCGGCCACCACCTCGAAGTCGGGTTGCGCATCGAGCACGAGCCGCAGCCCGCGAAGGACGATCGGGTGGTCGTCGGCGATCAGGATGCGCGTCTTGAGCGGGACGGTCACGGGGCCGTCGTCGGGACGGCAGGGGTGCGCTGAGGCGCGCGGTCGGCGGCGGTGCCGATGGCGATGCGGGCGCCGATCAGCATGTCACGCTCGCGCATCCCATAAGCACCCCGGGTATGTGAAGGCCAAGCTGCTCGAGCGGATCTGAGAGCCCGGAACGGCAGATCATCTTCCGCGTCCCTTGGCGCGACGCCCACAGCGAAGTGCACGGGACCGCGGCTTCCGGGTCGAGTTCAACAGCGCCCTGGGTCCGTACAAGGGCGGTCTGCGATTCCACCCGTCCGTGAAGCTGGGGATCGTCAAGTTCCTGGCCTTCGATCAGGTCTTCAAGAACGCCCGGCTTCCTGTTCGGCCAGCACAAGCGGATCACCAACCGCGACGAGTCCGGGGTTCTCACCGGAAAGGGTCTTGCATGGCGCGGTGCGCGCGTTCGCATCGAGGCGACCGGCTCCGACTGCGTCTACACCACGGGCGCCAACATCGCCGGCTTCGTGCGTGTCGCCGACGCGATGCTCGCGGTCGGCCTCATCTGAAGCCGGCGAATCCCCCGCGACAAAGGCCTCTGCCGGGCTGCGCGAACTGGACATCGCCCGCGGCGTGACTCCGCCGGCTCCGGTACGAGCTCGGCTCAGGCGCGGCGCGGAATCCGGACTGGTCCTAGGAGCCGGCGGCAAGGAACCGGGCGCGCGCGGCGAACGCACGGGCAGCGTCGGCAGCTTCCCGGGCGTCCCGGAGCGCATGCTCGAGGCTGGCGAGCGCTCGAGCGTCCGCGTCGTCGCTTCCCGCGCTTCCGCGGACCACCTCTGAGCCCGCCACGCCGTCGCTCCGGCCTTCGAACGACATGTCGCGCAGCCTCACGGAAGCGTCGGCCAACTCGTCGAGGGCGCACTCGATGCAGCCGAGCAGGGCCGGGACGGCGGGGGTGACGTCGAACGCGCTGGCGGCGCGCCGGATCGCCATCGCCGCCTCGACGAGGTCGCAGCCGCGGTCGTAGATCTCGTTGATCGCGTCACGGCTGCGGGGACCGGAGGACATCGGTGCCGACATTCAGTCAGGCTGCCGCCGGGAGCAGGTCAGGTCCATGGGGTCGCGGCTGTAGGCCCCGCGTGGGGATCGGCCTGCGGCTCGGCGATCGGAGTTCGGGTCGCCTCCGGTGGTACGACGACGACCGGGCACGGCGACTGCATCGCCGCGCCGGCGGAGACCGACCCCAGGAGCGCGGATCGCAGCGGTCCACGCCCGCGCGATCCGATCACCAGGCATGTTGCGTCCTCGCGGCGGGCGAGTTCCGACAGTGTCGAGGCGATCGTCCCAGTCGCGCGCTCGGCCATCAGCTGCGCGGGCACGCCGATGCGCCCGGCCGTCGCCGTGAGTACTGCCCACGCGTCTCTGCGGGCGACCTCTTCAAGCGCCCTCGACGCGACTGCCGCGCCGGCCCCGCCGGTAGCGACGGCGGCCAGGCCCGACGGCAGGACGTGAACGAGGACGAGCTCGCGGCCCAGGCGCTCGGCGGCTGCGGCGGCCGCGGTTGCGCCCTGCTCGGCATGGGGCGAGTCGTCCACGCCACAGAGGATCGGGCCGTCCCCGAGCGTGACGTCGCTCGCCATGTCGTGCGGCACGACCACCACAGGGCACGGCGCGCTCGCTGCGAGGCGGCCGGAGACCGAGCCGAGCACGGCACGATGGACGCGTCCGTGGCCGCGCGCCCCGACGACCACTGCTGCGGCGCCGGTCGCAGCGGCCGCCCCGAGGAGCGCCGTCGCGGCGTCTCCAACGGGCAGAAGGGTCTGCGTCTCATCGTCGAGGTGGAGCCGGCCGATGACGCGGCGGACAAGCACGTCGCCGTTCCGGCGCTCGCGCTCCTGACCGTCGACGAGCGCGTCCGGCGGGAACGCGCCGAGCACCATCCACCCGTCGCTGGTGTAGACCGCCGGGATGGCGTGGACGAGTACGAGCGGCGCGTCGACGCAGCGGGCGAGCGCCGCAGCGACCCGCGCCGCAGCGAGAGCTTCAGCGGACTCGTCGAGCCCGCACATGATGGGGCGGCGCATGATCGTCCTTTCGTCGCCGGCGATCTCCACCATCGCGCGGGTCCGAGCCGGCGACCATGGGGTGGACGCTGCATCAGGCCGCGGCGCGCCGAGATGCACTCGCGACCGCATATGCGGGCCAGCACGCGCCGGTGATCCTTGCTGTGACACGCGGTCCAGCGCGACGTCGCCCATCGACGCAAGGAGAGGCCGTGCACATGCTTGCCAGTGGCGCCGACTCGAACGCGACCACCATCGTCGGGCCCGAGCCGCCGCACACGTGGCCGTCGTCACGCGTGGGCAGCCGGGGCAGTGGCGTCGTACGCGACGCCAATCGGTCGTGGCTCTCGGACCTGCGTGGTGAGCCGGCGGTGCGCGCCGAAGCGCTCGCGGAGCTGCACGCGCTGCTGCTGAGGGGTGCGCGCTTTGAGCTGCACCGACGGCGAGCGACGCTCGACCATGTTCCGCACGAGACCCTCGACGACCTGGCCAACCAGGCTGCGGACGACGCGCTGGCCAGGATCCTGACCAAGCTGGGCAGCTTTCGGGGAGCGAGCAGGTTCACGACCTGGGCATACCGGTTCGTGCTTGTCGAGGCCGCGGTGAAGGCGCGGCGGCGGGCGTGGCAGGGGCGCGAGATCTCGTTGGACGACCACACCCTGCTCACCGCGCCGGACGCTGGGCCCTCACCGCACCGGACCGTCGAGAGCAGCGAGTTCCTCACTGCGCTCGGCACAGCGGTGCAGTCCGCACTGACGCCGCACCAGCGCGAGGTGTTCGCGGCCCTGGCGTTGAACGGCGTACCGATCGACGTGCTGGCCGAGCGACGCAACACGACCCGAGGCGCGCTCTACAAGACGCTCCATGACGCTCGACGCAAGCTCCGCACGGCGCTCGCCGCAGCCGGCCACGCCGTGCCGTGACCCGCGTGCCGTCGCACCGTCAGTGACCACGCTCGAGGTAAGACGCGCGCGCGCCGGGACGCAAAGAGTCCACGGGTACCGCCCCGACCGCCCTGAACGGAGTGAACGGCCATGATCGACTTCTCATTGACAGACGAGCAGGAGGCGCTGCGCGAGGTGGCGCACGACTTCGCCGAGAAGGAGATCCGCCCGGTCGCCTGGACCTACGACCGCGATGGCACGTGGCCGCGCGCGATCATCGAGAAGGCGTGGGAGGTCGGGCTGATGAACCCCCACATCCCGGAGGAGTACGGGGGCGCCGGCGCTTCTGTCACCGACGGCGTGCTGATCGAGGAAGAGCTCGGCTGGGGCTGCTCGGGGATCGGCACGTCGATCTCGTGCAACGGGCTGGCGTCGGCGCCGGTGCTGCTCGGGGGTTCCGAGGAGGTCAAGAAGACCTACCTCGGGATGCTCACCGAGGAGCCGAAGCTCGCGTCCTTCTGCCTGACCGAGCCCGACGCCGGCTCCGACGTGTCGGGGATGCGCACCCGCGCCGTGAAGAAGGGCGACACGTACGTCATCAACGGCTCGAAGACGTTCATCACCAACGGCGGCTACGCCGACTGGTACACGGTCTACGCCAAGACCGATCCGGACGCCGGTCACCGCGGCATCTCCGCGTTCGTGGTCCCTCGCGACGCCGGCGTCGTCGTGGACAAGCACGAGGACAAGATGGGTCAGCGGGCGTCGAACACCGCGACCATCACCTTCGACGACGTCGAGGTCGCGGCCGCCAACCTACTCGGCGAGGAGAACCACGGCTTCAAGCTGGCGATGATGACGCTCGACCGCACGCGCCCCGGCGTGGCGGCCATGGCGGTCGGCATCGCGCGTGCCGCGTTCGAATTCGCGACGGCGTACTCCAAGGAGCGCGTCCAGTTCGGCGTGCCGATCGCCATGCACCAGGCGATCCAGTTCATGATCGCCGACATGGCCACGAAGGTGCACCTCTCGCGCCTGGCCACCTGGAACAGCGCCGTGCTGCTCGACCAGGGCGCCCGCAACACGATCGAGTCCTCGCACGCCAAGCGCTTTGCGGCCGACACCGCGATGGAGGTCACCACCGACGCCGTGCAGGTCTACGGCGGCTACGGCTTCATGAAGGACTACCCGGTCGAGAAGCTCATGCGCGATGCGAAGATCATGCAGCTCTACGAGGGCACGTCGCAGATCCAGCGCCTCGTCATCGCCCGCGAGACGCTGCTCCCGCGCCGGATCGAGGCGCTGGTCGGCGTAGCCGCATGACCGCGCCGGCGCGTCGCGCTCCGACGCGAGGAGCCACACCCGCCGCACGTGGTCTCGATCCGGCGGAGGAACCGCTCGAGCTGATCCTGGCGCGCAACCTGGTCTCGATCGTCTCGCTGGCGGCGTTCCTGGTCGATGTCGACGGCCAGATCGCGTTCTACAACGAGGCGGCCGCAAGCATCGTCGGCCGCTCCTTCGAGGAGACCGGGACGCTTACCCGCGAGCAGTGGAACGCCCGGTTCGGGCCGTTCGACGAGCACGGAGACCCGCTGCGATCTGACCGGTTGCCGCTCGCCATGGCGCTGCGCGAGGGGTGTCCTTCGCGCCGCTCTGGGTTTGTGTCTGCAGGTCCGGGCGAGCTGCAACGTCAACCCGGAGTCGTCGTCACCACCATCCCCTGCCCCTGCCGGCCTGAGTCCGCCTGACCGCCCCACCGGATGCGGTGGCGACCTCATGGTGACATCTCGGGGCGGCCTTCAGTGTGGGGCTGAGATGCCTGACAACCCACCGGTCAGCCGGCTCAACGTCGTCGTCTGGGGCGACGGCGAGCGCGTCGTCTGCGTGCACGGCAGCTTGTCCTGGGGCACCTTCGCCTTTCGCGCGCAGCGCCCTTTGGCCGAGGCGCGCTCGCTCGTGTTGCCTGACCGCCGCGGCTACGGCATGAAGCCGCTCGGCGACGAGCTGGGCGAACTGGGCGACGTGAGCCTCGGCGACCCGATCGGCTCGCTGGGCGTGCTCGCCGACTACGTCGCCGGCCGGATCGGGCGCGCGGTGCGCCCGGAGCGGATCACCATGGCGCATCCGGAGCTCGCGCCGCTCGCGGACTCGGTCTCCGAGCAGGTCGGCCGGCTGCGGTCGGTGACCGAGTCGCTGCTGCGCGCGCACAGGGGCGCGATCGTCGAGCGACAGTTCCACCAGAAGCGGCTGGCGAGCGCGGTCGCCGACATCTACGCGCAGGTGGCGGTGCTCTCCCGCGTCACCGACCGACGAGCGCATGGTCGCGATCGCCAAGCTCGCCTACAGGCGCGGCGAGTACGGCTACGCGTTCTTCGAGGATTGAGGATGGGCACCCCACATCCCGACTCGTTCGGCGCCGGCGCGCACGCCGGTCTCATCACGCAGCGTCAGGGCCGGTGCCCGGCGGCGCCGCGTGAGGGGCCGTTGGGACGGACCCGGCTCACGATCCGCCGCGCGCTCTGGATCACCTCGCCGCGCTCGATCCTGAGCGCCTCGGCGATGCCCTCATGCGAGCTCCCGGCCAGGAGCATCGCGGCGACGGCGACGTCGTCATCGTCGAGCCGCGCCATTGCCGCCTGACGCACCTCACACGGGAGCTCGGGCATGGCGGTCGGCCCGTTTCCTGTGGCGCGGATCGTCGCCAGCAGCTCTCCGACCGGCGCTCCCTTGTCGACCACCGCGTCGGCGCCCGCGATGCGCGCCGCCAGGGCAAGCGCCGGCCCGGCGTAGGCCGAGTAGATCACGACCGCGGGCGGCCGCGGGCGCTCCTTCAGCCGCTGGCACAGGGCGAGGCCGTCCCCGCGCGCGAGGTCGTAGTCGGAGACGACCACCTCAGGCCATGTGCGGTCGAGCCGTCGCCACAGCGCCTCCTCGGTCTCGACGGCGGCGAGCAGCGAGAGGCCGGGCTCGGCTTCGACAAGCCGCTGCAGCCCGGCCAACACGGCCGGGTGGTCATCGAGCAACGCGATGCGGATCACGACTCGCATCGTCGCGTCCGACCGCGGTGCGCACGATGGGGTCGCGCCTGCATCCGGGCGCGAGCGCGCCCATTAGGTCAGGGCTCGATCAGCCCGCGGCGCAGCGCGTAGCGCGTCAGCTCCACGCGGTCGCGCATGCCGAGCTTCTCGAGGATGTTCGCCCGGTGGCGCTCGACCGTCTTCTTGCTGATGACGAGCATCTCGGCGATCTCGTCGTTGGTGTGCGCCTCGGCGATCAGCTTGACGATCTCCAGCTCGCGCGGGGTGAGCGGGTCGGTTCGCGCGGGCTCGCCGCGGCGGGCGCGGTCGAGATGCTCGCGGATGAGCGCGCGGACCGCGTCGGGATATAGGAACGGCTCGCCGCGCATCGCCGCGCGGCACGCGTCGACGAGGTCACGGTCGACGGCCGTCTTGAGGACGTACCCGCTCGCACCGGCCGCCAGCGCCTCGAAGAGGTACTCCTCGTTGTCGTGCATGGACAACATGAGCACATGCACATCCGGCGCCCGCCGCGTGATCTCGCGCGCCGCCTGCAGCCCGGTCATGCGCGGCATGGAGACGTCCAGGATGGCGAGGTGGATGTCGCCGCCGAGGGCTCGCTGGACCGCCTCGGCGCCGTCGCGCGCCTCGGCCACGACTTCAAAGTCCGGTTGGGCGTCGAGCACCAGCCGCAGCCCCCGCACGACGATCGGGTGATCATCGGCGACGAGGATGCGGGTCTTCAACGGGACGGTCATGCTGCCGGCAGCGGAAGGCGGAGGGCGATCTCCGTCCCGCCTCCTGCCGCGGGGCCGATCGCGATCCGGGCGCCGATCAGCATCGCCCGCTCGCGCATGCCGCGGATCCCGTGGGATGACGCCGACGCTGCCGGCGGTAATCCTCGCCCGTCGTCACGCACGGTCAGGACGACCGCGCCGTCGCGCTTGGCCAGCGACACGTCGGCCTGCGTGGCCCGCGCGTGGCGCGCGATGTTCGTAAGCGCCTCCTGGGCGACGCGATACACCACCAGCTCCTGCTCGGCGGTCAGGCCGCTCACGGGCTCAAGCCGCCGCTCGACGCGCACGGCGGTCTGCTGCGAGAACGAGGTGGTCAGCGCGGTCAGCGCGCTGTGCAGCCCGAGCTCTTCGAGGGCCTCGGGTCGCAACCGCTTCGCGATGCGGCGCACGTCCTCGGCGCCCGTGCGCGTCGTCTCACGCAGCTCTTCGAGCTCGTCACGTAACTCAGCCGGGACCTTCCCGGCGAGGCTCTCGATCTGCAGCATCATCGCCGTCAACGTCTGACCTACCTCGTCGTGCAGCTCGCGCGCCACCCGCTGGCGCTCGCCCTCCTGCACGATCAGCGCCTGGCGCGCGCTCTCGCGGCGCTCGCGCTCGAGGCGTTCGAGCATCTCGTTGAACGCCTTCGCCAGGGCTGCGACCTGCGGCCCGCCGACGACGGGGACCCGCTCGCCCGGCTCCAGCGGATCCAGGCGCCGCATCGTGTCCGCGACCAGGCGGAGTGGCTGGAACGCGGGACGCAGCAACACCAGATTGAGCACGAGCATCACGACGAGTCCACCGAGCAGTACCAGGAGCTGGTTGAGCGTCACTGGCACGGACACCGTGAACGGGCCGAAGATCAGGACCGCAGTCGCCAGCGCGAGCACCGCCGCGTTGGTGGCGAACACTCGGGAGAACAGGGACATCGAGGCGAAACGCCGTCGCACCCCCTGAAGCGTCGCACGCCCGGGCACCCGCGCAATGGGGTGGCGGGTGCAGGGAGCCGTGGCCGCCGGGAACCCGTTCACGTCCAGGGCACGTCCCAGGCGAGCCCGGTGCCGATGAACACGCTGGCGGCGAGCAACGCCAGCAGCACGGCGTAGGCGGTCCGCCAGAGCGGCGCACCGTCGAGCTGCACGGCTGCGGTGCGGCGAAGCGCGATGGTCGATCCGGCCAGCGAGGCCAACAGCAGGGCGCTGCCGGCCACGACAGCCAAGCGTGTCTCGGCCAGGACGCCGAGGGGGACGAGGAGCGCGCCGGCGTTCCAGAGCGCCGCCTGGCGTCCCGGCGACGGCGACCAGAGTGTCGAGAACCCGCGCGCCTGAGCCGCGACCGCGCGGTCACCGGCGCCCAGCAGAAGCTGTGCAAGGCCTCCGACGAGGGCCAGGAAGCTGACGAGCCACCAGCCGTGAGCGAGGCGCTCGGTCGCCTGCCAGGCCGCGATCGCCGCGCTCGCGGCCAGGAACGAGAGTCCCGCGCCCACGAAGATCGGCGGAAGCCCGCGGCGGCGGGCGGACATCGGGCGGCTGAGGCGCTCACGCCGCCTTGGGCCGGTAGTGGGCGGCGTTGAGCTCGATGAAGCGCTGCCACTCGGTCGGCACCTGATCCTCGGAGGTGATCGCGTCGACCGGACACGCCTCGACGCAGGCGTCGCAGTCGATGCATTCCTCCGGATCGATGAACAGCTGCTCGTGCTCCTCGTAGTCCGGCTCGTCGGGTCTGGGGTGGATGCAGTCCACCGGACAGACCTCGACGCATGAGTTGTCCTTGACGCCGATGCAGGGTTCGTTGATCACGTAGGTCACGGGGGTCCCTCGCTTTTATACAATGCGGCTAGGAGAAAGACTACCCGGGCGCGCTCCCCGTCCGCGCGAGGGCGGCACACCGGCCGTGGCCGCCGAGCGTTCAGCCTCGCTCGGAGGTGATCTGGTCGCGCTCGGCCAGGCGGTTGGCGCGCCTCAGTTGCGCCTCGCGTTCGCGACGCTGCTCGGTCGGGGACCCTGCCACGAATGGCGGAACCGGCGCGGGGCAGCCTCGTTCGTCGATCGCGACCATCGTCAGGTAGGCCGAGCTGGTGTGCCGGGCCTCGCCTGTGATCGGGTCCTCGGCCTCGACGCGAACACCGACTTCCATCGACGTGCGCCAAGCTGCGTTCACGCTCGCGTGCAGGGTCAGGACATCGCCGACCTGCACCGGGTGCAGGAAGGCCACGCGATCGACGGCGGCCGTGACGACCCGTTGGCGTGCGTGCCTGATCGCAGCAAGGCCAGCCGCCTCGTCGCACAGCTTCATGACCGTGCCGCCGTGGATGCGACCCGCGCTGTTGGCGTCGACGATGCCGGTCCACCTGACGAGAACGGCCTCCGCCTCGCTCATCTGCCGAGCCCCTCGGGGACCCTCAGGACCCTCGGTCGTCGCTTCCGGCGCCGGCGGCGTCGAGCGCTATGACCGAGTGTGCGTAGGCGCCGCCAGCGCGCATCTCGGCGGCGACCCAGATCGCCTCCATGATCTCCTGCTCGGATGCGCCCTTGCGCAGCGCGACGCGGGTGTGGCTGCGGATGCAGTACGGGCATTGGGTCACGTGCGCGACCGCGACCGCGATCAGCTGCTTGGTCTTCTCGGACAGCGCGCCCTCCGCGAAGACCTGCTTGCTGAAGGCCTGGAAGGCGTCGTGGGTCTCCGGCGCAAGCTCTGTTCGATGCGAGGCCAGCTCGCTGGTGGTGGCGGTGTAGACGGCGTGGCTCATCTCTGTGCCTCTGGGGGCGAGGATTCGGTGATCTCGTAGAGCTCGCCGCCGAGCCGTCTGACCCTCCCGCTGGACACGGCCAGGGCAAGTGCTCGCCTGAAGCCCGGCTCGCTCCAGTGGCCGGCCCGGCAGAGGGCCGCCAGCCGGGCCCGCGTCAAGACGCCGTACGAGCGCAGGGTGGAGACGATGGTCTCGACCTCCGCCTCGCGACGGCTGTGAGCCCGCCGGGCGTGCGATCCATCGGATCGCAGCGCCGGACGGAGCCTGTCGTCTTCTGTCCGCGTGTCGTCGCGCGGGGCCAACGGCGAGTGGTCTGTGCTCATGAGGTCCTCCCGGGTTGCGCGGTGAGCACCGTCAGCATCTCTCCGCCGGCGGCGCCAGGCCATGGGGCGCACGCCCCACATCCGGGCCAGGTGCGCCGCGTCGGTCTGGATAGAGGCCACGACATCCGGGTGCGCCCCGCCCGGGTTGCCGCCCGCAGCGGATGCGGTCCGGAACCCATCGACGGCACAACCGCCCTGGCTGAGACTGGAGTGGTCCCCGCCGGTCTTGTGATCGACGCAGAGCAACGAACGCAGGGAGCAACGAGCATGTCTGCACAACGCAGCCTGACGACGCCTACACCGCAACGGTTCGAGAGCAAGCCCGCAACGGTCGTGGTGGGCTACGACGGGTCCGCCCACGCGCGCCGCGCACTCGAGGTGGCCGCCGAGCGAGCACGACCGGGGGGCAAGGTCGTCGTCGTGTACGCCGTACCGCCGGCGTCCGAGTCGCTGGACTCGTCGTTGCACGCCGAGCTCGTCGCCGCGCGCATGCGGCACGAGGATGAGATCGTCGGCGAGCTGGCCGACGTCGAGCTCGGCGATGTCAGGCTCGAGGTCGAGTTGGTCGGCGCCGCCGCCGCCGCCGCGCTGATTCGCGAAGCGCGAACGCACGACGCCGACGAGATCGTCGTCGGCTCGCGCGGCCTGGGGGCGATCCGAGCGACGCTGGGCAGCGTGTCACATCAGCTGCTGCGCCACGCGGACCGACCGGTTCTCGTCGTCCCTCCGCACGCCGCCGACGCGGACGGGACCTTTGACAACCGCCACTGAATCGGCGGGGTCATCGTGGGCTCGTCCCGGCATGACCCGCTCTTCGGCCATCTGACCGGGCGCCACCGCACCACCAGCTCGCCATCAGGGCCCGGATCGGCCCCAGCCCACGAGAGCCGACGACGATCTCGTCGGCGTCGTGCGATCGCGCGGCCGCGGCGAGTGCCTGGGCGGCCGAGTCGCCGTCCAGTTCGATCTCGAGGCCGACCGTACCCAGGTCGGCGGCGTCGACGTCCGTGCGGATCTCCTGCTCGCGGTGATCGTGAGCACCTTCCGTGTCGTCGCCGGCGCTGCCGGGCGCGTCGGCCGGTGCGGACATCGCGTCGACGATGACCACGCGGCCGTTCGGGCCCGCTCGCCGGGCTGCGAGGGCGAGCGCTTCGCGCGCCTCGTCGGAGCGGCCGTAGTCGACGACGACCGTCCGGCCGTCGGCGCCGGTCTCGGACGAACGGCGCCGCGCGACGGTGACCAGCATGGTCATGTAACCCTCCTGAGCCTCAAAGGGACGCCTCGGGTGGAACTGCGCCTGGTCTTCGACCCGCACCGCCCCCGCGACTGGGAACGGCAGCGACGCCTCCGTGACGAAGGACGCCGGGAGCCCCGCTTCGCTCGCCGCACCGGCCTCTGCGCGGACCTCGTCGAGCAGGTCGCGCGAGCGGACGTACGTGAACGCCGGAATGCGCACCAAGTCGCAGTGGATCCCCAGCTCGGTCGACGTGGCGAGCCACGTGCTCGATCGCGTCCTGCTGGGACTGCGCGTACAGCCGGCCCGCATCGGCGCCCTGCGAGTCGCGCAGGTGCGCGTTACTCGAGCGTGTGCAGGGAGGACAGCTTTGCCGTGGTGTAGCCGGTGACGCCCGCGGCGACGCGGTCGGCCTCGAGCAGCGCCACGGAGCGACCTTGCGTGGTCAGCTCCCAGGCGGCGCAGATCCCGGCGACGCCGCCGCCCGCGACGGCAACGTCGACCTCGGCCGCCTCGACCAGCGGTGGATACCGAAGTCGCCTAGCTGGAGTCCATCCAGTAGGACTCGGCGGCTGCGGGAAGGATGCTCATGTCGCTGCCTCCATCGCCGGCGGTCGAAGAGAGGGGCGGCGGGCTGGGAAGCCTGGGTGGCCTCGAGCCTTCAGTGCGCGCGACGAGCAGGTGTCGGCCGGGGCGGCACCTGCTCGCCTGGGCGGGTGGGGTCAGCGGCTGCGGAGTCGCAGCGGCGGGTCGTAGACGGAGGCCAGGCGGGCGAGGGTCAGCGCGGCGAGCAGCAGACCGAAGTCGCGCAGGGCGATGTCGTAGAAGCCGGAGTAGGTGAGCAGGTTGATGATGATGCCTGCCAGCCAGGCGGCCACCACGTAGGCGCCGTAGCGCGGCTTCAGCGCGACGGCGAGGCCGGCGATGATCTCGGTGACGCCGACGAAGTACATGAACTCCTGGCCGGTACCGGGTGCGATGTCGTTGATCCAGGGCGCCAGGTAGTTGGGCCAGTCGACCATGACGTTGAAGAACTTGTCCAGGCCGAAGGCGATCGGCGCGACGGTGAAGGCGAGTCGCATGAGCGCGAACGCCTGATAGCGGGCGTCGCGCCAGTCGGCGCGCGCGACGTCGACGGTCCCGCCGTTGGGGGATGCAGCGCGGTCGTACGCGGTCATACGGTCGCGCGCTGTGGTGGTCGCCATGAGGGCTCCTTGGTGGTGGTGTGCCATCCGCTGGGTGCGGGCGGCTTTCATCTTGTTGGCGTCCGTTCGCCGCGAGTCCTTACCTGCGAGCCAGTTCTTTGTGGTGCAGCGCCGTGGTTATGCGGGCGAGCAGCTCGTGGTAGGAGTCACAGAAGGAGCGCACGCCCTCGCGCTCGAGCTGGGCTGTGAGGGCGGGGACGTCGACGCCGGCTTCCCCGGCGCGGCGGAGGATCTCCTCGGCGTGGCGCGCGTCGACGTCCAAAGCGCGGCCCACGTCGCCGTGGTCCGCGAACGCACGCAGAGTCGCCTCGGGCATCGTGTTGATGACGTCCGGGGCGATCAGCCGCTCGACGTACAGGACGTCCGAGTAGGCCGGGTCCTTCGTGCCCGTGCTCGCCCACAGCGGTCGTTGCGGGTGGGCGCCGGCGTCGCGCAGCGCGAGCCAGCGCTCGTCGGCGAAGCGCTCGCGGAAGCGGCCGTAGGCGCGGTGGGCGTTGGCGATCGCCACGCGACCGCGCAGGTCCGAGCCGGCCGGGAGGACGGCGTCGGCCTTGGCGTCGACGCGCGAGACGAAGAACGAGGCGACGGAGGCGATGGCGTCCACGGGCAGGCCGGCCGCGATGCGTCGTTCGAGCCCGTTGAGGTAGGCGTCGATGACCTCCCCGTAGCGCACGACGGAGAAGAGCAGCGTGACGTTGACGTTCACCCCGCGGGCGGTCAGCTCCTCGATCGCGGGCACGCCGGCCTCGGTGGCCGGGACCTTGATCATCACGTTGGGCCGTGCCAGGCGCCCCCACAGCTCGAGCGCCTGCTCGATGGTGGCGGCGGTGTCGTCGGCGAGGTCGGGGGTGCACTCGAACGAGATGAACCCGTCGCGCCCGCCGCTCGCGTCGTAGGCGGGGCGGAGGAGGTCGGCGGCGCGGCGCACGTCGTCGAGCGCGAGCCGGAAGAACAGCTCCTGCGGATCGGTGATGCCGCCCGCGACGGCCGCGCGAAGCTGGTCGTCGTAGTCGTCGGAGCCGGTGATCGCCTTGGCGAAGATCGTCGGGTTGGAGGTCGCGCCCGTCACCGCGCAGTCGTCGATGAGGGCGCCGAAGGCGCCGCTGTCGAGCAGCTCCCGAGAGAGCGTGTCCAGCCAGATCGAGACGCCGGCGTCGTGGAGCTTCTGCAGGCGGTTCATGCTGTGCGGCCTCCTTCGAAGGGTGCGAGCTGCTCGAGCGGGACGTCGGGGTCGGCCAGGCGCCGGTCCTCGACTGCGACGCGCTCGCGGATGAGCTGCTGGATCGGGTCGGTGACGTCCCAGACGTTGACGTTCATGCCGGCGACGACCTGATCGCCGCTCAGCCAGAAGGCGATGAACTCGCGGCTTGCCGGGTCGCCGCGGAAGACGATGCGGTCCCACTGGCGGGCGTAGCCGGCGTACTCCATGCCGACGTCGTACTGGTCCGAGAAGAAGTAGGGGACGCGCTCGTAGGCCGCGTCGCGGCCGAGCATCGCGCGGGCCGCGACCGGCCCCTGATGCAGCGCGTTGGCCCAGTGCTCGACGCGGATGCGCTCCCCGTACGACGGGTGGTGGGCGTTGGCGACGTCGCCGGCGGCGAAGACGCCGGTCGCGCTGGTCTGCAGGTGCTCGTCGACGAGGATCCCGTTGTCGGTCGCGATGCCGGCCTCGGCGGCCAGACCGGTCCGCGGCTGCACGCCGACGCCTACTACGACGACGTCGCAGTCCACGCCGCGCCCGTCGTCCGTGCGGACCCGCTCGACGGTCCCGTCACCCTCGAAGCCCGCGACGCCGGTGCCCATCAGCATCCGCACCCCGTGGTCGGCGTGGATGTCGCGGTAGATGGCACCGACCTCGGCGCCCAGCACGCGCTCCAGCGGAACGGTGAGGGGATCGATGACGGTGACGTCGAGTCCGCGCTGCCGTGCGGAGGCGGCGACCTCGGCGCCGATCCAGCCGGCGCCGACGACGACGGCCTTGCCGCCGCGGTCCAGCCGATCGCGCAGCGCGTCGGAGTCCCCGACGCTGCGCAGGTAGAGCACCCCGTCCAGCTCGGCGCCGGGGATCCGGAGCCGTCGCGGCTCCGCGCCGGTGGTCAGCAGCAGACGGTCGTACCGCAGCTGCTCGCCGCCGTCGAGGATCAGCGTGCTCGCCGTCGCGTCCAAACCCACCGCCGTGCGGCCGACGCGCAGGTCGATCTCGTGCTCGGCGTAGAAGCCCTCGTCGTGGACGTAGACCTTCGCGCGCCCCACCTCGCCACGCAGATAGTCCTTCGACAGAGGCGGGCGCTCGTACGGGCGCTCGTCCTCCGCGCCGACCAGCATCAGGCGCCCGTCGAAGCCCTCCTCGCGCAAGGTCTCGGCGGCCTTCGCGCCGGCGAGGCTCGCGCCGACGATCACGAAGGTCCGGCTCGCGGACGATGTCGCGTTCATGTGGTGTTAGCGCCGGGCGAGCGCGATCTCTTACCGACCGCGTTCAGCGGGACTGCTATTTTGCCCATAGCTCATGGCTAAAAGCCCACAGGGTTGGCCCGGGATCCTCCGCCGAGTGGCGGCGCTCAGCGCCCTGGCGGCCGGCGCGCTGGGGTGTCTCGGCGACGGGACGGCACGGGCGGGCACGGTGCTTCCCGAGCGGGGCGGATCACCCAACGCGGATCGGATCGCGTCGCTGTACCTGGTCGTGCTCGTGCTGGCCGCGGTCGTGTTCGTGGGGGTTGCCGTGGCACTCGTGTTCGCGCTCGTTCGCTATCGCCAGAGCCGCAGCCCCGTGGCGGCGCAGATCCGCGGGAACACGCGGTTGGAGATCGCGTGGACGGTCGCTGCAGCGGCGCTCATCGTCTTCCTCGCGGTGTTCTCGTTGATCAAGCTGGACGCGATCGAGCATCCCGACCGCGCCGCTGCGAACCCCGCCGCCGCCGCGGCCGGCGTGGGTCACAGTGGGCGGGACGCTCTGCACATCCAGGTGATCGGGCGTCAATACGTGTGGATGTTCAAGTATCCGAACGGCGCCTACTCGTACGAGGAGATGGTGGCGCCGGTCGGCGTCACGGTGGATCTCGACATCGTCGCGGTCGACGTCGCGCACTCCTGGTGGATCCCGAAACTGGGTGGCAAGTTCGACGCGGTTCCCGGCTACGTCAGCCACACGTGGTTCCGCCTCGAGCGGACTGGTGTCTACCGGGGCCAGTGCGCCGAGCTGTGCGGGCGCAACCACGCCGACATGGTGGCGCGCGTGCGCGCCGTCTCACCCCCGGCGTACGCGCGCTGGGTCGCGCGGCAGAAGCGCGTGATCGCGGCTGCCGATGCGACCGCGGCGCGCGGCGCGGCGCAGCCCCGAGGACGATGATGCTCGCGACCGAGGCCACCTCCACCGCACGTCCTCAGCTGGTCGCCCATCGCGTCGATAATGAGACGAGGCCCTCCTGGCTGGGCTGGGTGACGACGACTGATCACAAGCGCGTCGGCGTGCTCTACCTGGTCACGGCGTTCGCCTTCCTGCTCCTCGGCGGCGTCGAGGCGCTGCTGATGCGCACCCAGCTCGGGGTGCCCGACAACACGCTGCTGAGCCCTGCGCGCTACAACCAGGTGCTCACGCTGCACGGCACGACGATGGTGTTCCTCGTCGTCATGCCGGTGTGGGCCGGATTTGCCAACTACCTCGTCCCGCTGCAGGTGGGTGCACGCGACATGGCGTTCCCGCGGCTGAACGCGTTGTCCTACTGGCTGTACCTCGCCGGCGGGCTCGTGTTCTACGGGTCGGTGCTCTTCAGCCCGCCGGAGGCAGGCTGGACCGCGTACACGCCCCTGTCGTCGGGGCCGTACATCCCGGGGAACGGGACCGATGCCTGGATCTTCCTGATCCACCTGACCGGCATCAGCTCGATGCTCGGCGCGCTGAACGTCACGGTCACGATCGCCAACATGCGCGCGCGCGGGATGGGATGGGGCCGGATACCGCTGTACTGCTGGTCGATGATCGCCCAGGCGATCATGATCATCATCACGCTGCCGGTGATCGCCGCCGCGGTCACGCTGCTGCTCAGCGACCGCCACTTCGGTACCTGCTTCTACGACCCGTCGTGCGGCGGCTCGGCGCTGCTCTGGCAGCACCTGTTCTGGTTCTTCGGGCACCCCGAGGTCTACATCATGATCCTGCCGGCCTTCGGCGTGATCTCCGAGGTCCTTCCCGTCTTCGCGCGAAAGCCGATCTTCGGTTACAGGGCGATCGCCGCCTCGAGCATCGCGATCGCCTTCCTCTCGACGCTGGTGTGGGCCCACCACATGTTCGCCACGCCGTTGCCCGCCATCGTCCTGGTGTTCTTCATGCTTTCGTCGATGGCGATCGCCGTGCCCACCGGCGTGAAGGTGCTCAACTGGCTCGCGACCCTCTTTCGCGGCTCGATCGTGCTAAGTACGCCGCTGTACTTCGCCGCCGGGTTCCTCGTCCTGTTCACGCTGGGCGGCATCACAGGGGTGATGCTGGCCATCTTCCCGATCGACCGGCAGGTCACAGACACCTACTTCGTCGTCGCGCACTTCCACTTCGTCCTCGTCGCGGGATCGGTCTCGGCCGTGATGGCCGGCCTCTACTACTGGTTCCCGAAGATGACCGGCCGGCTGCTCTCCGAGCGGATGGGCAAGCTGTCCTTCTGCCTGCAGTTCGTCGGCTTCCTGGTGACGTTTCTGATCCAGCACTCGCTCGGGCTTTCGGGGATGCCACGGAGGGTCTACACCTACGGCGGCGAGTCCGGATGGGGGACCGAGAACCTCATCTCCACGGTCGGAGCGTTCATCCTCGGCGCCGGCGTCCTGCTCACGATCGGCAACGTCCTTTGGAGCCTGCGCCGCGGACGCCCAGCCGGCCCGGATCCGTGGAAGGGAAACACCTTGGAGTGGTTCACGCCCTCTCCACCGCGCGCACACAATTTCGACGTCATTCCAGTCGTGCGATCGGTCGAGCCGATGCGCGAGATCCGACAGCGCATCCGTGTCGCCGCACCCTCAGGGGGCGAGCGATGAATGACGCCGGCCTCTTCGCGCTGCTCGTCGCCCTGCACGTCGTGGCGCTCGCCGGCGGCGGCGGCCTGATCGTGCTCGCCCTCCGTGGTGGCGACGGAGATGAGCACCCGCCCCAGGGCGACGACGGCGGCGGACCGCCGCGCGATCCCCCGCCCCGACCGCTCGGCGGACCGCCGCTCCCGGATGCGACGCCCGCTCGCATCCGGCTGCGCGGACCGGCACGCCTCGGCGACGTCCGGTCCCGTCCGCGACGGCGCGAACCGCGCGAACCGCGGCGACCCGTGCCGACCGGACCCCCAGACGGCTGAGCTCGTCCCAGATGGGGTCCCAAGCGCATGGTCCAGGCGAGCATCGCCCGGCATGGTGAGAGGACAGCCAACGAAGGGAGGTTGACATGGACCCCAACCACGGAAAAGCCCGAGCCCCGACGGATGACGCACAGCAGGTGGACGACTCGTTCCCGACGCTGTTGGTCGTCAGCCTCGCCGCGGTACTCGCCGCCGTCGGTGGCGTCGTCGCGGTCGGCCTGGTCCCCACGACGTCGATGCTGCTCGTCGCGATGCTGCTGGTGCTGCTCGGCGCGGTGGCCGTGGTGGCCGTGATCACCCGGGAGCTGGCCGACAGGGATGGTCGCATGCCGTGAACCGATGCGGCGCCCGTCCTCGTCATGACCGACCCAGAGCGCAGCGCGAAGTCACGCGACGACGATCACGCGCGGCGCGCGGCATGACGGGCTGAGCGTGCGCTTCGCGGCACCTGAGTTTTCCCAGCACGCGCTGTGCAAAGCTGGGTCAGCCATGGATGTCCCGACGCGGCCTGACGATGTGCTCGCCCAGCCCACTCGCGCGCGCCTATTCAAGGCGTTGGACGATCTGCGGCGGCCGGCGAGCACGGAGGAGATGGCCGTCCGG
Organism: Actinomycetota bacterium; assembly: GCA_046731495.1. Taxonomy (GTDB): domain Bacteria; phylum Actinomycetota; class Thermoleophilia; order Solirubrobacterales; family 70-9; genus DASUPK01. The sequence continues at coordinate 10,128 of JBKPLC010000104.1, read as the reverse complement.
CTGAACCTGCATCGCAACGGCGTGCGCCTGCACCTCGAGCGCCTGCGCGAGGCCGGGCTCGTGGTGCGCGAGCGCCCACGTCAGGGCCGCGGGCGGCCGCGCGACATGTGGTCGATCGCGGCCGGCGCGCGGCCGGGCGGCGAGCCGCCGAGCGCCTACACCGACCTCGGGCGCTCGCTCACTTCCGTCATCGCGTCGAGCAAGGCCGGTCTGCGCGCGGTCGAGACGACCGGTCGGGAGATCGGTCGCAGCATGGCATCCGACGCCGGCCCCGGCTCGGCCGAGAGAACGATGTATGCCGCGCTGGTCTCCATGGGCTTCCAGCCCCAGCGCGAGATCGATGTCGGTGGCACGCTGACCTATCGGTTGGATAACTGCCCGTACCGCGACGTCGCGCGCGGGAACCAGCAGGTCGTTTGCACGCTGCACCGCGGCATGACCCGCGGCCTGCTGGACGGCATCGCGCCCGCGACGGAGCTCGCCGGGTTCGTCCCGCGCGACCCGTACGCCGCGGGCTGCCTGATCGAGCTGCGCGGCGGTCTGGCCGACGAGGCGGTGGCGGATGGTCCGCAGGCCGGCTCGGCGAGGACCCGACGGCGATGAGCGAGATCCGGCGCTCACCTCGCTGTCGCGCGATCACCACCAGGCGCTGGTCGTCGCCCAACGGCTTCGCCGTGCCACCGCCGACGGCACGCGAGGCCGGCGCCGCACGGAGGTGACCACCGCGGGCGACTCGTCGGTTCAGGGCCGCGCGCGGACGTCGAAGCCTCACCTGCTCCACAGCGAGCCACGTGCACCGTTTCGCCTCGACCTCACGGCCTGGGCGCTGCGCCGGCGCCCCCACAACGCGGTCGACCGCTGGGACGCGGCCGCGTACGGGCGCGTGGTGTCGCTCGATGGCGGTCCGGTCGCATTATCGGTGACGCAGGCCGGCGGAGCAGAGGCGCCGCGCCTGTCGGTGGTGCTGGCCGGCAGGCCCGTCGATCAACCTGCCGAGGCGCTCGCCCGCGTCGCGCTGGACAGGATCCTCGGGCTGAACCTCGACCTCGCGCCGTTCGACGCGATGGCCGCCGCAGACCCGGTGCTCGGGCCGCTCGCCGCGCGTCTGCGGGGGCTGAAGCCTCCGCGCTTCCCCACCGTCTTCGAGGCGCTGGTCAACGGCGTCGCCTGCCAGCAGCTGTCGCTGACCGTGGGCATCCATCTGCTCAACCGCCTCGCCGCCGACCGCGGGAGGGCAGTGGCCGACGATCCCGACGGCCCGCGCGCGTTCCCCGAGCCTGAGCAGCTCGCCTTCCTGGAACCCGACGACCTCAGGCGCCATGGCTTGAGCTTCACCAAGGCCCGCACGATCGTCGAGATCGCCCGCGCGGTCGTCACCGACGATCTCGACTTGGAGGCCCTGCAGCGGCTCGAGGATGCGGCGGCGATCGAATGCCTGACCAGCCTGCGCGGCATCGGCCGGTGGACCGCGGAGTACGTGCTGCTCCGTGGCCTGGGCCGCCTGCACGTCTTTCCCGGGGACGACGTCGGCGCGCACAACAAGCTCAGGCAGCTGTTCGGGATCGACGCGCCGCTGGACTACGAGGCCGTCCACCGGCTGGTGGCGCGCTGGCAACCCTACGCCGGGCTCGTCTACTTCCATCTGCTGCTCGACTCGCTGTCCCGAGCGGGTCTCGGGCTCAGCCAGCGGAGTACGTGATCTGCCCGTCGGGCTCGACGGTCGCGAACGCTGTCAACTGGTGCGCCGAGGTGCGCCCGCCGGAGCTGATGTGCAGGACGCTGTCGCCCGCGACGACCAGGCGGTCGGCGATCAGCCGCCGGTGACAGCGCCACCACAGTGCCTCTGAGCACATCACCGCGGTGCGCCGAGTCGCCGCAAGCTGACGCAGCTGCGCGAGCCCGCGCAGGAACTCCTCGCCCATGGCATAGTCGGCGTACCCCCGAAACGACGGATTCCGCCAGGCGTCGTTCGGAGAGCCCGCTTGCGCGTGCCGCCACCCGCCGAGGCGCGGCAGATGGGCGTACGCCACGCCGTGCTCCGGGAGGCTTCGCGCCAGCGCGCGGGATTCGAAGTGCGGATGGCGGCGAGATTTCGGAACCGTACGGACGTCCGCCACCTGTGCGATGTCGTGCACAACCAGCAACGCCATGAACCCATCGAGTGGGTGCGTGGAGTGTCCAACGGTCCACACCTGCATCGGGTGAGGGGCCCCCGCCGTCGGCGTCAGGTTCCGATCGTGACGAAGCCGCCGACGATCGCGCCGTAGGCGGTGTGGGCGAGCAGCGTGACGATCGGCGTGCCGCGGCCGTAGTTGCGCATGAGGAACCCCGGGGGCTCGAGCAGCGGGCTGCTGTCGGCCGCGCTGAGTGGGCTGCCCATGCGCGGGTGGACGACGGGCAGCAGGACGTTCACGAGCGCCGTGGAGGCGACCACCCCGTGCAGGAGTCCGAAGAGCGCACCGAGCAGCAAGCCGCTCGTATCGATCGCGGCGAAGATCGCGACGTAGACGAGCGCGAACAGCTCTCCGGCCACCAGGTGCAGGAGGTATCCGATCGCCTTGGCTCGCGCACGATCGCGAGTGACGGCGGTGCCGAGCAGGAACGGCAGGTCGACGCGGGTGAGGCCGAGCTCGTTCGTTGTACGCAGGGCAGTGGTCAGCACTAGTGTGCCGACGAAGCCTCCGGCCAGGGCTCCCCAGACGCTCATCCGTCGCTCGCCTTGGCGACCGACACCGCAGCGTTGATGAGGGCGAGGTGCACGAGTCCCTGCGGGGTGTTGCCCAGCAGCTCGCCCGTGCGGGTGTCGAGCTCCTCGGCATAGAGGCCGACGTCGTTGGAGAGCGCGATCAGCTCATCCATCAGCTCGACGGCCTCGTCGAGGCGGCCCGTCCGGGCCAGCGCGTCGGCGAGCCAGAAGGAGCAGCAGAGGAAGGCTCCCTCGCCACCACGGAGGCCGTCCTCACCGCTGTAGCGCTGGAGCAGTGGGCCGTGCGCGAGACCGCGACGCAGCGCAGTCACCGTCGCGGTCAGGCGGTCGGGCTCGTGCTCCCCGTAGCCGAGCAGCACGCCGAGGAGCACGCTGGCGTCGAGCTCTTCGCCGCCGGCGTGGCGGACGTAGCTCCCCAGCCGCTGCGACCAGCAGCGCGTCTCGATGAACTCCTGGATGGCGAGCGTCTCGCGCCGCCATGTCGATGCGTGCTCTGAGGGAATGTGGCCGGTGTCGCAGAGGCGCAGAGCGCGGTCCAGCGCCACCCAGCACATCATCTTGGAGTGGGTGAAGTGCGCGGGTGCGCTTCGCACCTCCCAGATGCCGGAGTCGGGCTCGCGCCAGATGCGACAGACGAGGTCGGCGATGCCGGCGAGCCGGCGGCCCGTCTCGGGATCAAGGCGCCCCCCGGCCTCGACGTAGATCAGGGCGGTCTGCAGCAGATCGCCGTAGATGTCCAGTTGCGTCTGCCCGGCGGCGTCGTTGCCGACCCGGACGGGACGCGAGCCCTCGTAGCCGTGCAGCTCGAGCGCGCGCTCGGGTGCACGCTCGCCGCCGTCGAGACGGTAGAGGACCTGCAGGCGCGGGTGGGACAGCTGGGATGCCTGCAGCAGCCACCAGAAGAACGCGTCGGCCTCGCCCGGGCAGCCGAGGTGCAGGAGGGCCTCGAGCGTGAAGGCCGAGTCGCGCACCCAGCAGAAGCGGTAGTCCCAGTTGCGCTCGCCACCGATCTCCTCGGGCAGCGATGTGCTCGCGGCCGCCGCGATCGCCCCGGAGGGAGCGTGGAAGAGCAGCTTGAGCGCCAACGCGCTGCGGATCACCGCGTCACGCCAGGGGCCGGCGTAGGCGCGACCCGCAGACCAGTCCCGCCAGAAGGCGGTCGTGGCTTCCAGGCGTCCGTCGGCCTGCTCGCGCGACGGGAGGACCAGCGGTTCCTGGTGGGCGGCGCACAGCGCGATCAGCGCGGAGCTGGACCCTCGCGCCTCGAAGCGCCCGAAGATCGCGGTCTGGTCGATCTGCGCGTCTCCGGCCGCCCAAGAGCAGACCGCCAGCGCGTCGGGGCCTCCGACGGCGACCGGGAACTCTCCCCGACGCTCGAGCCGTGTCGGCGCCGCGCCGTAGCCGAAGGCCGGCGTGATGTGCCATCGCATGGGAACCCGCCCGGCGAGGCAGTCGACGCGGCGGACCAGCTCCCGCGTCGGTCCCAGATCGCCGCTCGGCAGGGTCATGGCGTCGGTGACCCGCACAACACCCTCCGCGGTCGTGAAGGTGGTTTCCAGCACGTTGGTGCCGGCCGCATAGCGGCGTGCCACCTCCGCCGGGATCTCGGGCTCGAGCGCGAAGCGTCCCCCGCGGTCGGCGTCCAGGACGGCCGCGAACACGCTGGGTGAGTCGAGGTCGGGCAGACACAGCCAGTCGACGGATCCGTCGCGGGCCACGAGCGCGACGGTTCGTCCGTCCCCGATCGCGGCGTAGTCGCCGATGGGCACGTAGCCGCGTGGCGACGGGTCGATTGCCGGGGGGTAGTGCAGCCGCTGTGCGGTTCGGTGCAGCGTGTCGCCCTCGAGCTCAGGCGCCATCAGGCGCCACCGACGACGCGCGTGGCACCTGGTCGTGAGATGAACCGGCGTCGGGATGCCGGATGACCAACGTGGGCCGATCGGCGTGGTGGACGACAGCGCCGGAGACGCTGCCCAGCAGCATCGATCGCAGACCCGTCAGTCCGCGAGAGCCCAGGACGATCGTCGCGGCCTCCCGGGCCTCGGCGGTCTCGACGATCGTCCTCCAGACAGGGCCGGCGGCCTCCAGAGCGACGGGCTCGGCCCGCAGGCCCGCTCCGGTCGCGATGCCGGCGCCCTCATCGGCGATGCGAGCCGCGTTCGCGGCCGCCGCACGATCGAGCTCGGCGAAGTCGAGGGTGCTTGCCGTCTCCGCCGACCAGGCGAAGCTGCCGAGGCCGGCTGTCGGCTGCCAGACGGTCAGCACGGCCGCAACCCGGCCAGGGAACAGCGCGCCGGCGCGCCGGATGGCGTGCGCGGCATCTTCGGATCCGTCGTAGCAGAGGAGCAGCGGGCCGGCGGCGGCCGACGTGTGACCTCGGGTGTCCACCGCGTATGTCGTCACGGGCAGCCCGAAGCGCTCCTCGACGTGCTCCATCAGCCGCCGTTCTTGCCAGTTCGCGTGCTCTGAGCTGCGGAGCGCGAGCAGGATGTGGTCGGGCTCGAACTCCGCGACGGCGTCGGCGATGACGGTGAGGACGCTGCCACGGCCGGCCGCTCCACTGGCGTGGGCGCCGATTGAGTGCATGTGGCCGAGCACGGTGTCGAGGCGCTCGTCGGCCACATGGCGAAACCGGTCGACCTCGTCCGCGAGCCAGGCCAGCCGTCCGGGAAGCGTGGGCGTGACCACGTGGACCTCAGGCGCGGCGTCGATGAGTGCGCGCACAGCAGGCGGGAGCTCGTCCACGTAGGCGACGGCTGCGTCCGCGATGAACAGGAGCCGGTGGATCGTCGATCCGCGACAGGGAGCGTCGGTGGCTGGCATGGTCACGGCTGCCTCTCGGTGGTTCGTGTCGGCTCGATCGTCGGCACGGCCAGGACCGAGCATCCGACGCGTGCGGCGATCTGCGCGGTCATCCTCTTGGCGGGTTCGCTGCTGCCGGAGCCCAGCACCACCAACGAGGCGCTGAGGGCAGCGGCCGCAGACGGGACGGCTTGCTCGCGCGGAAGCTGGTCGCCGAAGTGGCGCGGTGCTGCGCCGGTGAGGGCGAGGAGGACGCGGCCGCTCGCGGCGAGCGCCCGCTGCAGGGCGGCGTCGCGCGGAGGCGCCCCCAGGATCGTCACCGTGCCGCCGTGGGCTGCCGCGATGCGTCCCGCGAGCGCGACGGCCCGGCCGGACTCGGGCGAGTCGTCGACGGGCACGAGGATGTTGTCGGCCACCTCCGTCCCGAGCGGGCACCAGCGAGCCAGCAGGACGGGGATCGGCGCGTGCGCCACGACGGCGAACGCAGCGGTCCGGGCGCCGAGGACGAGCAGGTCGTGCCCCTCGCACGCGTCCTGGAGTGCACGGTCTGGTTCGGTCAGGTCGAGCCCGTGGACGAGCTCGAGCGTGCCTCCCGGCGCGGCGAGCACCTTCGCGTGATCGTGTGCCGCACGGCCGCCGGCGCTCCGGTCGACCACGCACAGCACGGAGCTGAACGCGCCGGCCGGCCGGCCGGCGCCCGGCTCGTGGGTCCGGAGATCCCGGGTGGTGGTCGTCGCATGGCGTCGCGGTCGCGGCGGTCCACGGTGCCTCCCTCGATCGGGGCGTCCGGGTGGGGCGCCCGTTCGGCGGTCGATGCGCGGAGCGATGGCGGGCTTGTTCATGCACACAGCTTGTCTGTGGGCCGTGCCGGTAGCCATCGGGTCCTCACCGCATATGCGCTCGTCCGCGAGCCCCTCCACGGCGCGCCACAGAGCGGTCACAGCGGCGCGAGGATGCGGGCGGCGAGCTGCGGCGGGCAGCCGCGGTCGACGAGGTTCAGTAGCGCGTGGAGGTCGTACGCCGGGTTCGCCGCGAGATCGCGCGCCACGCCGGCCGCGAACCCCGCCTGGCGCAGGAGCGAGCGACGCCACAGCGCGACCTCTCCCGTCACGCGGGACTCGTTGTCGACGCAGCCGTCCACCTCGATGCCTTCAGCCCGCCGACGGGACGTCGATGTCACGAAGGAGCGCACGACGGCGCGCCTGGCGCTCAGGGAACGGGACCACGCGTCGGGAGCGCTCCTCGAGGAAGGCGCGCGCGTCGGCTTCGGCTCGCGTCATGAGCTCCTCGGCGTGTCCGAAGTCCATCGGCTGGACGGCGATCGGGCACGGCGGCGGCAGGATCGTCACGTCGGCGCGTCCGGCGTAGGCCAGCGCCTCGTCGGCGAAGCGCTGAGCGACCATGAGGCTGGTCGCGTGCACGACCATCCCGAGCGCGCCTCGGGGCGCCTCGGTCAGCGTGCACGGTCCTCCAGTCGGTAGGACGTAGACCTGCTCGGCTCCGAGCTCGAGCGCATGGGTGATCGGCGTGTTGTTGACCACGCCGCCATCGATGAGCAGTCGTCCGTGCCAGTCGACGGGCGGAAGAACGCCGGGGATGGCGGCGCTGGCGAGCACGGCGTCGACCAGCGGCCCTTCGGAGAGGCGGACCTCCTCGCCGTTGAGCACGTCGCAGGCGATGACGTGGAGCGGCGTCGCGAGCTCTTCGAGGAGCTCGCAGTCGGCATGGCGGCTGATCAGGCGCCGCAGGGCGCCGCCGGGCACCAGGTTGTTGCGCGCACCGAGGAACCCCAGCAGGCCGGTGAGCGGCTCGAGGGGGAAGACCTGGCCGCGACGAATGCCGAGCCACAGCTCAGCGAGCTCGTCGACCGTTTCCAGTGTGAAGTCCCGGCCGGCGAGGAACGCGCCGTTGACCGCACCGACGGACGTGCCGACGATGAGATCGGGACGGACCTCGTGGTCGACGAGCGCTCGGAGCATCCCGACCTGCATCGCGCCGAGGCTGGCGCCGCCGGACAGGACGAAGGCGACGCTCATGTCCGGGCCCCGTTCATCATCCGGACTGGTGCTCGCTGGGCAACTGCTCCGCGGTCATGCCTCCTTTGCGCCGCCCGGCGGCGTGATCTTACGCGGCAGCTGTGCCACCCGGTTCTGGCGATGAGAGGTAACAACCGCGCGGCGCGCGGCGCCAACGCAGAGACGATGCACGTGCCTGCGACCCAGGAGACGCCTACCACCGCACCGCCGATCTATCCTCGTAGACGGGTGACTCGCGCGCTTGGTCAGACCGACGGCGTCAGCCACGACGACTCCCAGACGTGGCTGGCAGCCCTGCGCGGCCCGACGGCCGTGCGCGACGACGCACTGGCGGAGCTGCACGGTCTGCTGCTGCGCGGCGCGCGCTACGAGCTCAACCGCAGGCGTTCGACGCTCACCCACGTATCGCACGACGAGCTGGATGACCTGGCCACCCAAGCGGCTGACGACGCGCTCGTCGCGATCCTCGCCAAGTTGGACAGCTTCCGCGGGGAGAGCCGGTTCACGACCTGGGCGTACAAGTTCGTGCTGCTGGAGGCCGGGGTCCGGGCCCGCCGGCGGGCGTGGCAGGGCCGTGAGGTCGGCCTCGACGACGACGGCTGGATGGCCACCCGCGACGCAGGTCCTTCGGTGCAGCAGATCGTCGAGGGCACCGAGCTGTTGGGCGCCATCGGGGAGGCCGTGCAGGCCGTGCTGACCGCCCATCAGCGCGAGGTGTTCTGTGCGCTCGCGCTGAACGGCGTCCCGATCGACGTGCTGGCCGAGCGGCTGAGCACGACCCGCGGGGCGCTCTACAAGACGCTCCACGATGCCCGACGCAAGCTGCGCGCAGCGCTCGCGGAAGCGGGCTTCGCCGTCGAAACCATCACCGCTTCAGGAGACGGACATGACCACTGATCACGGACATCGAGAGCTAATCGCTCGGCTGCTCGGCCCGCCGGGCCCCGAGGTCACGTGCGAGGAGTGCTTCGAGCTGCTCGACCAGTACGTCGAGCTCGAGATCGCGGGCGAGGACGCCGACGCTCGTCTCCCTGGGGTCCGGGCGCACCTCGAGGGGTGCCCGGCATGCCACGAGGACCACGAGAGCCTGCACGACTTCGTGGTCCTGCAGTCCTTCGGCCACTGACCTCAGCCTCGTCGCAGTCAGCGCGGGCGCCGACAGGACGTCGACGACTGTGACGCATCCGGGCTCGAGCCTGGCCGGCCGTGCGCCCGTCGACCCGCCGACCCCGGTCGTTGAGAATCACGGCGCTTCAGATCGAGAACTGGCGATAAGCGAGGCGAACCGGTCCGCGGACACGTTGCCGCCCGTGATCATCACGCCCACCCGCAGGCCGCGGGCATCGACGCGGCCGGCCAGCAGCGCGGCGAGCGCGCACGCGCCCGACGGGTCGGCGACGGTTTTCACGCGCTCGAACAGAAAGCGCATCGCTTCGACGATCTCCGCGTCGGAGGCGACCGTCACGTCGTCGACGCGCTCGCGGATCACCGGCCACGTCAGCTCTCCGGGCGTCGGCACCTGCTGGCCGTCGGCGATCGTGCGCGGCACGGGGATCCGTACCCGCTCGCCGGCCCGCAGCGAGCGGCGAACGTCGTCGCCCGCCTCCGGCTCCACACCCACCACGCGCACCTCATCCAGCAACCCCTTCGCCGCCGTGGAGCAACCGGAGATCAGGCCGCCGCCACCCACGGCCACGAGCAGCACGTCGAGCGGTCCGGCTTCCTCGATCAGCTCGAGCGCGGCGGTGCCCTGCCCCGCCATCACGCGCTCGTCGTCGTAAGGATGGACCGACACCAGGCCGCGCTCCTCCACGAGCGCGGCGAGCAGCTGCTCGCGTTCCTGCCCGTAGCGGTCAAAGCCGATCACCTCGGCGCCGTGGCCCGCAGTAGCCGCGAGCTTGCCCGCCGGCGCGTCCTCGGGCATCAGGATCACCGCCCGCGCGCCCTGCAGCCGCGCGGCCAACGCGAGCGCCTGCGCGTGGTTGCCCGAGGACACGGTCGCCACGCCGCGCGCCCACTCGGCGTCGCTGAGCGCGGCGACCGCGTTGTAGGCGCCGCGGAACTTGAACGCGCCGACGCGCTGGAGGTTCTCCGCCTTCAGCAGGACCGTCGCGCCGGTCGCCTCGTCGAGCGCCCGCGAGGTCAGCACGGGCGTGCGGCGGGCGACGCGGTCGATGCGGCGAGCGGCCCCGCGGACGTCGTCGAGCGAGATCATGGGGCGCGAAAGGATGGTGCACCACCCGTCGCGGCCGCGACTGGGAGCTCGAACACGACGTTCGGCCGCCAGGGCCGACTCACGGACGTCCGAGAGCCCGAGGGCAAGGTGCGCGCTTACCGGGACGCCGTGAGCCGCCGGTGCCAGGCGGTCGAACCGACGTCGTCGAAGTTGCCCCCGCGATCAGGCACGGCCGCCTCCCGTGAGGGCGAGGAACTCCTGGCGGGTACGCGCGTCGTCGCGCACGACCCCGTGGAGCGCCGACGTCATGGTCCGTGCGCCAGGCTTCTGGACGCCGCGCAGCGACATGCACAGGTGCTCGGCCTCGATCACCACCCCGACGCCCTTGGGCGCCAGGTGGCTATCGA
>JBKPLC010000103.1:0-17599 GCA_046731495.1 Actinomycetota bacterium | reverse complement strand
GGCCACGGCCATCCGGGCGGGCCGCGAGGGCTGCAGCCGCGGCGCGCGCCCGTCGAGCGCCCAGGCCGCCGCGCCGGCCAGGGCGACCACGCACACCACCAGAACGGACATGCGGTCGCCGTCGGCGCGCATCGCCGAGTCGCCCAGGCCGTTGCGCAGCGCGTCGAGCTGCTCGCCGAGGCCGATCAGGATCGCGGCACCCGCAACGCCGATCGCCAGGCAGATCGCCTGGCGCGAGCGATCGGGAGAGGCCGCCAGCAGGATGAGGAGCCCGATCACGACGGCCGCGGCGCCCCCACGCGAGTCGGCGAGCCAGATGCCGACGAGGGCGAGGGGGACGAGGGCAATGGACGCGGAGCGGAGCCAGCGCGTCGGCGACTGGACCCCGGCGTGGGCGAGCAACACGGCCGCGACCGCAAACAGCGATGCCATTGCGTTCCAGTAGCCGAGCGGATAGGAGAGGCGTCCCGCCGCGTTGGCGATTTCGTTGCCCGAGGCCGTGAGCAGGCCGGGCTGGAGATATCCGACGAGACCGATGACCGAGACGGCAGCGAGGCCGACCGTCATTCCCGCCAGCCACTGGCCGATGCCCTCCCTATTCGCCGTGCAGGCCGAGAGCGCGAAGAGGCCGAGGTAGAAGGAGACGCGCACCGCCTCCTCGAACGCCCGCCCCTGATCGTCCGCCCAAGCGATCGACGCGGTCGCGAGAACAGCCGTCGCCGCCAGGCAGATCCCGGCCGCCGCGGCTGCCCGTCCGACCGGGGCGGCGGGCAGCCCGCGCCCCAGCAGCCCGGCGATCACAGCCGCCCAGATCACGATCGAGGCCGCGGCGTAGCCGGTCGGCTGGAACAGTCCCTGCGCCAGGGCAGCGGTTACCATGCCCGCCGCAACGAGACCAGCACCGATGTGTTGTCTGGCTGTGGAGTACAAGGCACCTAGCCTGCCCGGCCGACGTCAGTATCGCCCGCCACTTCCCCGGATGAGCCTCCCAAAGAGAACCAGCGTCGTGTCGTGCCTGGCGGTCGTCTGCTCTCTCGCGCTCGGCGGGGTCGCCACCGCGGCACCGGCGGGAGATGAATACCTGCCGAAGGTTCCCAAGGCGACCGGCCACGAAAGCGGAAGTGGCGGCGGTGGCGGGAGTGCCCCGACCGGCAGCTCCTCGGCAGCGCCGTCCAGCACCGGCGGGGCCTCGGCCGGCACAGCCGAATCCGGCGATCAGCCAGCAAAGGACAAGAAGCGCTCGAAGCACGACGACCAGACGGTGACGCCGGTTGCATCGAGCGACGGCGGCTCATCCGATGGCGGCGGCGGGTCCTCCGGCCTGCTCATCGGTCTGCTGATCGTCGTCGGCGTGATCATCGCGGCGGTCGGCATGACGCTGCGCCAACGTGCCGGCGGCGGCGATGAGGCCGAGGAGGCGGGTCCGGCGCGCGAGCGCGGAGCCGGCCAGGGCGCGCGCCCGACTACTCCGGACGGGGAGATCGTCGCCGGCAGGGACAAGGGGTAGGGATCGGGCATGCGGCGAGCGGGACTCGTCATCGCGACGGCGCTCCTGATCTGCCTCGGTCTCGCCGCACAGGCTCAGGCGACGCCGCGCTCCTTCTACGGGGTGATGGCGGCCAAAGACCCCGACTCCACCGAGATCGCGCGGATGGGCGCGGGCAAGGTCGGGACGCTGCGCGCGAACTTCGTCTGGGCCGCGGTTCAGCCGCAGGCGGACTCCGCCCTCGACTGGAGCCACTACGACGCGATCATCGGCGCCGCCGCGGAGCAGGGCATCCGCGTGCTCCCGACCGTCTACAGCAGCCCCTCCTGGGCCGCCAAGCGCGACAACCTCCCACCCTCGAAGCAGCACTTCGCCGACTTCCAGAATTTCGTCCGCGAGGCGGCGGCTCGCTACGGGAGCAACGGCAGCTTCTGGACGACGCACCCGACGATCCCCAAGCTCCCGGTCATCTGGTGGCAGCTCTGGAATGAGGTCAACTCGCCGAGCTTCTGGTACCGGAAGCCGAGCGCCAAGCAGTACGTCGGGCTGCTCCGGATCTTCAGTGCCGGGATCAGGAGCGGCGATCCATCGGCGAAGATCGTCCTCGCCGGTCTCTTCCGCACGCCCCGGATCCGCAACGGCATCCCACTCGACCGCTTCCTGCCCGCGATCTATCGGCGAAAGTCGAAACGGCTCTTCGACGCGGTCGCGATGCACCCGTACTCGACGACCCCCGCCGACGCGCTGAGGGCGGTCCGGGACACCCGGAAGATCATGGGCCGCTTCAAGGACAAGCGGACGCCCCTCTGGATCACGGAGATCGGCTGGGCGACGGGCGGCGACCCGACCCCGCTCACCGTCTCGCCGCAGCGCCAGGCGTCCTACCTGCGCAAGAGCTTCCGCCTGCTCGCCAAGAACCGCGGGCGGATGAAGATCGCCGGGGTGGTGTGGTACTCGTGGCGGGACCTTCCCGGCGGCGTCTGGTTCAACCACACGGGGCTGTTCACCGCGGACCTCGACCCGAAGCCCTCCTGGAACGCGTTCGTCGGACTGACCGGCGGATCGGCCGCCGCGCCGGCGTCTAGCGGGCTGCCGCTCCCCCTGCCATAGCCGGCAGGATCACGACCGTGTCGGAATCGGCGGCCGACGTATCGAGTCCGTCGAGCACCCGCACGTCCTCGTCGTTCAGGTAGACGTTGACGTAGCGGTTGAGCTCACCCTCGGGCGAGAAGAGCTGCTCCCTGGTCGCGGGGTAGCGCTCCGCGAGTGCCCGCAGCGCGTCGCCGACGTTGCCGCCCTCGACGCTCACCTCGGCCTCACCGTCGGTGTGCTGGCGCAGCACGGGTGGCACCTTGATCGTCGGCATGGGGCGGGAAACCTAGCGGCTGGGTCAGGGAGCGGCTATCCGGCGCAGAAGAGCTCGTAATCGGGAAATTTGCCCATCTCGGACTCCGGGACCTCCGGCGCGTTCGGGCCACAGATCGGGCAGTCGGGATCCCGGCGGACCTTGAGCTCGGTGAACCGGGTGCCGAGCGAGTCGTAGAGGAGCAGGCGGCCGATGAGCGGCTCGCCGATTCCGGCCGCCAGCTTGATCACCTCGTTCGCCTGCAGCAGACCCATCACGCCGGCCATCACGCCCAGCACCCCGGCGGCGCCGCAGCTCGGGGCGAGCTCGGCGGGCGGTGGCGTCGGATAGAGGCAGCGGTAGCAGGGCCCCTCGAAGGGGACGAAGGTCGAGACCTGCCCGTCGAACGCGAGAATCGAGGCCGAGACGACCGGCTTGCGGAGCCGGACCGACGCGTCGTTGAGCAGATACCGGGTCGGGAAGTTGTCCGCCCCGTCGACGATCACGTCGTAGTCCTTGATGATGTCGATGATGTTCGAGGCGTCGAGGCGGGTGCGGTGCTCGACCACCTCGACGTCGGGATTGAGCTCCTCGATCGTCTTGCGGGCCGACTCCGTCTTCGGCTGGCCGACCCGGGTGGTGTTGTGGATCACCTGGCGCTGCAGGTTGGACTCGTCGACCTCGTCGTCGTCGACCAGGCCCAGCGTGCCGATCCCGGCGGCGGCGAGGTAGAGCGCGGCGGGGGCACCGAGGCCGCCGGCGCCGACCAGCAGCACCTTGGCGTTCAGCATCTTCAGCTGGCCCTCGACACCGACCTCGGGGAGAAGCGTGTGGCGCGAGTAGCGCATCCGCTGCTCCGCCGTCATGCCCTCCGGCATGACGACCGGCAACCCTTCGGCCTCCCACTGCTTGATCCCGCCGCGCACCGAGGCGGCGTTCTCGTAGCCGAGCGCGCGGAGCTCGTCGGCCGCCCGGGCGGAGCGGTTACCGGATGCGCAGTAGAGGATCACCCGCTGCGAGTGGTCGGGCACGACCTCCTCGATCTTCTCGACGACGTCGACCGGGCGAATCAGCTCGGCGCCGTCGATGTGCGCCTCGTTGAACTCGATGGGCTCGCGCGTGTCGACGAGGGCGACGCCGCCCTTCTCGAGCTCCGCCCGCGCCTCGGCGGGATCGAGCTCCTCGATGCGCTGCTTGACCTGCTCGATCGTCTCGGTGGTGGCCATCAGGTGGTGTCCTCCTCGCCTTCCAAGTGTGTCTCGGCTTCCTCGTCGCCGACGGTGATCTCGCCCTCGATCGGATATCCGAGATCGCTCCACAGCTTCGAGCCGCCGATCACGGAAGCGACGTTCGTGAAGCCGTGCTCGTTCCGGAGCGCGTCCGCGGTGCGGGCGGAGCGGTTGCCCTGGCCGCAGACCAGGATGATCCGGTCGTCCTTGTGCCCACCCGCCTGCTCGAGCGCCTCGACGTAGGCGGCCTCGTGGGCGTCTTGGGCGCTCTCTCCGGACGGGACGTTGACCGCGGCCTGCAGGTGCCCTGCCTCGAAGCGCTCGGGGTCGCGGACGTCGATCAAGACGACGGCGCCGCCGTCGATCTCCTCGCGGGCGGCGGGCGGCAGCAACTCCTCGATCCGGCTCTTCACCAGCTCCAAGGGGGGCGGCACGTACTTACGGGGCATCTCCACGGACGTCATGGTCTCAAATATCCCAAATCCTGATCGGGTTTCAAGGCTTCAAAAAGTATAGCCAGGACGGGCGTGCCTGGGTGGAGGCGCGATCAGCCCTCGAACTGACCCCCACCGAGCTCCGGCGGCAGCGCCTTCGGGCCGTCCGGGTACATGGCGGCGAGCTGCTCCTCGGTCATCTCGAGCGTGCTGCTGAACGATTCGCGCGGCGCTCCGACCACGAGCCAGAGCTGGTCGGCCTGGGTGTCGTTGAAGAGCTGGCGGACGTGGTCGGGCTCGACCGCAACCGCCGAGAGCGGTTCGAGCGTGACCAGCTCGTCGTCGATCCGGATCCGCCCCTCCCCCTCGAGCACGACGTAGAGCTCGTGCATCTCGAAATGCCGGTGCTTCGTCGACGCTTCGCCGGGATGGAGCCTCCACAACCGCGCCCCGAGCGTTGCCATCTCGAGCTGCACGGCCAGGTCGGTGTTCTCGACCTTCATCTGGTTGGAGGGACGCCAGAACGCGTCAGCCGCGGCAAGCACCTTGTAAGTCACCCTCGCGCTACCTCCCGAAGGGGCTCGAAGTCGACCGAGGAGACCGGCAGGGCGAGCTCTCGATCGTCATCGCTGTCGGCGACCCGGGCAGGCCGGAACGGCGCGGCGACCAGCGCGAGCCTCTGCGTCCCGCCGTTGGAGAACTCCGAGGCCTTCAGCCTGAACGCGATCCGGCTCGCGTCGAGCTCGATTCGCGAGCCCGGAATGCGACGCCCGTTGAAGAACACCTGGACGCCGAGGCGGCGTGGATCGCGCAGGCCGCCGGTGTCGATCTCCACGCGGTACTCGCCCGGATCGACGGAGATCTCGGCCGACGCCACCGCCCGCGACCAGCGAAAGCTCGTCCCGTTTACACGCTCTGCCCGGTGGAAGCCGAGGAGCCGCTCCTCAGGTAGGTCCGCGACCGCGAAGTGAGGCTTCTCCGCCGGCTCGGGGGGCCCGGCCTCGAGCTCGGCGAGGAACCTGAGCCGGGCACGGCGGTTCATCCAATCGAAGGCGTCCTTGTAGGCGCTCAGCATCCGCCGTTCGTTCGATCGCCACAGATGGCAGCGCAGCTTGGCCAGGGCGAAGCGAACCTCGGCGTGCATCTGGGTCGGCCGGGATCCGAAGAGGGCTGCCGGGATAAGTCGGATCGCGGTGGCGAGTAGCGGCCGGACGCTGCCGGAGCGCCAGGTCGGTGGGCGCAACAGGGCGCGCGCCGCCACCGCCCAGGCTGCACGGGCACCGCTCCGGCTGCGCTCCGCTCGCGTCGTCCATTCCTCCGGCACGCCGAAGTAGCGCTCGCAATAGTCGGCCGGATGATCCAGGCGGTAGCGGAGGTCCCCGAGCAGGAAGTCCTCGATCGGCGGGATCAGCATCGAAAAGTTTGTCGTGTAGACGTGCTCAACCGCGGCCCCGGGCGCGTAGCCCATCCGCTTGCCGGTCGAGTGCAGCTTCGCCGCCAGCGCGAACTCGGCGAATCTGCCGTACTTGGTCTCGTAGCCGCCGGCGTCGAGGTACGTCCGCCTGTCCACGGCGAAGGCGCGCAGGATCACCTTGCACCAGTGACCGGGCTGGGACCAGACCCTGAAGCCCTCGTCGTAGACGAACTGCTCCATTCGGGCCATCGCATTCGGGCAGATCGCGACGGTGCGGCCGCATGCTCCCTCCTCGCCGGTCCGCGCCAGGTGGGCGAGCATCTCCTCGATGAAGGCCGCCTCGGCGATGCAGTGCGGCTCGGTGAAGATCAGGAGCCTTCCCCGCGCCGCACGTGCCGCCCTGTCATAGAGCTCGATTTCGTCGACGCCGTCGACGCGCATCAGGCGATCGGCGGGGCCGAGCAACGGCCGAACCTTCTCGTCGAGGCCCTGCTCCTCGCCGTCGGAGGCGACGATGACCTCGTAGCGATCGCGGTCGAAGGTCTGGCCTTGAGTCCAGCTGCGCACGGCGCGCTGGGCGTAGCCGCGATGGTCCGGAAGCGGGAGGACCACGCTCACCTCGAGATCCGGCTGCCGGCGCTCTCGCGCCGGCCCGCCTTCACGGCTGACCGGCAGCCGAACCGCCTCGCCCCGCCGCGCGCTCTCCACGCAGGCCAGCAACCCCTCGAGGCTGTGGAGGGCATCGTGGGCGTCGGCGCGGCCCGGACGGCCGTCCAGCACCGAGTCCCTCACGTCCTCGTGGAGGCTCCGCGTCGCGGACAGGTAGCCGGCGATGCCGGCCTGATGTGTGCGCCACCGGCCGGTGTCCTCGCTCAGGATCCGGCAATCGCCGCCGGTCACGAGCTGCGCAATGCCACGGGAGCCGACCACGGTCAGCCGCTTGTCGAGGTAGTCGTCGATCTCCTCTCCCCGCCCGAAGCGGTCGCTTCGCTGGTGCAGAGGGCCCGTCTCGAGGGCGCACCGGATTCCGCCCTCGAGGGCGAGGTGATGGGTGGTCCAGGCCGGAATCTCCGGAAGCAGACCATCCGGATCTCCGCCCCTCGCCCCCGGTGTGAGCTCGGCCCCGCGCTGTGACATCGCCCAGAGGATCCGGCGCCCGCCGCTCAGCGCACGGGCGGCGTCGACGAGGTGCGGGCCCTGCTCCAGCAGATGTCCGTACGAGAGAGCGCGGATGAATTCGACGGTGCCGAGCTCGCCCTTCTCGATCGCCTCCTGAAGAGCGATGAAATGCGGAGCGAACCTGAGTTGGTGGCCCACGGTGAGCTGGACCCCCGCGCGATCCGCCGCTGCGACGATCCCCTCCGCCTCGCTCATGGTGAGCGCCAGTGGCTTCTCGACCACGATCGCGCGAACCGATTCGCTCTTCGCCGCCGGCACGATCACGTCGATGCGCACGTCGGGCGGAGTCGCAACGACGACGATCTCCGGCCGGGTCGAGGTGAGGAGCTCACTCACCTCCGCAAAGCCGGGGACACCCAGCTCAGCACTCGCTCGATCTCTTGATGACTCAGCGCGGTCGCAGACGCCCGTGAGCGAGACGCCCTCAACCTCCGCGAGCGCGGCTGCGTGCTCGGTGCCACGCGCGCCGCACCCGACTATCGCGGCGGTGAGCTCCACCCCGCGAGTGTATGCGCGGGGTGGAGCCAAGAACCGGAAACGTCAGCCGATGGTCGGCCGCATCTGGCGGAGCCGGCGGACCCGCTCCTCGATCGGCGGGTGGGTCGAGAAGAGGCTCGCGATGCCACCGCCACTGAACGGCTTCACGATGTAGAGCGGCTCAGCCGCCGCGTTGGTCTGCATCGGGATGGCCTGTGCACCTTGCTCCAGACGCAACAGGGCCGACGCCAGCGACTCCGGGTTGCCGCAGATCTCGGCGCCGGTTGCATCGGCCGCGTACTCCCGCTGGCGCGAGATCGCCATCTGCATGATCCCGGCGGCGAGCGGCGCGAGCAGCCAGAGCAGCAGCGGGCCGATGATTCCGAGCGGCGAGTCGTTATCCCCGCCGATCCAGAGCACCATGTAGCCGAGCCAGGTGATCGCGGCAGCGATCGAAGCGACCACCGACGTAAGCAGGATGTCGCGGTTCCGCACGTGTCCGAGCTCATGCGCGAGGACGCCGCGAAGCTCGTCCTCGGAGAGCAGCTTGCGGATGCCTGCGGTGACGGCCACCGCCGAGTGCTCCGGGTTCCGGCCGGTCGCGAAGGCGTTCGGCTGCTCCTGGGGGATCACGTAGAGCTTCGGCATCGGCAGGCCCGCTCGAGTGGTGAGGTCGCGGACCATCTGGTAGAGCCGCGGATCCTCCTGCTCCGAAACCGGCTGGGCGCGTGACATCCGCAGCGCGATCCGATCGCTGAAGAACCACTGCGCCAGGTTGAAGATCACCGAGATGAACAGGAAGATCAGCGCGAGCTGTGGCCCGCCGATCAGGTAGCCGGCTCCGACCAGCAACCCGCCGAGCGCGGCGAGCAGGATCACGGTCTTCAGAGCCGCTTGCCAGTTGGAGCGTCCAGTTGTTGTCATCAGTCGTCTCCTTTGCGATGACTGGGAAAGACTGCAGCGAGTATACGGACCCGCCTAAACGGCCAATGAGGCTTGGTCTTGGTTTGAGACCGTCACGACCTGATATCGTCTCAGATGATGACCACTACGAAAAGACGTCGCGAGAGACAGGAATGGAACCCGGATCTGGGCGTGCTGGCGAGCCGCCTGCTCTTCACCCTGCAGGACGAGCTCTTCGCCCGGCTCGCCGAGGCCGGCTACGACGATCTCCATCCGCGCCATGGCGCGGTCCTCGCCTATCTCGACGAGGACGGTGTCCGCGCCACCGAGTTGGCGCGTCTCACGGGGCGGCACAAGCAGATCGTCGGGCGGATGGTCGACGAGCTCGAGCAGCTCGGCTACGTTGAGCGCCGGCCGGACCCCCAGGACCGCCGGGCCAAGCTGGTCTTCCCGACGGAGCGTGGCCTCGACCAGGTCCGACTCGAGGACGAGATCATCGCCGACATCGAGGCGCGCCACGCGGAGCAGATCGGCGCGCGCACGTATGCGGAGTTCAGGGACATCCTGCGCGGGGTGGTCGCCCGATCCGCCCGTCCGAGAGAAACAAGTATCAGGCAGGGCTGATCCGGAACCTCTGCTCGGCGAGCCGCTCTACTGACGTCCCCAAGGAGCCGCAGGCGTCGACCAGCCTGGCCGCGATCCACTGGGCATCGCCGCCGTGCGCAAGGGTCGTTCGGCAGTGCTTGAGACACAGGCCGACGAGCTCGAGCGAGCCCTCCGCCTCCTCCGGCCGCCACAAGGCGAGCAAGCCGAGGTCGTTGCGCAGATGCCAATCCACCCGGTAGTCATCGAGGGCATCCCCGAGATCGAACAGCAGTGGACTTCCGTTGCTCCAGCCGACGCCCTGGAAGACGTGTGCGGAATGCCCGACCACCAGGCTCGCACCGGAGGAGACCATCGCGGCAGCGGTCCTGGTCTGCCAGTACGCGGTGTTGGGCTCCATGTTCGGGCCCCAGTGGACAAAGGCGATGACCTCGTCGCATTCCTCCCGCAGCCGCTGCAGGCTTGCGGAGAGCCATTCGGGAAGCCCTCGCGCCAGCTCCGCATACGCGATCCCGGGTGCAGTCGGGGTCGCGGCATACTCAGCCGGATGGTCGGAGACCGCGACCAGCCCGATGCGCGTCCCCGCGACCTGGACGATCGCCGCTTGGCGGGCGGCGGACTCATCGGCCCCGGCCCCGACGGCGGGGATCCCCGCCTCGCGCAGGAATTGCAAGGTGTCGAGCAGCGCACCTTCCTCGAAGTCGAGCGCGTGATTGTTGGCGAGGCCGGCCACGTCCAACCCGATGGCCTGCAGCGATCGCACCGCTGCGGGCGGACCGCGGAAGAAGAAGGGCTTGCCCTGGATCCGGCTGGTCCGCTCGCCGCGCTCGGAGATGCAGCACTCGAGGTTGCAGATGATCAGGTCGCAGGAGCGGCAGATGGCGCGGACCTCCGGCGACCAAACCTCCTCCGGCTCACCACGAGAAATGCTCGCCGCGACGCCACGTCCCAGCATCACGTCTCCCAGCAGCCCGACCGTCGGACTCATGCCGGCAAGCCTTGCACCCTGGCATAACCGACCTCTCCGCTAGGATTTAACAGCGATGCTGTTCTCCACCCGAGCTGAATACGGCGTGCGGCTGATGGTCGAGTTGGGACGTCAGGAGGACGGCGCCCCGGTGGCGCTCAGTGCCGTCGCCGAGTCGGAGCGCCTCCCTCTCTCCTACCTCGAGCACCTCGTCGCCAAGCTGCGCAAGGCAGGGCTGGTCGAGAGCCAGCGCGGCGCCCACGGCGGCTACCGCCTGGGGCGACCGGCCGACCAGATCGAGATGCTCGAAGTGGTCCAGGCGCTCGAGGGCGCGATTGCGCCGATGGAGTGCTTCCAGGCCGACCCGGAGGGCAAGGTCTCGTGTTCGCACGAGAATGACGGCGACCGCGCCTGCTCTACCAAGCTGCTGTGGACGCGGGTGCAGGGCGGCGTCACCAAGGCGCTGGCGGGGACCACTCTGGCCGAGCTGGTCTCCTTCTCCGAACAGCACGCCTCGGCGTCAGCCCAGAGACAGAGCGCCGCGGCCGTCACGGCGGCCTAGCGAAAACTTCAACCAACCAGGAGTCTGAATTGGCAGAGCTCGAGATTCGAAACCTGCACGTAACCGCCGAGGGCAAGGAGATCCTCAAGGGAGTCAGCCTCGACGTCGAGAAGGGCTCGATCCACGCCCTGATGGGCCCGAACGGGTCGGGCAAGTCGACCCTGGCCAACGCGATCATGGGCCACCCGGGCCTCGAGGTGACCGACGGCACGATCGCCTTCCAGGGCGAGGACATCACGGAGGCCGCACCAGACGAGCGGTCTCGGATGGGCCTCTTCATGGCCTTCCAGTATCCGGTCGCGATCCCCGGCGTGACCGTCGCGAAGTACCTGCGCATGATCGTCAACGCCCACCGTGATGCCGCCGGCGAGGAGCCGGTGAAGCTGAAGGACTTCCGCAAGGAGACCGAGGAGGCGATGAACCTCACCAACATCCCCAAGGACTTCTCCTCGCGCTACCTCAACGACGGCTTCTCCGGTGGCGAGAAGAAGCGGATGGAGATCCTCCAGCTGGCGATGCTCCAGCCCGAGCTGGCGGTGCTCGACGAGACCGACTCCGGGCTCGACATCGACGCACTACGCGTCGTCGCCGAGGGCGTCAACAAGTTCGCCGGCCCCGGCATGGGCGTCTTGATCATCACCCACTACCAGCGCATCCTGCACCTGATCAAGCCGGACGGCGTCCACGTGCTCTACGACGGTCGCATCGTCAAGGAGGGCGGCCCGGAGCTGGTCGAGCAGCTCGAGAAGAGGGGCTACGGCTGGATTCGCGAGGAGGTCGAGGCGGCAGCCGCCGCCTAGCGATCGCGCGCCATGGAGCCGACGGCCACGACAGCCCCAGCCCTGCCGCGCTCCATCGAGGAGATCCGCGCCGAGTTCCCGATCCTGGCCCGCGAGATCCACGGGCGGCCTCTCGCCTACCTCGACAACGGGGCGACGGCGGAGAAGCC
The DNA here is from genome assembly GCA_046731495.1 of Actinomycetota bacterium. Classification (GTDB taxonomy): domain Bacteria; phylum Actinomycetota; class Thermoleophilia; order Solirubrobacterales; family 70-9; genus DASUPK01. Next base: position 6,051 of record JBKPLC010000103.1, on the reverse strand, counting down.
GCTGGCGGTGATCGAGACGCTCGACCGCTACTGGCGGGAGCAGAACGCGAACGTCCACCGCGGCGTCCACACGCTCTCCGAGGAGGCGACCGCGCTCTACGAGGACGCGCGCGGGACCCTGGCGGCCCACCTCGGCGCCGAGCACCGCGAGGTCATCTTCGTGCGCAACGCGACCGAGGCGCTCAACCTGGTCGCCTACTCCTGGGCCCGCACCAACCTGACCGAGGGCGACCGGATCCTGGTCACGGAGATGGAGCACCACTCCAATGTCGTCCCCTGGTACCAGGTGACGCAGGAGAAGGGTGCGCACCTCGACTGGGCGCCGATCACCGGCGAGGGCCGCCTGGATCTCGACGCCTTCGCCTCACTCCTCGAGCGTGGGCCGAAGCTGGTCTGCGTCGCACACGTCTCCAATGTCCTCGGCACGATCAACCCGATCGCCGAGATCGCCCGGATGGCGCACGACGCCGGCGCGCTGCTGGTCGTCGACGGCGCCCAGGCCGGGCCGAAGCTCGAGCTCGACATGGCCGAGCTCGGCGCCGACTTCTACGCGGTCACCTCCCACAAGATGTACGGGCCCACCGGGATCGGGGCGCTCTTCGGGCGCCGCGAGCTGCTCGAGGAGATGCCGCCCTTCATCGGCGGCGGCTCGATGATCCGCAAGGTCTCGAAGGAGCTGATCACCTGGGCCGACCTCCCCGCGAAGTTCGAGGGCGGAACCCCGGCGATCGGCGAGGCGATCGGCTTCGGCGCCGCGGTGCGCTGGCTCGAGGAGTTGGGGCTCACGGCCGTACACGTCGCCGAGACCGAGCTCACCTCCTACGCGCTCGAGCGTGTCGGCGAGGTCCCCGGCCTGACGATCTTCGGGCCCCCAGCGGGTGAGGACCGCGGCGGCATCGTCTCCTTCGCCATGGACGGGGTGCACGCCCATGACATCTCGGAGATCCTCGACCGTCACGGGATCGCCGTCCGCGCCGGGCATCACTGCGCGCAGGTCCTGATGCAGCGGCTCGGAGTGCCGGCAACCACTCGCGCCAGCCTCGCCGTCTACAACACGCCGGAGGAGATCGACCGGCTGGTCGAGGGCCTGCTCGACGTGAGACGCGTGTTCGAGCTGTGATGGACGAGCTCTACCGCGACCAGATCCTCGAGCACTACAAGCGCCCTCATCACTTCGGGCGGCTCGACGACTACGACCTCGACTTCGAGGACTCGAACCCGTTCTGCGGGGACGAGCAGCACGTCTTCCTGAAGCTCGATGGCGACGGCAAGGTCGCCGAGGTCTCCTTCGAGGGCCAGGGCTGCGCCATTTCCACGGCCGCCACCTCACTGCTCACCGACGAGCTCGAGGGGATGACGCGCGAGGAGATCCTGGCGCTGCCCAAGGACTTCGTTCTCGAGCTGCTCGGCATCGACATCTCCGCCACTCGCATGAAGTGCGCGATGCTCGGCCTCAAGGTGATCAAGGGCGCGAGCCTCGGGAAGCCCGCCGACTGGGAGGACGAGGGCGAGCAGGGCGACCCGAACGAGGCCGCGATCTTCTGATCTGAGACCTGAGCCGCCATCGCCCGGGCATGGGTAGGATCGGCTCCTCACGTGATTTCCCACCCTCGACCCGCTCTGGTGGGATACTCCACAGCGGGGAGAGTGTGTCAGCGGAGCTAGTACAGCTGGTTCGAAAGGGCTACGAAGCCTGGAACAAGGGCGATCGCGGCTGGGTGCTCGAGCACATGTCCGAGGACGTCCGCTGGATCACGCCGCCCGACGATCCGGATCCCGGGACCTACGAGGGCCTGCCCGGCGTAGAGCAGTACTGGGCGCAGTGGCGCGCCGCGGTCGGCCAGCTCAACTTCGCGATCGAGGAGATCCTCGACGCGGGACAGAAGATCGTCGTGGTCGCGCGGCGACAGGGACGCGGCGAGCACAGCGGCCTCGAGGTCTCCGACCGCGTCATCCAGGTCTTCCACTTCGACGACGACTCGAAGTGCACCGAGGTGCACGAGTACTACGATCGCGAAGCGGCGCTCAGCGCGCTGCGCGGCGAGCGGCCGGCGGAGGCGGCCGATCCGGCCCCGGATCCGGGCTAGGACGGAATGGAGCGAGCCGACCTGACACCCCAGGAGCGGCGCTTCGAGCTCTGGCTCCGCTTCTTCACACTCTTCTTCCTGGGGCAGGCCCTGATCTACCCGATCTCCGGGCTGTTCGGCTCCGCGGAGTTCCCCTTCGTCGCCAACTCCTTCGCCAAGGACGGCCTCTTCTGCGTGCTCTGCTTCCTGGCCGCCGGCGACGTTCGTCGAAACGGCTGGATGTCCCAGCTGGTGGCCGCCGGGCACGTGCTGATCGTGGCCTCGCTGCTGCTGGTCCTCGCCTTCGGCAACCACGACAGCTACGCGAACACCTTCGGGGAGCCGTTCGGCACCAGCATCAGTCCCACGCTGTATCTGCTGCTCTGGGCCGCGGCGGCCACTCTCGTAGCCGTAGTCCTGTTCTGGCTCTACCACTCCGCGGCCAAGGCTCGCTATGGCCTGAAGTACCTGTGGCCCCATCAGCACACGGCGGCGGCCGCGATGGCCGAGGTGCTGGTTATCGGTCCCGAGGAGGCGCTGACACCTGAGCAGGTCGCCGCGGGAATCGATGACTTCCTCTACTCGCTAGACGCCAGCAACAAGGGGCAGGCGCGACTCGCGTTCAGCGCACTCGCCATCTATCCGCTTCTCCGCATGCGGCCGCCGTTCGCGCTGATGGAGCCGGACCGCCGCCTCGCCTTCATCGAGCGCTGCTTCATCAACGACGTGGTGGAGCGTCGCCTGCCGGACCGCCTGCGCAAGCTGAGCCAGGGGATCCTGGGTGGGGCGCAGCAGATGGTGTTCATCGGGTACTACGGGGACCCGCGGGCAGCCGAGTCGACGGGTTACGTCCCATTCTCGAGGCGAAAGCGGTTTCCGAAGGCGATGAAGAGAGTGCCGACGGATCGGCCGGTCCTCGACGTCAACGAGCCGAACGAGGTCGATGCTGAGCGGATCACGGCCGACGTCCTGATTGTCGGCAGCGGGGCCGCCGGATCGGTCCTCGCCTATCGGTTGGCGGAGCGGGGCCGCGAAGTCGTGCTGCTCGAGGGTGGCAAGCATGTCGACCCCCGCGACTTCAGTGAGGACGAACGCGTTCAGTTCTCCAGGCTGTACTCGGACGGCGGCCTGCAGATGTCCACGGACCTCCGCTTCCAGGTTCTGCAAGGTAAGTGCGTAGGCGGCAGCACGGTCGTCAACAACGCCGTGTGTTACGACATCCCGCCCCGGACCCTTCAGCGCTGGAACGACCCGGACGGACTGGACGCGGGCATCGACGAGCAGCGCTTCATGAGGTCCTTCGAGACTCTCCGGGACTGGTTGCCCGTCTATGGCCAGGGCAAGCACAACAGGTACCTGCAGAAGGGCGGGTCCAAGATGGCCGAAGGCATCGAGAAGCTCGGCCTGACCACAAACGGGAACGGCGTGGTCGACGCCAACATCAAGGACTGCCTCGGTTCCGGCTACTGCAACATCGGGTGCCCCTACGGCAAGAAGCTCTCTGCCCTCGACAACATGCTGCCCCGCGCCCAGCTTGATTTCCGTGGCGCGGTGCGGATCTTCAGCGAATGCGTCGCGGAGAAGGTCGAGACGCGAGGCGCGCGCGCCACGGAGGTCCACTGCCGGCTCTCGGATGGACGGCAGCTCCGAGTCGCCGCGAACACGACGATCGTGTCGGGCGGCGCGCTCGCGTCGAGCCTGCTGCTCCAGCGCAGCGACCTGGGTGGAAAGCTGGTCGGGACGGGTCTCTGCTTCAACGTCGGCGCGCCTCTCACGGCGGACTTCGAGGAGGAGCTCCACTCCTACGACGGCCTGCAGATCACCCATGGCTTCCGGCCGCCGGGCGAGGACCAGCTCATCCTCGAGTCCTGGTTCAACCCGGTGGGGACGCAGGCCCTCCTGATGCCCGGCTGGTTCTCGGCCCACTACGAGAACATGCGGCGCTATCCGCACCTGAGCTGCATCGGCGTGGTCGTCGGCTCGCAGCGCAACGGGCGGGTGAAGCCCGGCTTCCGCGGGAAGGGCATGAAGCTCGACTACGACCCGGCCGACTCCGACCTCAAGCTGATGATCAAGGGGACCAAGCTCGCCGCGCGGATCCACTTTGCGAGCGGCGCGAAGCGCGTCATGCCGATGACCTTCGCCTCGCGCTCGTACACCACGCTCGATCAGGTCGACGAGCTCGACGAGCTGGTCCGCGACAACACCGACATCGGCCTGCACACCTCGCACCCACAGGGTGGCAACGCGATCAGCCGCGATCCCGCCAAGGGCGTGCTCGACGACCGCTTGCGGGTCCACGGGATGGAGAACCTCTACGTCTGCGACGCGAGCACCTTCCCCTCCTCCGTGACGGTGAATCCGCAGCTCACCGTGATGGCGCTCGCGGAGTATGCCTCCGCAAATATCGAATAGTCGTCTTTTCCGGCGGCCTTCTATGGAATAGGTTCTCCGGCGGGATTCGGTTCATGGTCGACCGCGTCAATCTGGTCCGGGAAGGATTCGAGGCATGGAACTCCGAGGACCCTCAATGGGTCCTCGAACACATGTCTCCCGAGATCGAGTGGGTCGCTCCCGAACGCGACCCCTTCCCCGGCACCTACAAGGGCTACGAGGGCGTTCAGGAGTTCTGGTCGCGCTGGCGGAACGCCGTCGGCCAGCTCAAGTTCGCGCCCGAGGAGGTGATCGACGCCGGCGACCACGTCGTCGTCATCGCCCACCGCTGGGCGCGCAACGACATCACCGGCCTGCAGATCTCGGACAAGATCGCCCAGGTGTTCAGCTTCAACGACGAGGACAAGTGCGTCCGCGTCCAGGAGTTCTACGACCGCGGCGCCGCGATGAAGGCCGCTGGGCTGGAGTAGATGCGAGGGTGCCCGCAGATCCAAGGGCGCTCCGCTAGGAGCGACCCGTCATATGTCAAAGGGCAACCCGTTTTATGGCGAAGCCGTTACCACGACCCGCCGCCCCCACCTCCGCCGCCTCCCCCGCCACCGCCGCTGAAGCCCCCACCCCCGCCGCTCGAGGACTCCGGAGCGACCTGCGAGGAGAACCCGGAGCTGAAGCTGCTGCCGCTGAAGCTCGAGTTCAAATAGGCGCCGGTCAGGTAACCGGAAGTCCAGGAGCCGTCAGAGCTCTGCAGGACGGGCTCCGGGATCCGACCGGACTTGATCATCCGGTCGGCGGTTCCGAACGCCACGCCATAGATCAGGATCCGCTTCCAGAGCTCGAGCGTCGCCGGCGGGTCGTCCTTGAGACGCGGAAAGTCATCGGTCCAGCGGGCGAAGGACTCCCACTGAGCCGAGCGCTCGCGATACTGCGGGGAGAGCCGCTTCAGCCGCTGCGCCGGCCAGAGCGCGACGATCGCCACGCCAACCGCTCCGATCGCCGCCGCCACGAACCACTTGCCCTCGACGTTGTTCTGGATCAGGCAGATGACCGCCACGATCCCCGCGCCGACGGCGGCGACCAGGAGACTGAGCGGATTGAGGTTCCGATCCCACTGCAGCTGCCCTTCGTCCGCCTCGTTGAGCGAGCCGGTCATCTCCTCCCAGCGGGCGCGCCAGGTGGCGCTGTGCTCCGGAATCCGGTCCTTCATCTCGCTGAGGGCGACGGTGTCGTCCTTGATCAGCTCATCGAAGAAGTCGAGCGTGTCCTGCTCGTACTTCTCGAGCTTCGCGTTCGGACGCTTGCTCGCCTTCGTGATGGCGAGGTCAAGCTTCTCGTCCTCGGTGGTCGCCTGCTTGGCGTCGTAGTACCCGCGCTCGATCAGGTCGAGGAGCGTGGCCAGGACGGTATCGCTCGAATCCTCACCCTCGTTGGCCAGGCCGTAGGCGAGCGCGGGGCTGGCGTCGTCCGGCGGCTCCGGCACGTACTTCGGCGTCGAGGTGGGGTGCTCTCGCGTCAGCCAGAGCATCAGCGCAAGCGCAAAGAGCAGCAGTGCGGTGATGAGTCCCGCCAGCAGCTCGGCGTGGTGGGCGACGAA
>JBKPLC010000102.1:0-28423 GCA_046731495.1 Actinomycetota bacterium | reverse complement strand
CTACGCGGTCGACGGCGATGACGACGGCAAGGTCCGGCGCGAGACGCCAGCCGATTCGGCGGCGACGCTGGCGCGGATGATCTGGGCGGCGGGGGATCTCCGCGCCGGCCTCTTCCAGCACAACCACGCCGAGTGGTACGTCGAGGCGGTCCTCCACGAGGCCGAGGCGATGGCCGGCAGTTGCCAGGTGAAGACGGTCGCCTACTCGGTCGCGCTGCCCGGCCCGACCAACGCCCCGATCAACTGGGCGAACGTCGAGCTCTCCAACTCGCTCGAGATGGTCGACGTCCAGTCGGGCGCGATCGATCCGCGCATCGTCAACCTGATTGGCGCGATCAGCCAGCAGCACGCGATCACGATCTCGGCGCTGCGCTCCGACCACTCGAAGTTCACCTCGAGCGGCAACGTCTCGAACCACTACTACGGCCGCGCGATGGACATTGCGGCGATCGACGGCGTCCCCTGCACCGACGTCTCGCCCGACGGCCCGTGCGGCACGCTCGCTCGCCAGCTCGGCGCCCTGCCGCCGGGTCAGGAACCGACCGAACTGATCTACTGCTTCGACCCGGATGGCCCGGCGAACCCGAACGGATTCGCCCAGGCCGACCACTGCGACCACATTCACGTCGGATTTGATGCGTAGGGACCGCGGCGTTCGTCACTTCGGATCGTCGGTCCCGGCGGGTAGCGGTCCCGCCTAACGGTGGGCCATAGGCTTCGGCCTATGGCCAATCTGTTCGAGACCGAGCGCCGGGGCCGCGTCCTGGTCGTGCGGGTCGACAACCCCCCGCACAACTTCATGACCGGTGAGATGGTGCGTGAGCTCCACGCCCTGGTCCGGTCGCTCGGGGGCGACCGGTCCGTAGGGGCGGTGGTGATCACCGGCAAGCCCGACGACCTCTACATCACGCACTACGACGTCGGGGAGATCCTGGCGAGTGTCGAGCGGGCAGGGATCGCTGCTCCGCCCTGGCTGACGGCCCTCGTCCTGCGGATCGCCGGGGTGATTCGCCGAATCCCCGGGCTGCGCGATGCCGCGGAGCGCACCCCGTTGGCGGCGGTGTTCGAGCTCTATCGGATCCACGACCTCTTCCTGGACATGAACCGCTCGGACAAGGTCTTCATCGCGGCGATCAACGGGCCTGCGACCGGTGGGGGATGCGAGCTCTCGCTGGCCTGCGACGTCCGCTACATGGCGAACACCGAAATCGCGATAGGCCTGCCCGAGATGACGATCGACTTCAACCCCGGCGCGGGCGGGACGCAGCGACTGCCGCGCCTGGTCGGCACCGGCCGCGCGCTGGAGATGATGCTGGAGGGGCGCACCCTGAGCCCGCGCGAGGCTCTGAACCACGGCCTCGTTCACGCGGTGGTCCCGCCCGACCAGGTGAAGGAGGCGGCGATCCGCACCGGCGAGCGGTTCGCGCGCCGGGCGCCCGAAGCGATCCGGTCGCTGAAGCGGGCGGTCTACGAAGGCGGGTCGAGACCGCTGGCCCGAGGGCTCGGGGTGGAGCGAAAGTGGTTCATGGTCTCCTCGGCCACCGAGGCGTCCAAGCGGAAGATGGCGGCGATGGCGCGTCAGGTCGAGCTTGAGGGCTCACCCTGGATCAGCTCCGAGACGCTCACGCCCTGGCAGGAGGGGACGGCCGCGGACGCCGAGGCGGACCGCTAGCCCGAATCGATCCCCGAGGGACGCCGGGCAACCCCCCGGATCAGCGGTCGGACGATCGGCGGCGCCTTCGGCAACTGCTCCCGCTCCATGCTGTCGATCCAGAAACCGGCGCCCGCCAGCAGCTGATCGGTCGGGCGATTGGGATGACAGCCGCCGCCGAAGAACCCCCAGGGCCGTCGAAGGCGATCCTGCCAGCGCGCCAGTCGCGGGTGGTCGCTCCGCACGTGCTCCATGTACAGCAGCCGCCCGCCCTCGACGAGCACCCGACGCGCCTCCGAGATGGCCTTCAGCGGGTCGTCGACCGTGCAGAAGACCAGCGTCGCGACGACGACGTCGAAGCTGCCGTCGTCGAAGGGCAGATGCTCGGCGGGGGCTTCCACCACGGTGGCCCTGGGCGCCGGCCCGTCCTGGTTTGCCAGCCGATCCCGCAGCCGGTCCGCCATGTACGGATCGGGCTCGGTCAGCACCAGCTCGGTGACGGCGTCCGTGTAGTGCTCGAGATTGTGCCCGGTCCCGGCGCCGAGCTCGAGCACGCGGCCAGAGGCCTGCGCGAGGAGCTCGTGCCGCCTCTCGGCGAGCCCCGCGCGCTCGGTCCCCGCCATGAGCCGGTCGTAGAACCGGGCGAAGATGGGATGCCCTTCCACGGTGGGAATCATCGCTGGGCCCGCGGACGCGGGTGTGTGGGATTGCACACGCGGCCTGAAAGTGAAAGAAAGGGGCCTACGGGGCAGGACCAAGACACAAAGGAGGAGAGGAGATCAGATGGCCACATTCGTGATGCTCACCAACCTGACGCCCGACGGCGTGCAGACGCTGAAGAACAACCCGAGCCGGATCCAGGAGGTCAACAAGGAGGTGGAGCAGCTCGGCGTGAAGGTGAGGGAGCAGTGGGCCACCCTCGGGCAGTACGACTTCATCACGATCGTCGAGGCGCCTGACGAGCAGACCATGGCCAAGGTCTCGGTCGAGCTCGGCTCGCGCGGGACGATGAGCAGCCAGACGCTCGCCGCGATTCCGGCCGAGGAGTTCGCGAAGTCGCTTTGACCCCGGAGGACCTCTCCGTATGAAGGTGCTCGTCGTCGGTGGAGGCGGTCGCGAGCACGCGATCGTCCGCGCGCTCGCCCGCTCGCCGCGAGCGTCCGAATTGCTCTGTGCGCCGGGCAACGCCGGCATCGCCGAGGACGCGCGCTGCCTCCAGGTCAGCGCGGATGACTCGGGCGCGCTGGTGGCCGCCGCGCGGGAGCAAGGCGTCGACCTCGTGGTGGTCGGCCCCGAGGCGCCGCTGGTCGCCGGGCTCGTCGACGCACTCGAGGCCGACGGGATCGCCGCCTTCGGCCCGAGCCGGGAAGCCGCGCGGCTCGAGGGATCCAAGCTCCACGCCAAGGAGCTGATGGCCGAGGCGGATGTGCCGACCGCATCCCACACGGTCGTCCGCTCGCGCGACGAGGCGCTGGGCCAGATCTCCCGCGCCTCCTATCCCGTGGTGCTGAAGGCGGACGGGCTCGCTGCAGGCAAGGGGGTGATCATCTGCACGTCGGAGGCGGAGGCGCGCGAGGCGGTCGACGTCTTCTTCACGGAGCAGCGCTTTGGGGAGACCGCTGTGGTGATCGAGGAGTTCCTCGAGGGGGAGGAGCTCTCCCTGCTGGCCCTCTGCGACGGCGAGAACGTCCTGCCTCTTGCCCCGGCCCAGGACTACAAGCGGATCGGCGACGGAGACACCGGACCGAACACCGGTGGGATGGGCAGCTACTCGCCGGTGCCCGGCATCGATTCCGCGGAGGCCGAGCGGATCGCCGACCTCGTCCATCGCCCGATCGTCGCCGCGATGAGCCGCCGGGGCACGCCCTACCACGGTGTCCTCTATGCGGGCCTGATGCTGACCGAGTCCGGGCCGAAGGTGCTCGAGTTCAACTGCCGGTTCGGCGACCCCGAGACGCAGGCGGTGCTGCCGCGGCTGAGCTCGGATCTCGTCGAGCTCTGCCTCGCGTCCCGCGAGCCCGGCGGGCTGGCCGGCGTCGATGCCGGCTTCGGCGATGACTGGGCGGTCACGGTCGTGCTCGCCTCGGCCGGTTATCCCGCCAGCTCGTCGAAGGGGGACGTGATCGACGGCCTCGAGCGGGCGGCGGAGTCGGATGGCGTTGAGGTGACCCACGCGGGGACCGCCCGGCGCGACGGCGAGATCGTCACCGCGGGGGGGCGCGTCATCAACGTGACGGGGCTCGGTCCGACGGCCGCCGAGGCGCGCCGTCGCGCATACGATGCGGCCGAGCTGATCAGCTTCGACGGGCGACAGCTGCGAACAGACATCGCGGCCCGCGCCGTCGAACGTGAAGCGGCAGCCACCTAGGCGAACGAGCCATGACCACCAAGAGGAGGAGCTGATGCCCGAGGGCGAAGCGGTCGAGACGATGCCCCAAGTCGAGGAGGCGTTCGAGGAGATCGAGGTCGATGCCCCGCTGGTCGGGATCATCATGGGCTCCAAGAACGACAAGCCGAAGCTGCAGCCGGCGGGGGAGGCGCTGCACGACCACGGCATCCGCTACGAGGTTCGTGTGCTGAGCGCCCACCGAACGCCGGACGAGACCCAGGAGTACTGCAAGAACGCTCGGATGCGCGGACTGAAGGTGATCATCGCCGGGGCCGGCATGTCCGCGGCGCTGCCCGGCTTTGCCGCCTCCCACACGGACCTGCCGGTGATCGGGGTGCCGATCTCCGGCAAGAACCTCGGCGGCCTCGACGCCCTGCTCTCGGCCGTTCAGATGCCGCCGGGCGTTCCCGTCGGCTGCGTCGCGATCGACGGCGCGAAGAACGCAGGACTGCTGGCGGTCCGGATCATCAACGCCTAGAGACGCGGTCCTGAAGCTCAGCGGCGAGCCCCGCCGCGGCTTCGTGGAGACACTCCACGAAGGCAGCCACCAAAGGGGGTGAATCGGATCCGGCCCGGGTCGCCACCAGCACGGCCCGGCTTGCCGGCCGCTCGCTTCGGATCCGCACCAGGGTGACGTCTGGCCTGACGGCGTCGGCGGCGAGTCCCGGGACCAGCGTCACACCGAGATTCGCCGCCACCAGTCCGAGTTTGGCCGTCCACTCGCGCGCCACGAACTCCACCCGGGGTCGCCACTCGGCCCACTGCCACGCCCCGAGAAGCGTGTCATCGGCCTTGGGATTGGCGGCAACCCAGCTCTCCATCGCCAGCTGGTCGAGGTCGACGGAACGGCGCCGTGCGAGCGGATGGCGGCGGCTCACCGCGAGCAACAGCGGATCCTCCATCAGGTGCTCGAGGGCGATCCTCCGGTCGCGGGCCGGGCGAGTTCCGGGCAGTACGCCGACCACGGCGACGTCCGCGTTGCCCGCGCCCACCCGGCGCAGCTGCGTCGGGCTGCTGCCCTCGCGCAGTGAGACCTCGACGCCGGGGCGATTCCCGCGAAGGCCGGCCAGCGCCCTGGGGACCAGAGCCGCCACGGCCGTCGGGAACGCGCCGACCCGAAGCCGGCCGGTGGTCGCGGACGAAAGACCCTCCAGCTCGCGACGGGCCGCGTCGACCTCATCCAGGACGGCGCCCGCGCGGCCGAGGAGCGCCGCTCCCGCATCGGTTGGCTTGACGCCCCGGGAGCCACGCTCAAAGAGGGGCACGCCGGCGGCCGCCTCAAGCGCGGCCACCCGCCGTGACACCGCCGATTGCGTGTACCCCAGCGACTTGGCAGCCCCGGTGAAGGAGCCGCGCGCCGCCACCTCGCGAAGAACCCGAAGTCCGGTCAGACTCAGATCAGCCATGCGTAATAGGCATGATAGACCTGCTGGATCTTCGCTTGTGGAATGGATGGCGCGGGTCTACCTTCGGTCCGAGGCACCCCATCGAAAGGAGACAGCCATGAGGGCAACGGAGAACAAGCAGCTGATGACCTCGATCTATGAGGAACTCGAGAAGGGGAACGGGACGCCGTTCGTGGAGGCGCTGGCCGACGACATCCGCTGGACCATCAAGGGGAGCACGGCCTGGTCTCGCACGTGGGAGGGGCTCGACGCGGTCAGAAGCCGCCTGCTCGGCCCGCTGATGTCCCAGTTCGCAAATGGTTATCGCGCGCGGGCTCTGCGCGTCCTCGCCGACGAGGACTACGTTGTGATCGAATCCCGCGGCGATGCTACGACCAAGGACGGCAAGCCGTACCGCAACGCCTACTGCCTGGTCTTCCGGCTGGAGGGAGGCAAGGTGCGCGAGCTGACCGAGTACTGCGACACGGAGCTGCTCACCTCCGCACTCGCCCCGCCGGAGCAGGTTGCCGCGTGAGCGCACCGTGATCGCCCGGTATACCCGCGAGGAGATCGGCGCCGTCTGGACGGCGCAGCGCCGAATGGACGCCCTGCTCGAGGTCGAGCTCGCGGCGGTCGATGCCTGGGCCGAGCAGGGAGTGGTGCCCGAAGCGGACGCCCGGGAATGCCGCGAGAAGGCGTCCTTCACGGTGGAGGCTGTCGAGGAGCGCGAGAGGACAACCGGACACGACGTCGCGGCGTTCGTCGACGTCGTGGCCGCCTCGATCGGGGATGCCGGGCGCTGGCTGCACTTCGGCCTGACCTCCTACGACGTCGTCGACAATGCTTTGGCCCTCCAGCTCAAGGGAGCGGGCGCGATCGTCGTGGAGGGAGCGCGCGCCTACCGCAACGCCCTCGTCAACCGAGCTCACGAGTTCGCCGACACCCTCTGCGTGGGGCGGACCCACGGGGTCCACGCCGAGCCGACCACCTTCGGGCTCAAGCTCGCGTCGCTCGCCTTCGAGTCGGATCGGAACCTGCATCGGCTCGAGGACGCCTTCGACCAGGTCGCCGTTGGGAAGGTCTCCGGAGCCGTGGGTACCTATGCCTCGGTCCCCCCGGCGGTGGAGCAGCGTGTGATGGAGAAGCTCGGCCTGAAGGCCGAGGAAGTCTCAACGCAGGTGATCCCGCGCGACCGGCACGCGCTGCTGCTCTCGACGATCGCAATCGCCGGGGCCGGCCTCGAACGCTTCGCCGTCGAGGTCCGCAACCTGCAGCGGACGGAGGTCCGAGAGGTGGAGGAGCCGTTCGCCAAGGGTCAGAAGGGCTCCTCGGCGATGCCCCACAAGCGGAACCCGATCATCGCTGAGCGGCTCTGCGGGCTGGCGCGGGTGCTGCGCGGCTACGCGGACGTCGGCTTCGAGAACGTCGCCCTCTGGCACGAGCGCGACATCTCGCATTCCGGTGCGGAGCGGATCGTCCTCCCCGACGCGACCATCGCCCTGGACTACATGCAGTACCTCGGCAAGAACCTGGTGGAGGGAATGACCGTCCACACCGACCGCATGCGCGAGAACCTCGAGCTCACCCACGGCGCCCTCTTCAGCCAGCGGGCGCTGACCGCGCTGGTCGAATCCGGCATGACGCGGGACGAGGCCTACCGCCTCGTCCAGGAGTCCGCCCAGCGGGCCTGGGACGAGGGGACGAGCTTCCGCGAGCTGATCGGGGCGAAGGCCCCCCAGCTCGAACTCGACGCCGTCTTCGATTACGGCGCGTACCTCGAGCACGTCCCGGAGGTGCTCGCCCGCCTGGATAGGCTGGCCGCGTGATTCTCTACACCTGCGGTCAGAAGAAGTCGCTCGCCTCCCTCGGGCATGCCTGCGGCCGGGCCGCGAAGGCGCTCGACGAGGCGGGCTACGAGTACGAGCTCGAGGACCTGCCGGGCTATCGCATGGTCCCGTGGACCTGGGGCGAGCGCCGCCGGGGGCGCGAGAAGATCCGCGCTCTGACCGGCCAGATCAACCTGCCCGTCCTCGTGCTCGAAGGGGGCGAGACGGTGGTCGGCTCGAGCACGATCGTCGAGTGGGCCAAGGCCCATCCCGGCTACCAGCCGGAGGTGGGCGCAGGCTAGGCGCCGGGCGGGGCCGGGTCCGCCAGCGGTGCCGGGGACCGGGCCGCGAGCCAGATCCGGTCGCCCCTTCGGCCGACGCCCCAGCGCGATCTGTGTGTTGACGTACCGAGCAGCGCGAAGGCGAACGAGAACCCACCGATCGGGGCGAGGATGTGGATCGCCAGCAGCGTCTCCCTCATACCCGCGTCGAACCTACCCCCCTTAGCGGGATCTGGCGACAGCTCGGTCGCCGCCCGTTGTTAGCATCGCGCCCGAATGGCGACCGCCCTCTCCGACCTCAAGCTCCACGGCTCGGGCAAGGTCCGGGAGATCTACGAGGACGGCGACGAGCTGATCATGGTCGCCTCCGACCGGATCTCCGTCTACGACGTGATCCTGCCGACCGAGATCCCCGACAAGGGCAAGGTCCTCACCCAGATGTCGCTCTTCTGGTTCGAGCTGACCGGCGACATCGTCCCCAACCACTTCGTCTCCGAGGATGTCCCGCCGGAGGCCGCGGGGCGGGGCATGCGGGTGAAGAAGCTCGACATGTACCCGATCGAGTGCGTCGTGCGCGGCTATCTCTCGGGGTCCGGCTGGCGCGAGTACCAGGAGACCGGCGCCGTCTGCGGGATCGAGCTGCCCGGCGGCCTGCAGGAGTCGGAGAAGCTGCGCGAGCCGATCTTCACTCCGGCCACCAAGGCCGAGTTGGGGGAGCACGACGAGAACATCGACTTCGATCGCGCGGTCGAGCTGATCGGCGATCGGCATCTGATGCAGGAGCTCCGCCGGATCTCGATCGAGATCTACCAGCGGGCGGCCGACCATGCCGCCCAGCGCGGGATCATCGTCGCGGACACCAAGTTCGAGTTCGGCCGCTCGCCGGGCGCCGAGGTCGTGCTCGGCGACGAGGTGCTGACTCCCGACTCATCCCGGTTCTGGCCCTCGGACGACTACGAGCCGGGCCGCTCGCAAGCCTCCTTCGACAAGCAGTACGTCCGCGACTACTCCGACTCCGTCGGCTGGGATCACACGCCGCCGGGGCCCGAGCTGCCCGACGAGGTCGTGCAAAACACCCGGGCCAAGTACGTCGATGCGTTCGAGCGCATTACGGACCGCAAACTCGATTGATATGCGAGGGTGCGCCGCAGGCGAAGCCGAGGCGCAACCCGTTTCATGAGGGTCGAGCCGAAGTCGCAGCTAGGCTGACTTCGTGAAGGCGAAGGTCCTGATTCGCCCGAAGGAGGGCATCCTCGACCCCCAGGGCAAGGCGGTCGAGCGGGCGCTGCCGGCGCTCGGCTTCGACGGCATTCACGACGTGCGCGTCGGGCGGCTGGTCGAGCTCGAGGTCGACGATCCGGCCAAGCTCGACTCGCTCAGCGAGAAGCTGCTGGCCAATCCGCTGATCGAGGACTACGAGATCGAGGTCGAGAAGTGATTGGCGTGATCCAGTTCCCCGGCTCCTGCGACGAGCGGGACGCGGTCGCCGCCGCCGAGCGGGTGGGCGACGCCCGGCTCGTCTGGCACGAGGAGACCGAGCTCGGCGGCCTCGACGGAATCATCGTCCCCGGTGGCTTCTCCTACGGCGACTACCTGCGGGCCGGCGCGATCGCTCGCTTCTCGCCCGCGATGGAAGCGGTCGCCCGCTTCGCCGCGGGCGGTGGTCCCGTGCTCGGCATCTGCAACGGCTTCCAGGTGCTCTGCGAGGCCGGGCTCCTGCCGGGCGCGCTCCTGCCGAACGAGGGACTGCGCTTCATCTGCCGGCAGGTCGAGTTGGTGGCCGAGGATTTCAGCGGGCCGTTCGGCGAGGAGCTTTCGGCCGGACAGCGGCTGTCGATCCCGATCAAGCACATGAGCGGTCGCTACTTCGCGCCGGACGACGAGCTCGACCGGCTCGAGGCCGAGGGGCGGATTGCCTTCCACTACGCGCAGGGCGAGAACCCGAACGGCAGCGTTCGCGATGTCGCGGGCGTCGTCAACGACGCTGGCAACGTGCTCGGCCTGATGCCGCATCCGGAGCATGCCGTCGATCCGCTCACCGGCTCCGACGACGGGCTGGCGCTCTTCCGCGCGCTCGCGCGCGCTCCGCAGACCGCAGCGGCGTGAGCGCGGTTTCCGAGAGCCGCCACCGCGAGCTTGGACTCACGGACTTCGAGTACGAGCGGATCACGGAGCTGCTCGGGCGGGACCCGAACGACGTCGAACTGGCGATGTTCTCGCTGCTCTGGTCCGAGCACTGCGCGTACAAGCACTCGCGCAAGCTGCTCGGCCGGCTGCCGACGGAGGGAGAGCGGGTCGTGATGGGCCCGGGGGAGAACGCGGGCGCCGTCGATGTCGGGAACGGCCACGCGGTCGCTTTCAAGGTCGAGTCGCACAACCACCCGAGCGCGGTCGAGCCCTTCCAGGGAGCCGCGACCGGAGTGGGGGGCATCCTCCGCGACGTCTTCGCGATCGGCGCGCGACCGATCGCTGTGCTCGACTCGCTGCGCTTCGGCGAGCCGACCTCGGAGCGATCGCGCTACCTGTTCGAGGGGGCCGTTGCCGGAATCGGCCACTACGGGAACTCCATCGGTGTGCCCACCGTCGGCGGCGAGGTCTACTTCGAGCCGCCCTACGAGCACAACTGCCTGGTCAACGCGATGTGCGTGGGGCTGGCGAAGACGGACGAGATGATCCGCTCCGCCGCGGCCGGTTCCGGGAACCTGCTGGTGATCATGGGCGCCTCGACCGGGCGCGACGGGATCGGCGGCGCCTCCGTGCTGGCCTCGGCGGAGCTCGAGGCCGGAGACGACTCGAAGCGCCCGAGCGTCCAGATCGGCGACCCGTTCGAGGAGTCCAAGCTGCTCGAGTGCTGCCTGGAGCTGCTCGAGCGGGGCCTGCTCGTCTCGCTCCAGGATCTCGGCGCGGCGGGATTGACCTCCTCGGCCGGCGAGATGGCCTCGAAGGGCGGCGTGGGAATCGACATCGACGTCTCCAAGGTGCCGCTGCGCGAGGCCGACCTGGAGCCCTTCGAGGTGATGATCTCAGAGTCGCAGGAGCGGATGCTCGCGGTGGTGGACCCCTCCCGGCTCGACGAGGTGCTGGCAACCTGCGAGCGCTGGCAGACCGGCGCGGCGGCCATCGGCGAGGTGACCGACACCGGTCATCTCCGGGTGCTGGACGATGGCGTCGAGGTGGGGGATGTGCCGGTCTCAGCGCTGGTCGACGAATGCCCGCTCTACGACCTCGAGCCGGAGGAACCGGCGGGCTGGACGTACGGGAACAAGGAGAGTCTTGGAGAGAGGGTGGTGCTCGCCGTCGGGCGCTCCGCCGACGCCGGAGATCCCTCGGCGATCCTGTGCGCCCTGCTGTCGGCGCCGAACGTCGCCTCGAAGCGCTGGGCCTTCGAGCAGTACGACTCGGTCGTCGGGTCGCGGACCGTCCGCCGGCCCGAGGCGGCGGACGCCGCCGTGCTGCTCGTGCCCGAGTCCGATCGCGCGATCGCCGTCGCCATCGACGGCAACGGGCGCCGGGTCGCCTGCGACCCATATGCAGGTGCGGTGGAGGCGGTGCTGGAGTGCGCGCAGAACCTCGCCTGTGTGGGAGCTGAGCCGCTCGGCCTGACCAACTGCCTCAACTTCGGCAACCCGGAGAAGCCGGGCGTCGCATGGCAGCTGGATCGCGCGGTGCTCGGTCTGGCGGATGCCTGTCTCGGGCTGCGGGTCCCGGTCGTCGGCGGCAACGTCTCGCTCTACAACGAGACCGAGCACGGGCCGATCTACCCGACACCGGTCGTGGGAATGGTCGGCGAGCTCCCCGACCCGACCCGCGCTCCGGGGCTTGCGCCGCGTCAAGGTGACCGGCTCGTGCTGGTGGGGCCCTTCGCTCCATCGCTCGCGGGATCGGAGCTCGCCAAGCTGCGCGGGGAGCTCGACAGCGGGTTGCCTCAACCCTCGATCCCGGAGGTCGCCGAGGCGCTCGAGTTCGTACGCGGGATCGTGCGCGTCGGCGGTGCCACGGCGGCCCACGACGTCAGCGACGGAGGCCTCGCCTGCGCCCTCGCCGAGATGGCGATCGCGGGGGGAATCGGCCTGGAGGCTGATCTCGATCCGCTGGTGGAACTGCGCGGCGGCTCGGGGGAGACCTGCCTGTTCGGGGAGGGCCCGGGGGGTATCGTGCTTGCCACGTCAGACGCGAGCGCTTTGCTCGACGCTACCCGCGAGGCGGGCGTCGAAGCGATCGACCTCGGAGTGACCGGCGGAGACCGGATCTCGATCGCCGCAGCGGAGCGCGACGTCACGGTCGCGATCGCCGACGCCGAGCGGGCGTGGCGCTCACTGGCCGAGACGCTCTAACCGCCTTTATGGATTGATTCACCCCGCCCCCCGTCGGTAGGATCGAGGCGTGTTTGGGCGAAGGCCGCGGTTGGCCCACTCGCATCAGGGAGACCACCAACATCCCCTGCGCCGCCAGATCGCGTTCTCGATCGTGGTGGCGGCACTTCTTGCGATTCTCGCCCTGCTGCTCCTCCCGCCGCACGCGCACGGCAACTTCGTCTACTGGACCAATGACACGCCCGGCAATTCAATCGGCCGCGCGAAGATCAACGGCACGGGACTGAACGACAACTTCATCACCGGCCTCAATCGCCCGATCGGTGTCGCCGTGGACTCCAAGTACATCTACTGGGCTGATTGGAACGCCAACCGGATCGGGCGGGCGAACCTCGACGGCACGGGAGTGAACCTCAACTTCATCACGGGCGTGCATCCGGAGGGCATCGCCGTCACCAGCAACTTGGGCATCTTCTGGGGCAACGACACGGGGACCAGCGACACGATCGGGCACGCCAATATCGACGGCAGCAATCCAAACCCCAACTTCGCCGCCACCGGCGTCAGCATCTGTGGGGTAGCCGCCGATCAGAGCTTCGTCTACTGGCTCGACAACAGCGGTGGAGGTCCGAAGATCGGCCGGGTTCCGGTCTCGGGTGGAAGCCCCGACCCGAACTTCGTGACCCTACCGAGTGGCGCCGGGTGCGGCCTGGCGGTTGACAGCAGCTTCCTCTACTGGTCCGCCAGCAGCACCAGCACTCTCGTCGGGAGCGTTGGGCGCGTACCAGTCGGCGGCGGGACGCCCGCCGAGAACTTCATTCCCAACGCAACGTCGGGCGTGCTGTTCAGGCCGGGCCCGGCGGTCAACTCGCAATATGTCTTCTGGAGCAACCCAAGCACCACGCCGGGCTCGGGTGCCATCGGGCGGGCCAACATCAACGGGGCCGGCCCAAACCCGAACCTGATCACAGGAGTCGCGGCCCCCAACCTGCTCGCTGCGGCGCCCTCGAACAAGATCACGGTCAACTCGATCACGAAGAAGAAAAAGAAGGGCACCGCCACCATCAATGCGAAGGTGCCCGGGCCGGGTCAGATCACCCTGAACCAGGTGAGCACTCCGCCCGACGTCAACGCGACGGCGGCCGCGGTCAAGCAGATTGGGCTGACCATCACCGGCGCCTCCTCCTTCAAGTTGGCCGTCAAGCCCACCGGCAAGACGGCGAAGAAGCTCAAGAAGGGCGTCAAGAAGAAGGGCAAGGCGAAGGTGAAGGTCAAGGTATTCATCCACTTCACCCCGGCCGGTGTCGCGGGGGTGCCGAACACGAAGCCCCTTACGATCGGCCTCGTGAAGCAGGGGAAGAAAAAGAAGTAGGTCCCTGCAAATCGCCGCATTTTGGGGCGTCGACAGTCGTGGGCCGCGCCGTGCCCGCTGCTACCCTGCCCTTGCGGGCTGAAGTCCTGTCCCGCCATTCGATCTCAAGAGGTTGAGACACCTCCATACAGCCGTGACCGACGCGCGTTTCGACGTTCCCGATCGCGATGGCCCGCGCGATGAGTGCGGGGTTTTCGGCGTGTACGCGCCCGGGCGGGACGTCGCCCGTCTCGCCTACTTCGGGCTGTACGCGCTGCAGCACCGCGGGCAGGAGTCGGCGGGGATCGCGAGCTGCGAAGGGGGCCACATCACCACGCTGCGGGACCTCGGTCTGGTCTCTCAGGTCTTCGACGAGGATAAGCTCCGCGCGCTCTCGGGCGACATGGCGATCGGCCACGTCCGGTACTCGACCACGGGTGGCGGCGCGTGGGAGAACGCGCAGCCGGTCTGGCGCGACGACGGCCGCGAGCTGGCACTCGCGCACAACGGCAATCTGACCAACGCCGTCGAGCTCTACAACGAGCTCACCGAGACCGGCCTGCAGCTCCGGGGCACCTCCGACTCGGAGATCATGGCCGCGCTCCTCTCCCGCACGGCCGGCGAGGGCGACGAGTGGATCGAGGACGCGGTGGCCGAAGTGATGCCGCGTCTTGAGGGCGCTTACTCGACCGTCGTGATGACCAAGCACGCCGTCGTCGCCTTCCGCGACCCGCACGGCGTGCGGCCGCTCGCGCTCGGCAAGATCAAGGCAGGGGACGGGTTCCCGGAATGCTTCGTCGTCGCCTCGGAGAGCTGCGCTTTCGACATCATCGGCGCGCAGATGATCCGCGAGGTCCAGCCCGGCGAGCTGGTCTCGCTGACGGCCGGAGGGCTCGAGATGAAGCCGGTGATCAAGGGCGAGCGGCCGGCGCAGTGCGTGTTCGAGCACATCTACTTCTCCCGGCCGGACAGCCGCCTCGAGAACCGGGTGCTGCAGGAGGTCCGCGGGAGGATGGGCGAGTTGCTCGCCGAGGAGGCGCCGGTCGACGCGGACCTCGTCATCTCGGTGCCGGACTCGGGCAACCCGATGGCGAACGGCTTCGCGCGTGCCGCCGGCCTGCCGAAGGACGACGGGCTGATCAAGAACCGCTACGTCGCGCGGACCTTCATCCAGCCCGGCCAGGAGCTCCGCAAGCACGGCCTGCGGATGAAGTTCAACCCGCTGCCGGAGATCGTGGCCGGGAAGCGGGTAGTCGTCGTCGACGACTCGATCGTTCGCGGCAACACCACGCGCCAGATCGTGGCGATGCTGAAGGACGCGGGGGCGAAGGAGGTCCACCTGCGGATCTCGGCGCCGCCGATCCGACATCCCTGCCACTACGGCATCGACATGTCGACGCGCGAGGAGATGATCGCCCACGACCGCTCGATCGACGAGATCGCGAAGGAGCTCGGTGCGGACTCCCTCGCCTACCTCTCCATGGATGCCGTCTACGAGGCGGTCGGGACCCCGCGCGAGAAGCACTGCGACGCCTGCTTCACCGGCGAGTATCCGCTCGGCGACCCCGAGAGCGCCAACGGCAAGTTCGCGCTCGAGGAGATCGCGGTCGTTCCGGCGAGTCGTTAGCCACGCCGATCGATCGGAGAGGATGCGGGCGTGAGTAACTTCCGCATCGTCGTGCTCGCTTCAGGGGGCGGCACGAACCTGCAGGCGATCCTCGACCAACTGCATGGGGGCGAGGAAGGCATCGAGGTGGTCGGAGTCGGCTCCGACAAGCAGGGCGTGATGGCGCTGGAGCGGGCGCGAACGGCGGACGTGGAGACGGCCGTCTTCCCCACGGCCGATTACGAGGACCGGGCGGCACGCGACCGCGACCTCGGAAACTGGATCGAGGAGAAGGGCGCGGACCTCGTCGTGCTCGCCGGCTACATGCAGATGCTGTCGCCGGAGTTCGTGTCGCGGTTCCACAGCCGGGTGATCAACGTCCACCCGGCGCTGCTGCCTGCCTTCCCCGGGATCGACGCCGTGCAGCAGGCCATCGACCACGGCTCGAAGGTCACCGGCGTGACGGTCCACTTCGTCGACGAGGGGATGGACTCGGGACCGATCATCATGCAGCGGGCGGTGCCGGTCGCCGAGAGCCGGGACTGGGACGAGACCGAGAAGGAGATCCACGCCACCGAGCACCAGCTGCTGCCCGAGACGATCCGGCTGATCGCGGCGGGGAGGGTGCGAATCGACGGGGAGAATCCACGTCTCGTGCACATCGACCCTGCCGAATAGACTCGATCCAGGTGTCGACCCGCCCCTCCTCAGAGATCGCTCCCGAGCCGGCCGGCGAGTCGCTGCCCGTTCGCAGGGCCCTGATCTCGGTCGCGGACAAGACCGGTGTCGCCGAGTTTGCGGCGGGACTCGCGAAGCTCGGGGTGGAGGTGATCTCCACCGGCGGGACGCTCTCGGTGCTGCGTGAGGCGGGCGTCGACGCGAGGCCGGTCGAGGAGCTGACCGGGTTCCCGGAGATCCTCGATGGGCGGGTGAAGACGCTCCATCCGCACCTGCACGCCGCGCTGCTCGCGGTGCGCGACAACCCCGAGCACGCCGAGACGCTGCGCGAGCGGGAGATCGAGGAGATCGACCTGGTCTGCGTGAACCTCTACCCGTTCGAGCGCACCGTCGCGCGATTGGATGTGCCGGAGGAGGAGGCGATCGAGAACATCGACGTCGGCGGGCCGACCATGATCCGTGCGGCAGCCAAGAACCACCGATTCGTGGCGGTGGTGGTGCGGCCCGAGAGCTACGACGCGGTGCTCGACGAGCTGGAGGAGACCGGGGAGCTCTCGGCCGCGACCCGCCACTGGCTCGCCAACGAGGCGTTCGCGTACACCGCGCGGTACGACGCGGCGATCAGCCGCTGGTTCGCGCGCCGCTACGAGCAGCTGCCCACGTACTGGGTGACGGCGTGGGAGAAGGAACTCGATCTCTCCTACGGCGAGAACCCCCACCAGCGGGCGGCGCTCTACGTCGAGCCGCGGGCGCGCTCGCACGTGCTCTCGCGGGTGGCGAAGCTGCACGGCAAGCCGCTCTCGTTCAACAACGTGCTGGACCTGAACTCGGCGAGGGCGCTGCTGGGCGACCTGGAGGGACCAGGCTGCGTGATCGTCAAGCACAACAACCCTTGCGGGGTGGCGGAGGCGGACGAGATCGGTCCGGCTTACGAGGCGGCCTTCGCCTGCGATCCGATGTCCGCATTCGGCGGGGTGATCGCGCTCAACCGGCCCGTCGACAAGCCGCTCGCGGAGCTGCTCAGCCAGCAGTTCATCGAGGTGCTGATCGCGCCCGGCTACGAGGAGGACGCCCTCGGGGTGCTGCAGCAGAAGGAGGCGATCCGGATCCTGGAGGACACCGAACGGCGGGCGCACCAGATCGAGCCGGACATCAAGCGGGTGCGCGGCGGGATCCTCGTCCAGGATCCCGATGGGTCACCGGAGCCACGCGAGCTGATGGAGGTGGTGACCAAGACCCAGCCGAGCGACGAGCAGTGGGAGGACCTCCTATTCGCCTGGCGGGTCGTGCGGCACGTGCGCTCGAACGCGATCGTGCTGGCGCGCGACCGCGCCACGCTCGGGATCGGCGCCGGCCAGATGAGCCGCGTGGACTCGGTGCGGCTGTCGATCGAGAAGGCGAAGGAGGCGCGCGGGCCGGACGCCGAGCCGCTGCTCGCGGGGTCGGTGATCGCCTCGGATGCGTTCTTCCCGTTCGCCGACGGTCCGCAGGCGGCGATCGACGTCGGGGCGACGGCGGTGATCCAGCCGGGCGGCTCGAAGCGCGACGCCGAGGTGATCGAGGCGTGCGACGCGGCGGGCGTCGCGATGCTCTTCACCAAGCGACGCCACTTCCGGCACTGAGCGCGGCGGGCCGCGGCCCAGGGCTTTTGTGACACCGAGCACCCTCGTGATCGGGGGCACACAACCGCGTCCGCGCGGGTGATCTGATGTCCCCGCAGTGAAAGTGGGGCAAGGAGAACAAGGAGAAGGAAGGGCCTGAACGGGGCCGCAGGGAGGAGGCCGGAAGACGGAGCTGTTTTAGGGGCGGCTCTTAGGGTGGGTCTTCCGGCCGGCAGGGACGCAGATCAGGCGCCGGCGGCGCTGCGAGCCTCGTCCCGGTCGCGGTGCGCCTGCACGTGAGAGGCGAGTCCGTCCCGGACGGTCCAGATGTGCCCGAACTCGCCGGTGAGGGGCATCCCAGTGGCCCGCGCCTTGGCGGCGATCGTGCCCAGCACCAGGACCCGGTCGTCCCCGATCTCCTCGATCTCGTCCGCGTCATAGCGGAACTCGGAGAAGTCTTGCTCGACCGCCTCGACGAACATCTCGAGGCCCTGCACGCCCGAGAGGACGCGCTCACCGAGCTCCGGGGAGAGCTGCGAATCGAACTCGGGGGTCACGAGGCTGCGCAGCTCGCCGAACCCCTCCTGGCGGCTGCGGATGCCGGCCCAGTCGAAGCCGTAGATGCGACGGATCAGATCCGAACGTTCTCCCACGACGGCGAGCTTTTCACGTTTGCGATTGCATAGGCAACCACTGCCAAAATGGCTTTGGCGCCTCTAACTCAATTGGCAGAGTTCCGGCCTTTTAAGCCGGCGGTCCGGGTTCGAGCCCCGGGGGGCGCACTACTAGCGCGGCGGTCCTAACTAGAGTCCCGTTTGGGATGAGGATCTCTGCCAAGGTCGACTACGCCGTGCGGGCTGCCATCGAGCTCGCCGCCGCGGGAGGCGAGCCGATCAAGGGCGAGGTGATCGCCGATGCCCAGGACATCCCACTCAAGTTCCTCGAGAACATCCTCGGCGAGCTCAAGCACACCGGCATCGTCGCCAGCCGCCGCGGCGCCCAGGGCGGCTACTGGCTGGCCAAGCCGGCCGACGAGGTCAGCCTCGCCGACATCGTCCGGGCGGTCGAGGGACCCCTGGCGAGCGTCCGCGGCATGGGCCCCGAGTCCCTCAAATACAAGGGCGAGGCGGAGCCCCTGCAGAAGATATGGATCGCCCTGCGCGCCAACATCCGCGCGGTGATGGAGGACACCACCCTCGCGGACGTGGTCGGCGGCGACCTGCCGAGTGGGGTACGTGAGCTGAGCGAGCCGGCCGAAGCCTGGAGTGCGCGTTAGCCGTCGTCCTCGGCGACGCGACCCGAAGACGGCCCGCCGGCTCGCTCAGCCCGTTCGGACCTAGGCGAACACCCGCGTCGCTCGCGGCCGCACGAACACGATCTGCCCCTCGGTCAGCTCGAGCTGCTCGACCTCGTCCCGGGTCAGCTGGACCGAGAAGTGCTCCCCGTCCGTCAGCGTCAGTTCGACCCTCACCTCGAACCCGAGGTGGACGATCCTGTCGATCATGGCCTCGGTCGTCTGACCGTTCGGCTCGTGGCGCACCTCGACGTCGTGCGGGCGCACCCATGCCTCACCGAGCCGGTGCGCGGGACCAACGAAGCCCATCACGAACTCCGACGCCGGTTGCTCGTAAAGGTCTCGGGGACCTCCGGCCTGCTCGACGCGCCCATGGTTCATGACGATGATCTGCTCGGCCACGTCCATCGCTTCCTCCTGATCGTGAGTGACGAAGATCGTGGTCACGTGCACGTCGTCATGGAGCCGGCGCAGCCACGTCCGCAGCTCCTGGCGCACCTTCGCGTCCAACGCGCCGAACGGCTCGTCGAGCAGCAGCACGCGCGGCTCAACGGCCAGCGCCCGCGCGAGCGCCATCCGCTGCCGCTGCCCGCCGGAGAGCTGGTTGGGGAACCTCTTCTCGAAGCCGTCCAGGTGAACGAGTTCGATCAGCTTCTTCACCCGTTCGCGGATGGTCCCGTTCCCTTCACCGCGGATCTTCAGGCCGAAGGCGATGTTGTCGTACACCGTCATGTGCTTGAAGGCGGCGTAGTGCTGGAACACGAACCCGACGTTCCGATCCTGGACCCGCGTCTCGGTGTTGTCCTCACCCGAGATCAGGACCTGGCCCGAGTCGGGCTGCTCCAGCCCGGCGATCACCCGCAGCAGGGTCGACTTGCCGCTGCCGCTCGGGCCCAGGAGGGCGGTCAGGCCGCCATCCGGAACGTCGATTGAGACGTCGTCGAGGGCGACGAAGTCCCCGAAGCGTTTGGTCACGTGATTGACGGAGATGGCCATCTCAGGCCTCCTTGACGGGTTGCGGGACGAAGACCCCCGCGGTCGGGGGCGCAGACTCGTCCTCCTCGGCGCCGGCGCTCCTCGCCGAGCGCCTCTGGAGGAGGTTCATGCTGAACAGCACCGCGATCGCCAGGATCGCGAGCACGATCGCGGCGGCGTAGGCGCCGGCCACGTTGAAACCTTCGAACTGGTCCTTGACGTAGAGGGGAAGCGTCTGGGTGCCGCCGCTTCCGGAGACATTCCCGGCCACAACGCTGACCGCGCCGAACTCACCCAGGGCTCGCGCCGTCGCGAGGACGACGCCGTAGGTGACCCCCCAGCGGATCGCCGGCAGGGTGACCTTCCAGAACGTCTGCCAGGGGGTGGCGCCAAGCGTTTCGGCCGCCTCCTCCTGGTCGGTGCCGATCTCCTGAAGGACCGGCATGACCTCCCGCACCACGAAAGGCAGCGAAACGAAGATCGTCGCCAGCACCATGCCAGGCAGCGAGAAGATCACCTGGACCCCGTTGTCCAGGAGCCAGCCGCCGAACCAGCTGTTCCGCGGGGCGTAGACCAGGAAGAGGGCCAGCCCGATCACGACCGGCGAGATCGCGAACGGCAGGTCGATCGCGGCGTTGAGCAGCGCCTTACCCCGGAAGTTCTGCCGCACCAGGACGAGCGCCGTGAGCACCCCGAAGATCGTGTTGAGCGGCACCGCGATACCGACGCAGACGATTGTCAACCAAAACGCGTGCAGCCCGTCCGGGCTTGTGACGGCGTCGACCGGCTGGCTGAGACCGTGCTCGAAGGTCCGGTAGAAGATCATCCCCACGGGCACCAGCAGCAGGGCGGCCAGATAGAGCAGCACGATGGAGCGCAGCCCGATCCGGGCTCGCAAACTAAGCGCGCTCATGCCTGGACCTCCAGTTGACGAACAGGTTGAGCGCGAAGAGCAGGCCCACGGAGATGGCGAGCAGCAGCACCGAGACGGCCGCAGCTCCGGACAGATCGTTGGTCTGGACCCGCCCGAAGATGTAGACCGAAGCGGCCTGGGTCTTGAATGGGATGTTTCCCGTGAGCAGCACCAGCGAGCCGAACTCGCCGATGGCTCGGGCGAAGGCGAGAGCGCAGCCGGCGACGATCGCCGGGGTCAGGTTGGGCAGGATGATGCTCCGGAAGATCCGGTGGTTGGGAGCGCCGAGGGATGCCGCCGCCTCCTCCATCTCGCGGTCGACCTCGAGCAGGACGGGCTGCACGGACCGGACGACGAACGGAAGCGTCACGAACAGCAGCGCCATCACGACGGCGGCCCTCGTATACGCGACGTGCACGCCGATCGGAGAGTTGGGCCCGTAGAGCGCGATCAGGGTGAGGCCGGCGACGATCGTCGGCAGGGCGAAGGGCAGGTCGATCACCGAGTTGACCAGCCGCTTGCCCTTGAACTCGTCGCGGACCAGGACCCAGGCGATCAGCGTCCCCATCACCGCATTGATCGCCACGACGATCAGCGAGGAGATCAGGGTGAGCTTGATCGCGGCGACCGCCTCCTTGTCGCTGATCGCCTCCCAGAAGTGAGCGACGCCGTCGTCGAACGCGCGGGTGAATACCGCCGCGAGCGGGAGCAGCACGATCAGGCTGATCCAGAGCATCGCGGCGCCGCGCGTGAGCGCCGCGCCGCCGAGGGGGACCCGAAGGCCCGCCCTCGACGGCCTGGCTACAGCTGTGTCGGCCGATGCCATTAGGCAGCTCGCTCCTGACAGCTAGCTGGTCGGGTTGCCGAGTTCCTTCTCGGCCTGGATCACCCATCCGTCGTCCCCGAAGAAGGGGTCCGCGACCTTGCTCCAACCACCGAACTCCGCGATCGTGAACAGGCCCGACGGAACCGGGAACTCGCTCGCGTTCTTGTCGGCGATGGACTTGACGACCGGGCGGTAGCCCGCGTCGGCGAAGTCCTGCTGAGCCTGGTCCGTGTACAGGAAGTCCACGAACTTCTGGGCGTCCGGTGACGCGTCCTTGGTGACCGCGATCGGGTTCTCGATCAGGATCGTGCTGTCAGGCGTGACGTACTCGAGATCGACGCTCTCCTGCTTCGCCTGAATCGCTTCGTTCTCGTAGCCGACGAGCACGTCGCCCTTGCCGCTGGAGAACGTCTGTAGCGAGTCACGAGCGCTCGAGTCCTGAACCGACGTGTTGGCCAGGACCTGCTTGACGAAGTCCTGCGCCTCGGCTTCGGACTTGCCCTCCGCGATCTGGGACCCGTAGATGGCCATGATGTTCCAGCGCGCGCCGCCGGACGTGGCCGGGTTCGGATCGATCACGTCGACGTCGTCACGGGCCAGGTCGTCGAAGCTCGTGATGTGCTTCGGATTCCCGGGCCGGACCATCAGGGTCACGACCGAATTGGTGACGATCCCCTTGTACTGGTTCTGATTCCAGTCCGGCGCGACGATGCCGGCGTCGACCAGCCGCGTCATGTCGGGCTCGAGTGAGAACTCGACGACGTCGGCAGGCTGACCGGACTCGACGGCACGGCTCTGGTCGCCGGAGGAACCGAACGAGTTGGCGAACTCGACGTCCTTGCCGTCCGGCGTGTCCTTGAAAGCTGGTTCGAGCTTCTGCTCGTACACCTCCTGCGGGGTGGAGTAGGCGACCAGCGAGATCGATCCGGAGGAGCCGCTCGCCGATCCGCCGCAAGCTGCGATCCCTACCGCCGCTGCCATTGCCGCGCCGGCGATCCCGACGCGAGCGGCCAGCCGGACCCGCCGCTTCTTCTTGGATTCTTGGCTCATCGAGGCTTTTGACCTTTCTTCATCGGTTTCCTTGACAAGACGAGCGGGCAAGGTACCAGAGTTCTCGACTTTTTGGATCAAGATAGGTCTGTATTCCCTACTTGATCAGGGGAAACGCCCAGGAAGCCGATTGGAGAAACGGGTGTTTGGTTGCCCGACCCCGTGCCGCATCGAGCCTCGGATTAGGCAGCCGCCCAGCGGGAAGGAATGCTGCGCATGCGGGCGATGTTCGTCACTTGGCTGACGCTGATCGCGGCCGGACTCGTCTTGTACTCGGTCATCGGGCTGAGCCACCACTGAGGGCGGGATGCGCCGCTTCATCCGCGATCACTCGCTCTCCCTCTTCTTCCTGGTGATCTTCCTCGCGGCCCTGGTGGGCCAAGCGATCGCGGGACATGCCCTCCACAACAACGACGCCCTGGCCCACAACGGCGAGCCGATGTCGTTCTGGCGCTATCTCGTCTCCTCCGACTTCGGCAACGCGGTGATGGAGAACTGGCAGTCGGAGTACCTGCAGTTCATGCTCTTCATGCTGGCGACGATCTGGCTGGTCGAGCGAGGCTCCCCCGAATCGAAGAAGCCGGGCGAGGAGGGCACCGAGACGCTCAGGGAGCAGAGGATCGGCGAGCACGCCAGAGAGGACTCCCCGGACTGGGCGAAGCCCCGCGGGATCAAGACCTTCGTCTACTCCAACTCGTTGCTGATCGTGATGTCGATCATCTTCTTCGGCAGCTGGTTCGCACAGTCGGTCACCGGGTGGACCGAGTTCAACGCCCAGCAGGTCGACCACCACGAGCAGACGGTGTCCTGGCTCAGCTACATCGGGTCAGCCGACTTCTGGGAGGCGACGTTGCAGAACTGGCAGTCCGAGTTCCTCGCCGTCGGCTCATTCGTGGCGATCACCGTCTTCCTCCGCCAGCGGGGGTCGCCCGAGTCGAAGCCGGTGGGCGCCCCTCATGACGCCACCGGCGTCGAGGGCTGACGCCGCCGGGCTCAGTCCGCCTTGCCGCCGCGTCGGCGGATCGCCCGACGGAGCTGATCCTTGCCCATCTTCGAGCGCCCGCGGATGTTCAGCCGCGCCGCCTCGCGGTTGAGCTGGTCGCGGGTCTTCGCCTGGCCCTTGCGGACCTTGTTCGCCTCCTTGCCGAGCGCTGTCTTCGTTCGACTCGGCAGGTTCTTCAGCGTCTGCTTCTTCCGTGCGCCGGCCTGCGCCTTCTTCACGTTGCGCTTGGCGGCCCGGCGCTGCTTCTGGGTGGCCATCAACGCCTCCTTCCGCTCTTCTTACCTTCGACGGCTCCGACCAGCTGTCGCTTGTTCATCTTCGAGCGGCCCTTGATGCCGAGATCCTTGGCCTCCTCGTAGAGCTGGTCATAGGTACGGCCTCCCGGGCCGTGGCCCGACCGGAGGCCGCCCCGGCGGAACGAGGAGATGTCCTCGAGCGATTCGCGCGACGCCTCGCGGGTCTTGCCTGCTCGGGCCCTCTCCTTGTTCACGGTCCGTGCCGCTATCTCTTCCGCCTTCTCCTCGGAGCGACCCTGCTCGCGCTCGCTCTCCTTCACGTGCTCGTACATCCGCTCCCATTTGCTGCCCTTCGGTACTCCTCTTGGCGGCATCGCTGCCTCCTTTCAAGCTCTCGCCCGCCGGTTACCCGGCGGTCAGGCTGCGAATCGCCCGCTCGAGGCGCCTAGAAGAGGCTCGTCTGAGCGTCCACAGGCTCGGCTGCCTCCGCCTCGGCCGCGCGGCGGCGCCGGCGCTCGGCGAGCTGATCTCGCCGCCTGTAGCGCGGATCGGTGGAGCGGTTGGGCGCCCGGACGAGGGCGCCGATTCGCTTGCGCTCTGCGTTCGGCGCATAGGCCCGGCCGTCGTAGAGGCGCTCGTAGCGCGGCATCAGGTCCGGCCGGGCCGCTGAGAGCCAGGACATGAAGACCTCCTTCACGCCCGGCCGGAGGTGAAGCGCGATGCCGTTGACGAACGTCGCGCCTGCCTCCTCGGCGAGGGAGACGATCTCCTCGACCAGCTCCGGCGAGTCGTTGATCCCCGGCATCAGGGGCGCCACCAGGACGCCAGAGGGGATGCCGGCCGCGTTGAACTTCGCGACCGCCTCGAGTCGCTTACGGGGGTGTGGCGTATGCGGCTCGGTCTCCCGCCAGATCTTCTCGTCGAGCGTCGGGACCGAGAAGTTGACCGAGACGTCCGCGACCTCCGCGAGCTCGAGGTAGAGGTCGAGATCGCGGACTGCGAGCGGGGACTTCGTGAGGACGGACAGCGGCGTCTCGAAGTCGCGCAGCGCCTCGATGATCGGCGGCATGAAGCGGTACTGGCCCTCCGCCCATTGATACGGGTCGGTGTTCGTCCCGATGGCGACCAGCTCCCGCTTCCAGCTGGGGCGCGCGAGCTCCGCCCGAACCAGCTCAGGGACGTTGACCTTGACGACGATCTCCCGCTCGAAATCGCGGCCGGCATCGAGGTCGAGATACGTATGCGTGTTGCGAGCGAAGCAGTACACACAGGCATGGGTGCAGCCCCTGAAGGCGTTGATCGTCCAGTTGAACGGCAGGTAGTCGCCGGGCACCTTGTTCAAGGCCGACTTGGCGCGCACCTCGTGGAAGTTGATGCCGAGGGCCTCCGGAGCGTCGAAGGTCCGCACCCGCTCGACATCCACGCCGGGCAGGGTCTTGACCTGCTCTCTCTCCACCCTCTGTGAGTCCCAGCGCATCGTCTTCAGTGTTGCAGTTTGTGATCGGCTTGTCGAACGTATGTTCGCATCTGATTAGGCGTCCTGAATGCGTGGATTGAACGCGGGTAGGACCTGATCTGTGAGCCAGCTTCCCCTGACCGGCGAGGAGACGAGCGGCGCCGAGGCGCTGATGCCGGAGAAGCTGACGCTGCCCGCGCTCCGCGAGGCGGCTGCCGGCTGCAAGGCCTGCCCGCTCTGGAAGACCGGGACCCAGACCGTCTTCGGCGAGGGCCTGAAGCGCGCACGGCTGATGCTGATCGGCGAGCAGCCGGGCGACCGCGAGGACATCGAGGGTCACCCCTTCGTGGGTCCCGCCGGGCGGATCCTCGACAAGGCGCTGGAGCAGGCGGGCATCGAACGAGGCGATGCCTACGTAACCAACGTCGTCAAGCACTTCAAGTGGAAGCCGAAGGGCAAGCGCCGAATCCACCAGGCGCCGAGAGCCGAGGAGATCAAGGCCTGCGCGCCCTGGCTCGAGGCGGAGCTCGAGGTCGTCCATCCCGAGGTGATGGTCTGCCTCGGCGCCACCGCAGTTCGAGCCGTGATCGGCTCGAAGGCCAAGGTGATGAAGGACCACGGGCAGTTCCTGGAGTCGCGGCTCGGACCGACCGCAATGCCGACTCTCCATCCATCCGCCATCCTCCGCGCCGAAGATGAGGACCGTGAGGATGCGATGGCCATGCTCGTCGGCGATCTGGGCCGGGCCCGGCAGCGACTCGATGCGTGAACCGGCCTGATGGCCGACCAGCAGAGCCTTCACCCCGCCGAGCACCGCGCCTACCGCGAGCTCTACGCGGTTTCGCGGCACCTCGTGCACCGCTGGGGGCGGATCGGGACGCTGCTCGACGGAACGCCGGTCGGTGAGAGGCTCCAGCGCGGAGCGGCCGAGGCGCAGCACCTGCTCGAGGAGCTCAAGCCCCGGACCGAGGCCTACGGCCTCTACGGCGGCCTCATGGCGCAGGGGCTCGGCGCCCGGCTCGCCGACCTGCGAACCGGGATCACCGACCGCGGCGCCGACACCGGGCTGGTCGTGCGGTTCGCCGTCCTCGATGCCGAGCACCTGACGACTCTTCTGCGACAGCTCGCCGAGCTCGCCCGCGCCCGGCAGGACCGCGACCTGGCCGGCTTCTGCGAGGACTGGGCCGTTCGCTTCGAAGCCGAGCTTGACGCGGTACGCCAGGCGGCCGTGGAGCTCGGACGCGATCCGGACCGGGTGGCGGCCCCGGTCGTGGACGCCGTCATCAACCGCGTCGCCCACGGCGTCGGCTGGACGTTCGGCGCCGTCGGCGAGGGGATCGACAAGCTCGCCGGACGCCGGCGAGGTTAGGAGAGCTCCGGCGTCCCCTCGACCGGCGTCGAGGCCTCGGCGTGCAGCCTGCGCGGAATCCGTCCCGCCTGGCGCGCCGCCCAGCCGGCCTCTACCGCCGCCCGCATTGCCGCGGCCATGCCCGCCGGGTCCTCCGCCCTCGACACCGAGCTCGCGAGCAGGACGCCGTCGCAGCCGATTTCCATCGCCAGCGCCGCGTCCGAGGCGGTGCCAATCCCGGCGTCGAGGATGACGGGCACGCCGGCGCGCTCCGCGATGATCTGGACGTTGTACGGGTTGCGGATCCCCATTCCCGAGCCGATCGGCGAGCCAAGCGGCATCACCGCCGCGCAGCCCGCCTCCTCCAGCCGGCGGGCCAGAATGGGATCGTCGTTGGTGTAGGGCAGGACCGTGAAGCCGTCGTCGACCAGCGTCTCCGCCGCCTCGACCAGCTCGACGGCGTCCGGGAAGAGCGTGCGGTCGTCGCCGATCACCTCGAGCTTCACCCAGTCCGTCTCGAAGGCCTCGCGCGCGAGCCTCGCGGTCCGGACGGCGTCGCGGGCCGTGTAGCACCCGGCCGTGTTGGGCAGAGCGAACAGCTCGAGTCGCCGGATCACGTCGAGGACGGATCCCTGCGCCTCCGGATCGACCCGCCGCAGCGCGACCGTGACGATCTCCGTGCCCGACGCGATCAGCGCCTGCTCCATCTGCTCGAGCGAGCGGAAGCCGCCGGTGCCGACGATCAGGCGGGATCCCCAGGTACGGTCGCCCAGCTCGAACCCGTCCTCGGCGCCGCCCTGGATCGCCGCCAGGACCTCGACCTTCTGCCCTTCGGCCAGGGTCGTGGTCTCCCACTCACTGCGCGGAACGACCTCGCCGTCGATGGCGACCGCCACGCCGCGGTCCCCCGTCGCGGCGCCCGACGCCTCGATCGCGGAGCGAACGGTGGATCCGGCCGCCAGGCTCACGATGCTGCCGTTGACCTCGATCTTCATGTGACCTCCGCACTCGTAGGTGTCGGCAGCTCTGCAAAGCGTTCGGGCGCAAACGCGGTGAGGTCGACCGGGGCGGACTCGCCCGCGAGCAGAGACGCGATCGAGTCCGCGGTGATCGGCGCCTGCAGGACGCCGTTGCGGAAGTGACCGGTCGCGACGAGGAGGCCCTCGATCGCAGCGGCCCCGATCAGCGGCGCGTTGTCCGGCGTCCCCGGGCGGAGCCCGGCGGTGGCCTCCGCCAGCTCGAGCTCGGCGATCTCCGGCAGCACCCGGTAGGCCTCACGCAGCAGCTCATGGACACCGCCCGCGGTGAGCGTCGTGTCGAAGCCCCGCTCCTCGACCGTCGCGCCGACGATCAAGCGCCCGTCGGCGCGGGGAACCATGTAGACCCGCTCGCCGGCGATGATGCGCTCGCAGATGGGGTCATCGGACGGGCCGCGCAGCGTGAGGATCTCGCCCATCACCGGGCGGACCGGTGGCCTCGCCTCGGGCGGTAGCCATTCCGCCTGGCCCGACCAGCAGCCCGCGGTCAGGACGAGCTGCTCGGCCTCGTGCTCGTGACGGTCACCCGTTCCCAGGCGCCAAGCGCCCGTGTCCCGGCTGGCGCTCACGACCTCGGCGCCCGAGTGGACCGCGACGCCTCGGCTCTCCAGCGCACCGAGCAGAGCGGCGACGACCCGCCGCGGATCCACGCTGGCCTCGCCGGGCACGTGGGCTCCGCTGCGAACCCCGGTGGCGAGCCCGGGTTCGAGCCGCCGACAGCCGCGGCCGGGCAGCCACTCGGAGTCGAGGCCGAGCCTCGTGTGCAGCTCATAGCGGCGGCGCAGGTCCTCGGCCTCGTCACGATCGAGGGCGACGTGGAGCGCGCCCCGCGTCGCGAACTCGACTTCGGTACCGGACTCCTCCTCGAGCCGCCTTGCGAAATCGGGCCAGCGGCGAAGCGACTCGAAGTTGAGGGTGAGTAGCTTCTCCTCGCCCCAGGACGCCTCGCCGACCGGGGCGAGCATGCCCGCGGCGACCCCGGTCGCACCGGCAGCGGGCCGGTCGCGCTCGAGTACGCAGACGCGCAGGCCGCGCTCAGCGGCGCGCCACGCGCAGGCGAGCCCGATCACGCCACCACCGACGAAGATCGCGTCCAATCGATTGTCTGCTTCTCTGCTCATCGCCCTCCCTGCGCCGGCATTACCCGGATCAGGTTCCGACGGTCGGCGGCACATCAGCCGCCCTCTCAGCCCTTGGTGGGCTC
>JBKPLC010000101.1:0-10248 GCA_046731495.1 Actinomycetota bacterium | reverse complement strand
CCCGTGGGGTCCGCCACCGGGTAGAGGGCGATCGTCGCCTGGGCATCGGTTCGACCATGCTGCCCGATCAGCGCCGTCAAATCGAGGTCACAGAGCACGTCGCCGTTCAGGACCAGGAACCGATCGCCGAGCAGGTCCTCGGCGAAGCGGATCGCGCCGGCGGTGCCGCGGGCGTCGGGCTCCTCCGCATAGCGGATCTGTACCCCAGGCTCCAGCTCGGCGAGGCGGCGCTTCATCTCCTCGGCCAGGAAGCCGCAGGAGATCACCACATCGTCGACCCCGTGACGGACCAGCCAGTCGATCACGTAGGCGATGTGCGGGCGGCCGGCGAGCGGCAGCACCGGCTTCGGGACCGTGTAGGTGAGGGGCCGGAGGCGGGTGCCCTCGCCGCCGGCCAGGACAAGCGCCTGCATCAGCCGACCTTGGCCGGCTCGGGGGCGCCAGGTCGCCCGATCGCCTCGTAGGTGATCCCGGCGGCACGCACGGCTTCGGGGTCGAGGAAGTTACGGCCGTCGACGAGCAGGGGATTCTCCATCCGCTTGGCGACCTCGGCCCAGTCGAGCTTCGCGAACTCCGGCCACTCGGTGACCAGCACCGCGGCATCGGCACCGTCGAGGGCCTCGAGTGCCGAGTGCGCCATCTCGACCTTGGGGAGCAGCTCGGCGGCACGCCCCGCCGCCACCGGGTCGAAGGCGGTGACGGTCGCTCCCTCTCCCTCCAACCGGGCTGCGAGCACGAGGCTCGACGCCTCGCGCATGTCGTCGGTGTCCGGCTTGAAGGCCAGGCCGAGCAGCGCCACTCGCCTTCCAACCAGCGAATCCAGGTGCTTCCCGAGCTTGGACATCACCCGGCGCTTCTGCAGCTCGTTCACCTCGATCACCGAGCTGAGCAACTGGAAGTGATAGCCGGAGTTCCCGGCGAGGATCTTGAGCGCCTGGGTGTCTTTCGGGAAACAGCTACCGCCGAAGCCGAGCCCGGCGTTCAGGAACCGATCGCCGATCCGCGGATCGAGACCCATGCCCCGCGCCACCTCGGTGACGTCGGCGCCGACCTCATCGCAGACATTGGCGATCTCGTTGATGAAGCTGATCTTCGTCGCCAGGTAAGCGTTCGAGGCGAGCTTGATCATCTCGGCACTCGAGAGGTCCGTCCGGACGATCGGAGCGCCGAGCGGCTCATAGACGGCGGCAACGGCGTCGGCCGCCCACTCGTCACCCGGCTCTACACCGACCACGACCCGGTCCGGCTCCAGGAAGTCCTTCACCGCCGTCCCCTCCTTGAGGAACTCGGGGCAGGACACGTACGCGAGGTCGGGCGCGTCGCGGCGGATCGTGCGGCCGGTTCCCACGGGCACAGTGCTCTTCATGACGAGGGCCTTCCCCTCCGGCTCGCCGATCTCCTCCACCGCCCGCTGGACGGCGGAGAGGTCTGCATCCCCCGAATAAGTCGGCGGCGTCTGGACGCAGACGAAGAGCAGGCGAGGACCGTCGAGCAGCTCGTCCATCTCGGTGGTGAACGTGAGGCGCTCGCGGTTGCGCTCGATCAGCTCGGGAAGGCTCGGTTCGTGAATCGGCACCTCGCCGCGGCGAAGCGACTCGACCTTCTCGGGCACGATCTCCCGGACGACGACCCGGTGTCCGATCTCCGCGAAGCAGGCGGCGGTCACCAGGCCGACCCAGCCGGCCCCGACGACCCCAATCGGCTCCCTCTCGGCCACCTCGCCCTTCCTCAGGTCCCCGGCAGCTGCCTGAAGCCCTGGGCGATCTTCAACATGTCCGCGTTCGGGACGCTTTCGATGAAGGAGTTCGAGAGCCAGAACGAGCCGCGGTCCGTCTGCCACGCGACCATCCGGAGCCGATCCCCGTCGTAGTAGAGCTTGTAGGTGCGGTCGCCGATCGTCTTCTCGTCGCTCGGGTTGTCCAGGATTGGCGGGTCCTTCCAGAGGGTCCCCTCGAAGCCGTAGTAGTCGCCGATCGTGGGCAATGAGAAGACCCACTTGTAGGCGCCGCGCTCAGCGTGGGGGGGCGACTCGTCGCCCTTGCCGTTGATCTTGTATACGCGCGGCTTCTGCGCATAGTCGCTGCCGGTCTCGAGACGTGTCGGGTAGTAGATCGGCACCTTCGATTTCCGGGCGCGGATCCCACGGGCCAGCGCCTTGCCGTAGGTGGTCTCGATGAGGTCGGTGTCGGGTCCCGTCTTCTTCTTCTTGGGAGCGGCCGGCGTCGGCTTGCTGTAGTCAGGCGGTCGCGAGGGGACGACCTTCTTGGGCGGCTTCGCCGTGGAGCCGGCGGGGCCGGGCGTGCCCTTGACACCAAGGAACTGATCGACGGCCTGCTTGATCTGGTCCCGGGTCGCATACACGTATGACGGGCCGAGCGTGGAGTTGAGGTGGACCTGCTTGATCTCGGCTCCGCGCAGGTCGAAGAACAGCTTCAGCAGCTCGAGCAGCTGAAAGGAATCGTCGATGTCGGATGAGGTGTAGGAGGTGAAGATGTGGAGCAGCTTGTCGCGGTCCGAGATCAACCTCGAGGGCGGCACCTTCGCCCGGGCTTCGCGCAGGAAAGCCTGCTGGCGCGCAGAGCGGACGATGTCGTTGTCCGTGTGCCGGTAACGGACGAACGAGAGCGCGTCGAAGCCGCAGAGCGCCTGGTAGCCGGGCTGCAGGTTGATCTCAGCCGTTCCCGTGTGCGGAGCGATGTAGTAGCGGTGGTCTACGTCCATGTAGACGCAGCCGATGGCGTTGACAGCCCGCGCGAAACCCGTGAAGTCGACATTGACGAGGTGGTTGACCCTCAGGCCCGTGATCTGCTTGACGGTCTGCAGGGTCAGCTTCGGGCCACCGTAGGCGTAGGCGTCGTTCAATTTGCTGACGCCGAGTCCCGGGATGCTCACTTTGAGATCGCGCGGCAGGGAGAGCAGCGCGATCGCACCACGATCGGGATCCAGCCGCAACAGCATCGTGGTGTCCGAGAGTCCGTACTTGCCGCTGATCTCATTGTTGCGCTTGTCGGATCCGAGGATCAGGATCGTCTCGGCGCCACTGCTCGGCACGTCGTCAAGGACCGTCTCGACGTCCTGGCTGAGAGCATGCTCCTTGAGGGCGTGGGCGATGTCGCCGAGGTAGAGGATCAGGCTCGCGGAGGTGGCGCCCGCGACCGAGGCGATGATCACGAACGACGCCGTCATGAACCGCAGCCAGACCGGAAAGCCGACGTGCCGGCGGACCGCCTTGAAGCCCGACGAGGTGGTGCGGCCGACGGCCTTGAAGCCCTGGGTGACCTTCTTCCCACCAACCTTCTCGAAGCTCGAAGTGATTGCGGTACCTGCGCGAGCGACGAGGGTTCGGTCCTCCGCCTTCCCGGCAGCCTCGGCGGCCTCGAGACCCTCCCACTCCTGCGTCTCGGCTGAGACGACCCGCTCGAGCTGGTCCTCCTCGTGGAGCTCAGGCTCGTCCCCGTCACCTTCCCCCTGCTCGTCTTCGGCTTCCTCGTCGCCGTGGTCGTCGTCCTCTTCGCCTTCCTCCACGTCGTGTCCGTCGTCCCCGGCCGGCTCGTTCTCGAGCTGCATGTCCTCCGCGTGCTTGTCCTCGGACTCGTCGCGGAAGTCATCGCCGAGCTGGAACTCCTGCGTCTCGTCGGGCCGCGGATCCTCGCCGCGGCCTCCCCCCTCCTGCTCGGGGCTCACGCCGCCATCCCCGGGAAGCTCTTCACGAACCCCTCGAGCGCCTGGCGGTAGCTGCGAAGCGAGCTGATCGAGACCCACTCGATGGGACCGTGATGTCCATCCCCAACCGGCCCGAATTCGACCGCGGGCACGCCGACGGCGAGGAACGAGACCGCGTCCGAGGCACCGTCACGGCCGACGCTCATGACGCGCTCGGGATGGTGTGGCGAGGCCGCCTCGCAGAGGCCCTGCACGAACGGGGAGTCGGCGGCAACCACCGCCGGCGGGCGCCTGAAGGTGGCCAGCACGCGGGTGTCGGGCAGACCGCTCACCTGCTCCAGGATCTCATCGGGGTCCTGGTCGGGCAGGAAGCGGATATCGACGTCTATGACGCAGGACTCAGGCACTTTGTTCAGGGCGTCGCCGCCCATGATCCGACCGAGATTGATGGAGGGGCGGTCGAACAGGGCGGAGCTGTGGCGCGCAAAAGGTAGCGACTCGATTCCTCTGAATACCTCGACTGCCTTGACGACGGCGTTATCGCCCAGCCAGGGGGTGGCGCCGTGTGCCGAGCGGCCCTGGACCTCGAGCCTCATCGCCAGGACGCCCTTTGCCTGCACCCCGACCTGGAGATTGGTGGGCTCCCCGGTGATCGCGAAATCGCCGATGAAGCCGCTCTGCACCAGTGCGTCGGACCCGCGGTTCTCCTCCTCCTCGGATTCCTCGTCGGAGACGATGCCGAGGCGGAGACGAACGTGCTCCTGATCGCGAAGACCGTGCATGACCGTGAGCATCACCGCCAATGCGCCCTTCATGTCGTAGGCGCCCCGCCCAAGGAGCTTGTCGCCCTCGACCCTGGGCTCGAACTGGTCGCGGCCGCCGGGGACCACATCCAGATGCCCGTGCAGCACGAGCGTCGGCACCTCGCCGTTCGCGGGGCCGACCTGCGCGGTGGTCACGGGCAGGCCACGAGCCTCCGTCTGCTTCGCCTGGATGTCGTTCGACTCCAGCCAGCCGCCGACGAACTCCGCTGCACGGCGAAGCCCCTCGGCGTTCGAGGTGTCGAAGGCGATCAGCCGCTGTGCGAGGGCGAGCTCATCCATGACGGGGGAATGCTAGGTGCAGGCGGCCCGGCGGCCGCAGGCGCTATTTCCCAGCCCGGCTAGGACTGGGACTCGGCTACTTCGAGGAAGGCCTCGGCTCGGGCCTTGTCCTTCTCGGCCTGGTTCCAGGCGCCCGAGCCCTCCTCGGACTCCTTCAGACGCGCCTCCGCGTCCTCGACCCGGTTGCGGAGCTCGCCGGTGTCGAGGTTCTCCGGCGGGATCGCCTCGCCGACCAGGACCGTGGCGCGGTTGGCGAAGACCTGCAGCCAGCCCTCCGCCTGGGCCCAGCGACGCACTTCGCCGTCCGGCATGTGCAGTCGCAGCTCGGTCGGACGTAGACGAGCGAGGACCGGAACGTGGTTGGCGAGGATGCCGATCTCGCCGACCGCGGTGCGCGTCG
Organism: Actinomycetota bacterium; assembly: GCA_046731495.1. Taxonomy (GTDB): domain Bacteria; phylum Actinomycetota; class Thermoleophilia; order Solirubrobacterales; family 70-9; genus DASUPK01. The sequence goes on along the minus strand of JBKPLC010000101.1, from coordinate 5,082 downwards.
AGACCTGATGAACCTCGCCGGTGAACACCTCACCCTCGGGGGTGAGGACCCGGACGTCGACGTTGTGCTCGTCGGCCATGCCTTACCCGTGGCTCCTTACTGTCCGGCCTTTGCCTGCTCGCCCTCTTCCTCGGGCGCTTCGCCGGCCACGGTCTCGGCTTCGGTCTCATCGCCGACGCCGCCGTTCCCATTGCCGCCATTGCCACCGCCGTTGCGCTCCTCGTCCTCCTGCTTCTGCTCCTGCTCAGAGGCCTCGACCTGGGCGGCCTGGTCCGGTTCCTCGGCGCTCATCGACTTGGCGGTCTCGAGCACCTGCTCGATCGGACCCTGCATGTAGAAGGCACGCTCCGGGATGTCGTCGTGCTCGCCGTCGACGATCTCCTTGAAGCCGCGGACCGTCTCTGAGACCGGCACGTACTCGCCGTCGCGGCCCGTGAACTGGGAGGCGACGAAGAACGGCTGCGAGAGGAAGCGCTGGATCTTGCGCGCCCGCGACACCGTCTGCTTGTCCTCGTCCGAGAGCTCGTCGATCCCGAGGATGGCGATGATGTCCTGCAGCTCCTTGTAGCGCTGCAGCGTCTCCTGGACCCGGGTCGCCGTCTCGTAATGCTCGTCGCCGAGGATCTCGGCCTTCAGGATGGTGGAGGTCGAGTCGAGCGGGTCGACCGCGGGGTAGATCCCCTGCTCCACCAGCGACCGGGTGAGCACTGTGGTGGCGTTCAGATGCGCGAACACCGAAGCCGGCGCCGGGTCGGTGAGGTCATCGGCCGGCACGTAGATCGCCTGCACCGAGGTGACCGAACCCTCCCTGGTCGAGGTGATCCGCTCCTGGAGCCCGCCCATCTCGGTCTCCAACGTCGGCTGGTAGCCGACGGCGGAGGGCATGCGGCCGAGCAGCGCCGACACCTCGGAGCCGGCCTGGACGAACCGGAAGATGTTGTCGATGAAGAGCAGCACGTCCTGACCGCCCTGCTCGCGGAAGTACTCGGCCATGGTCAGGCCAGAGAGGGCGACTCGCAGCCGGGCGCCCGGCGGCTCGTTCATCTGGCCGAAGACCAGCATCGTCTTGTCGAGGACGCCGGACTCCTTCATCTCGAGCCAGAGGTCGTTGCCCTCGCGGGAGCGCTCGCCCACTCCGCAGAAGGCCGAGAGGCCCTCGTGCTCCTCGGCGATGTTCCGGATCAGCTCCTGGATCAGGACCGTCTTGCCGACGCCGGCGCCGCCGAACAGGCCGACCTTGCCTCCCTTGGCGTAGGGGGCGAGCAGATCGACGACCTTGATCCCGGTCTCGAGGATCTCCTGGGACGGGGTAAGGTCCTCGACCTCGGGCGCGGGACGGTGGATCGGCCAGCGCTCGTCGCCCTCGACCTCCTCACCCTCGTCGATCGTCTCTCCGAGCAGGTTGAAGATCCGTCCGAGGGTCTCCTTGCCGACCGGAACCGAGATCGGCGCGCCCGTGTCGATCACCTTGTCGCCACGCTTGACGCCGTCGGTCGCATCCATCGCGATCGCGCGGACGCGGTCGTCGCCGAGGTGCTGCTGCACTTCGAGAATCAGCCTCCCCTCGGTGCGTCCCCCCTCGGGCTCGATGTCGATCCTCAGGGCGTGGAAGATCTCCGGGATGTGGTCGGGGAAGGCGACGTCGAGGACGACGCCCGTCACCTGCTCGACGGTCCCCACATTTCCGTTGCCGCTTGCTCCGTTCTCAGCCATTCTTCTCCTTCTCTATTCCAAGACTTAAGAGAGGCCCTCGGCGCCGGCCACGACCTCGAGGATCTCCTGGGTGATCTCGGCCTGCCGCACCCGGTTCATCTCGAGGGTGAGGTCGGAGATCACCTCCTTCGCGTTGTCCGCCGCGTTCCGCATCGCCGTCATCCGCGCGCCGTGCTCGGAGGCGGTGGACTCGAGCAGCGCCCGGTAGACGTTGAGCTGGGCGTACTCGGGGATCAGCTCCGCGAGCAGCTCCTCGGGCTCCGGCTCGTAGACCCAGAGCGCCTTGCGGTGGGCCTCGACGAGCTCCTCGTCCAGATCCGCCTCCTCGTCGGGAGTCAACTCCTCCACTCCCTCGCCGAAGACGTCGGCCTGCTGCACCGGAAGCAGAGTCTGCCGCCGCACGTACTGGGTGAGCGGCGAGACGTAGCGGTTGTAGATCAGGTCCACCCGGTTGAGGTCCTTGTCGACGTAGGAAGCCACCAGGTCGTCGGCGACCTCGCGTGCGTTGGCGAACGCCGGACGGTCGGTGAAGCCGACGTACTCGCCGTGCAGGTCCTCGCCGCGGAAGCGCATCGTCGAGGCGCCGCGCCGGCCGACGACGGAGAAGCGGACGTCCTTGCCCTCGCTGCGGAGCTGCCGCTGGAGCTGGACGCCGGCCCGGATGATCTGGGAGTTGAACGACCCGGCGAGGCCGCGGTCGCCCGTGACCAACAGAATGCCGATCGTGTTCTGCTCCTCGTGCTCCTGGAGCACGGGCAGATTGCGCGCCTCGACCCCGGCCGCCTCCGCGACCTGGCGGGTCATCTTCCGCAACTCGCGCGCGTACGGGCGCAACGCGTCGATGCGCTGCTCGGCGCGCCGCAGCCTGGCCGCCGCGACCATCTCCATCGCCCTGGTGATCTTCTGGACGTTCTTGACCGAGGCGATGCGGTTCTTGACTTCTTTACGTGTTGCCATGAGTTAGAAGGCGGCCCCGGACGCGAAGCGGAGGAGCCGCCGTTTGATGTCAGGCGGCTGCGCCGGCCTCCTCCTGCTCGGCCTGCGTCTCGGCCTCGGCCTCCTCGGCTCCGGCGCCGTCCGGGCCTGATTCGGCCGGCGGGCGCTCCTCGCCTTCCCGGCGCTTGATCCTGTCGGACTCGCCCTCTTCGAGGGGATTGCCCTCCTCGTCGAAGTCGGGGCCGAAGTCGTCGACCATCCCCTCGATCGCCTTGCCCAGGGCCCCCTCGTCCTCGTCGGAGAGCTCCCCGGTCTCGTTGATTCGGTCGAGCAGGGCCTTGCTGTCGTCCTCGGCGTGGAGCCGGTCGATCAGGTCGGCGAGGAACTCGGCGACGCGCTCGGTCTTGATCCGGTCGAGGTAGCCCGCGGTGCCGGCGAAGATCGAGGCGACCTGCTCGGCGACCGGCATGGGCTTGCGCTCGGTCTGGTTGAGCGCCTCGACCATGCGCTCGCCTCGGGCCAGCTGCTTCTGGGTCTCCGGGTCGAGCTCCGAGCCGAACTGCGCGAAGGCCTCGAGCTCGCGGTACTGGGAGAGGTCGAGGCGCAGCTTGCCGGCGACCTTCTTCATCGCCTTGGTCTGCGCGTTGCCTCCGACCCGGGACACCGAGGTGCCGACGTTGATCGCCGGGCGAACCCCCGAGTAGAACAGGTCGGTCTCGAGGAAGATCTGGCCGTCGGTGATCGAGATGACGTTGGTCGGGATGTAGGCCGAGATGTCGCCGGCCTGCGTCTCGATCACGGGCAGCGCCGTCAGCGACCCGCCGCCCTGCTCGTCGGAGAGCTTCACCGCGCGCTCCAGGAGCCTGGAGTGCAGGTAGAAGACGTCGCCCGGGTAGGCCTCGCGACCAGGCGGGCGCCTCAGCAAGAGCGACATCTGCCGGTAGGCGGCCGCGTGCTTGGAGAGGTCGTCGTAGATGCAGAGGGCGTGCTTGCCCTGGTAGAGGAAGTGCTCCCCCATCGCGCAGCCGGCGTAGGGCGCCATGTACTTGATCGGCGCGGCCTCGTCGGCGGGGGCGGCGACGATGATCGTGTTCTCCATCGCGCCGTGCTCGTCCAGCGTTTCCATCACCTGGACGACGGTCGACATCCGCTGCCCGATCGCGACGTAGATGCAGATCAGGTCGGAGTTGCGGTTGTTGATGATGGTGTCGATCGCGATCGCCGTCTTTCCGGTCTGGCGGTCGCCGATGATCAGCTCGCGCTGGCCGCGGCCGATCGGGATCATCGAGTCGATCGCCTTGAGCCCGGTCTGCATCGGCTCAACCACGGGCTGGCGGTGCACGACGCCCGGAGCCTTGTGCTCGGCGGCGCGGGTCTCGTTGGTGTTGATCTCGCCCTTGTCGTCGAGCGGGCGACCGAGCGGGTCGACCAGGCGGCCGAGGAGCGACTCGCCGACGGGGATCTCGAGCAGCTTGCCGGTGCGCTTCACCGTGTCGCCCTCGGAGACCTTGTCCCAGTCGCCGAAGAGCACGGCGCCGACGTTGTCCTCCTCGAGGTTCAGGGCCAGCCCGACCACGTCGTGCGGCAGCTCGAGCATCTCGAGCGACTGGCAGTTGTCCACCCCGTGAATGCGGGCGATTCCGTCGCCGATCTCGAGCACGGTGCCGACCTCTGAGAGGTCGGCGGACTCCACGTCCAGGCCCTCGATCCGCTCGCGCAGGATGCTGGCTATCTCGTCTGGCTTGATCTCCATTGCGGCTTTCGTTCCTTTCCTACGCCGCTTGGGCGACGCTCTTTCGCAGTTTCTCGAGCCTGTTCCTGATGCTCGTATCCAAGACCATGTTGCCCACCTGGAGCACCAGCCCGCCGAGGATGTCCGGGTCGACCTCGCTTTGCAGCTCGACCTGGTTGCCCGTCTGCTCCTCGATCTCCTTCCCGATTCGCTCGACGATCTCGGGATCGAGCTCGACCGCGCTGGTCACGGTCACACCGAGGCGCTTGTTCTCCTTAGCCCAGAGCGCGTCGAACTGCCGCCTGATCCGGAAGAGCACCGGCATCCGGTGCTTCTCGATCAGGAGCAGGAGGAAATTGAGCAGCTCGGGCTCGGCGTCCGCCACCCCCTTCTTCAGACCGTCCTCCTTCTCCGCCGAGGAGAAGTAGGGGCTGAAGAAGAACAGCTGCATCTCGCGGTTGTCCGCGAGCGCGTCGGCGAAGGCGCCGAGCTGCTCGCGGATGGAGTCGAGCTTCACCTTGTCCTTGGCCACTCCGAAGAGCGCCGAGGCGTAGACGCGGGCGATCTCTTCCAACGCTACGCCTCCTCAGCTTCGCTTCCGGGGGCTACGCGAATCAACTGGCCGCCTCCTCGGTCGCTCCATTGCCGCCGAGGCTCGAGAAGTCCACCTCGGCGAGCGCCTCGTCGATCAGCCGCTTCTG